>NZ_JAQREL010000016.1:0-121216 GCF_028599255.1 Pseudoalteromonas sp. Angola-7
TTTGCTTGGTAACCATAGCGTTTTGGACCCACCTGACCCCATGCCGAACTCAGTAGTGAAACGAAACAGCGCCGATGATAGTGTAGCATTTGCTATGTGAAAGTAGGACATTGCCAGGCTCCAAATACAAGAAAGCCCGACTCGAAAGAGCCGGGCTTTTTTATGTCTGCAGAAAAGTGAAATGCGGATAATTAATGTACACTCACCTACTTCTAGAATGTAGGTCGGGCGAGCGTAGCGACTCCCGACGCAAAACAATATCGATTATAGTTATTGTGTTCTTATCTCACGAGCTGGATTACCAGCAACAACAGTATCCGCCTCTACATTTTTAGTAACTACAGATCCCGCACCAATAACACTGTTATCCCCAATGCATACGCCCGCTAAAATAATTGCACCTGCGCCAATCCATACGTTGCTGCCTATTGTAATAGGAGCAGTAAAGTTTTCTTTATTCAGTCGCTGTGTAGGGTTAACAGCATGGGATACAGTCAATAGCTGAACATTAGGGCCAATTAAGCAGTCATCACCAATGCTGATAGCTCCTTCACTAATTGGGGCATCTAATACCGTACAGTTAATGTTTATGAAGCTACGATCACCAATAGCTATTTGATTACCATAATCGCAATGAAAACCTGATTCTATAATTACGCCTTCACCACATTGAGCGAATAGCTCTTTAATGCGTTTTAAATTACCTTTACTCGGGCTTTTATTGAAGAGTCGGCATATTTCGCCTGTTTGTTTACGTAGGGCTAAAAGCTCTTTGTTTAAGCTATTAAATGGCTGCATTAATTTCGCTCTTTATTGGGTGTCCAATTACTGTTCTAGGTATTATCGCATGGTTATATATGTTTACTGGGATGATGTTGTAACTTTTATACTAAGGCCGAGGTGAAGAAGCTCCATGATCAATACTAGATTTTATTTTAAAGATTTTAAAAAAAAAGATAATGATGTAAAATTAATGTAACAGGGAGCAAGTGATGAAAATTAATAAATCAATCCAAGTACTATGTTTAATAACTCTTTTAAGTGGTTGTGGAGGAGGAGGTGGTGATACGAGTAAACCAGTTAATAATGATTCTGGCTCTTCAGGAAAAGCTGAATTTGTTAAGCCTGACTATCAAAATGCGCCTATTTATAACGGTGAAACATCTTTATTCGAAATAACAGCAAGTAATGTAACTCAACTAACTACTCAGTACTCATATTTACTAGATAGTCTTAATTCCATAGTATTTGGTGAGGATTATCAAAATCTATTTCTCCATGACCCAGTGCTAAGTAACCAATCTGATCATTTCGGTTGTGTTACAGGCTCTACTGTAATGAAAGAGGAAGAGGCTAATCAGCACTATATAATTACTTATAACAATTGCTCTGCTGCTGGGTGGGTTTTTAATGGGCAATCTGATATTTATATCGAAAGCTCTAACGCAGAATTTGTTCTTGAATATGGAATAGTACCCAATTTAACAATTAGTAACGAAGTGCTCGGTGTTGTCTACTCAACAGAAGGTTTTGCTATTGCTAGTAGCGAAGAGGAAAATAGTGACAGTAGCGCTATTGTAAATATCCTATTCAAAGGTTCAGACGAAAGCTCGCATGATATTCTATTTTCGGATGTAAGGCTTGATGCAGTTTTAGATGCAACTAATATTGGATATGGAATTGGTTTTAATGGTGATATTTATTTCAGTGATTTAGGAAAGTTAACAGTAAAAACGGACAAATTCTATCCCAATAATGATATAGCGTTGCCTCCGATTGTTGGTGCGCAATACAGCTTTGTATCACAAAATACTGCTTTAGCTGAGCTTAAGGGCAATGACATTTCGAGCATACGTTTAACTAATGAGTTTATACCACTAGAGTTTTATTTAGCAGATCTAGACGATGTTTATAACAATGAAATCAACTCTGCTCCTAGGGCTGATATTTTAGCCCCTGACTCAATTAGAAGAAACTCTATAATTACACTTGATGCATCGCAGTCCAAAGACCCTGATTTAGAACCATTGGGTTATGAGTGGAAATTAACAGCTTTTCCTGAAAATGCTAGCTGGCAGATTAGCACAGGGAGTAAAATAGAATTTCTTGGAGATCTACCTGGTCTTTATCGTATTTCGTTAACAGTTGTAGACCCAAGTGGCGCAGAAAATACTGCAGAGCATGAGTTCAAATTAGAAAAACTCCCTGCAATTGTTTCTGATATTACTGCATATGATGAAATAGAATTAGGTGAACACTATACAGCCATCATTAATTTGTCTAATGATGAAGTCGATGGTCCTTTTGAGTACAAAATAGCTTATGGGCCTAGTAATATCTCGATTTCAGAGCAAGGAGAGGTTAATTGGTTAAGCAACGCGCCTGACTTTGGTAGTAATTTAAAGGTAAATTTTGCTGTTGATATATCAAACTCTGATACTCAAACAAGAGCTAAGCATCAAATCAACCTTCACTCACGTGGTGGCGTAGATAATCACTCAGTTGGTTATGTGAACAACTCAACATCCGCTGTAGCTTCAATTAAGCTTTCGAACAATAAAAGGGGTGTATTACGCAGTAATGTTGATTATGTCTTAAATCTCAGTGAGACAGGGTTTCTAGAATACAATAAATGGATACCTCCCTTACCTTTAAATGCTGAGCATGTAGGTGCATTTCTTAATCAGTCAGGGACGCAACTAAATTGGCTCAGTATTACTTACAACCAAGAGGCAGCTAAACATCAAATATTTTTAAGTAATGAGGACTCGAGTAGTTTGCTCATAGATGATGTTTCGGCTGAGAATTATAACTCTATGGTATTTGATTACAACGGCGATGATATTGAAGATATCCTCCTTTCGGCGGGTCATTCGTATGATAGTTATTTTATTAATGGGAATGATCTTTCTATCACTAAGCTTATTGTTGCGCCGGACCTTTCACTTAATTATTCAAATAGCTTGATTCAAGTTTGTGATTTGAATAATGACGGCTTTAAAGAGTTAATTGATAGGGGAAGTATATTTGATGTCAAACAGAACAAATACCTGATAGAGCCATACTCTGAATATGAATTTAAGGCGTTTACCAGTGGTGGTGATTGTCGTGTAACTAGGTATAAAGCCTCCGATCACTATAGTGAACTAATATGGTGGGAAGATGGTGAACTGCAGGTTAGTATTGAAAAGTTTGAGACTAGTTTCCATGATGGAATTTCAATCGGCCTTGAGGTAGATAGCCCTTATAGTCATGTTTACTTTTCTAATTCAAAAGAGCTTCATTACTTTGATCAGCAGTGGCAACTGTTCTCTGTATCTATTGATGAAAACCCCTTTGGGAGAGTAATAGGAGCTGTTGATTTTGATAATGATGGAATACAGTCTTTATTAGTAAGCAAAACAGATAGTTTAGAAGGAAGTTATTTATACGAAGAATATACGATGCAAAGCTTTAGCTATGATAATGGGCGATGGCAGCTTGAGTATTCATCAGTGCCTCAAGGTCAACTTCCTAATCTTCATATAGTTGGTGCTGTTAATGATACGGTTAGCGTTTCAGATTTTGGCCGTTCGGCTCAGATAACGCACAATAATGCACCTGTTACTTTCACTGGAGAGATGCTGTTAACGCAAGATAATGAAAATCAAATTGAGTATTCATTAACTCAAATCAATAACGAGACATTCATTGTTAAACGAAACATAGGTTCAACCAGTGTAATTTGGCAAACTAGCGTTTCAGAAGTGACTTTTTCTAATTCGTATGATTTTTCTTTTACAGAGTCCGAAACACACTTGAGTTTTAAAAGTGGTACTAGATATTTCACAATTGTAAAACAAACAGGTGAAGTCGTATCAAGAGTCTTCTTTCCTTACTTGCCGTCTGAAGAGATGTCAAAAATAATAATAGGTTATTACGATTTAGGTATAGCTTTTTACGAAAACCCTAGCTTATCACCCATTTCAATTGACAGTAGCAATTGGCCTGTTCCTTTAGATTTCTTACAAGAATCAACAAGCCATGTAGCGCATGTACACGCTATCCAGCTAGATTCAGATCCTCAACTAGAGCTAATAATTGATTATCGTACTTTTGGTAGTTTCGATGAGGAAGGTGGTTTAATAGTATTAGATACGAAAACGAAAGCATTAGAAATTTTGGATGGGCAACAAACTAAGGGCTTTACAATTTACCACAAAGAGAAAATCCTCGATGAGGCTATAGGTGGTGTTTATGGCCGTAACTATTTGGCGCAGTACTCTATAGAAAAAACAATTAGCCTAGTGGATAAGTTATCAAATCAAGTTATTTGGGAGAGTCCACAAATCTCGAATAATTACCACGATGTACTAATTCAAAAAGATGAGCGTGATTCTTGGAGTTTATATATTTTAGGTAGTGAGTTTTTAACATACCCATATTTGAACTAAAAAATAATAGCGTGCTCAGTAATCTAGTTTCTAGCTCATTGAGCAAGCTAGAATGTTTCACCACATCTACATACTGTTAAATTAAAAAGCGCACATTGCGCTTTTTTTGCTCGTTCACTTGCCATTTAACTAGTTTCGTTTAGAATTGCACATCTTTCGAAACGAAACTTAATCTACGGGCTTTATGACCAAACGAAACACACAGCAACGCCGTCATTTAATACTTACTCAGGTAAATGAGCTAGGTGAAGTGGCTGTTGAAAAGCTTGCGGAGCAGTTTCAAACATCTGAAGTAACCATTCGTAAAGATTTAACTGCGCTTGAAAAAAGTGGCCTGTTACTGCGCCGTTACGGTGGTGCTATTGCACTGCCTAAAGAAATTGTAAGTGACGAAATAGACTCTAAGCGCAAGGTAGCAATAGCTAAGGCTGCTGCTGCACTTATAAAAGATCATAACCGCATTATTATTGATAGCGGGCGCACTACGGCCGCTATGATCCCAGAGCTTGCAAATAAGCGCGGGTTAGTTGTAATGACCAACGCGATTAAAGTAGCGAGCCGTTTACTATCACTTGAAAACGAGCCAACACTTTTAATGACTGGCGGAACATGGGATCCGCATTCTGAGTCGTTTCAGGGGCAAGTTGCCGAAAACGTATTATGCTCTTATGACTTTGATCAGCTATTTATTGGTGCAGACGGCATAGATGTAAAACGCGGCACGACTACCTTTAATGAGTTAGTCGGTTTAAGCCAAGTTATGGCAAAGGCCGCCCGTGAAGTAATAGTAATGGTTGAATCAGATAAGATTGGCCGAAAAATACCAAATTTAGAATTACCGTGGAAAATAGTAACCACCTTAATAACCGATACTGGCTTAGCAGCTGATAAACGCAAAGCGATTGAGGCGTGTGGTGTAAAACTAATTTGTGCAGAGATTATTGATTAGTAACTACAAAGTGAGTTACTAGAATTAAAAAATTAATGGAGACACTATGTGTGGAATAGTTGGGGCAGTTGCAGAACGTCCAGTAAACAAAATTTTAGTTGAAGGCCTTAAACGTCTTGAATACCGTGGCTACGACTCTGCCGGTGTAGCACTATTAGAAGGCTCTACGCTAAATACTGTAAAAGCAGTCGGTAAAGTTGTGAACGTAGAAGCCGCACTTGAGAAAGCAGGCGTTAGTGGTCATACAGGTATTGCACACACACGCTGGGCAACTCACGGTAGCGTTACTGAAGAAAACGCTCACCCGCATGTATCAAACAACCAACTAGCACTTGTACATAACGGTATTATTGAAAACCACGCAAGCTTACGCGCATCGCTTAAAGAAGAAGGCTACGAGTTCCTATCTGAAACAGATACCGAAGTTATGGTGCACTTAATTCATAAGCTTCGTAAGCAACACACTACGTTACTTGCATCTGTTCAAGCAGCGGTTAAGCAATTTGAAGGTGCGTTTGGTACCGTTGTATTTGATAAAGCAAACGACAACGAAATCATCGTAGCGCGCTCAGGTAGCCCGCTTGTTATAGGTTTAGGCCTTGGCGAAAACTTTATTGCCTCTGATCAGTTAGCACTATTACCCGTTACTCGTAGCTTTATCTTCTTAGAAGAAGGCGACGTAGCCCGTATTACTCGTGACACAGTAGAAATTTTTGATGAAAATGGCGATGCTGTAGAGCGTGAAGTTGTTGAATCAAACATCACGCAAGATGCTTCAGGCAAAGGCGATTACCGCCACTACATGCTAAAAGAAATCTACGAGCAACCACTTGCGGTACGCAATACCCTTGAAGGACGCTTAAACGACGACCGTGTAGCAATTGATGCCTTTGGCGACAGCGCTCAGCAAATATTTAAAGATGTAAAACACGTACAAATTATTGCCTGTGGTACGTCATACCATTCAGGTATGGTTGCACGTTACTGGCTTGAGCAATTTGCGGGTGTTAGCTGTAATGTAGAAATAGCTTCTGAATTTAGATACCGTCAGTCGTTTGTTCATGAAAATAGCTTACTTGTTACTATTTCTCAATCGGGTGAAACAGCCGATACGCTAGCTGCGTTACGCCTAGCTAAAGAGCAAGGTTACATGGCCTCAATGACCATTTGTAACGTACCGGGTTCATCGCTTGTGCGCGAATCTGACCTTGCCTTTATGACTAAAGCGGGCGCTGAAATTGGTGTAGCTTCTACTAAAGCGTTTACTACGCAGTTAGTTGGTTTGTTAATGCTTACTGCGTCTATAGCGCAAGAAAAACAGCTTGATCAAAGTGCTATTGTAGATGCTATAAAAGTACTTCCTGCTAAGCTTGAAGAAACATTGCTACTCGCTGATGGCATTGCAGACCTTGCAGAAGAATTTGCCGACAAACATCACTCACTATTTTTAGGTCGTGGCTCGCAATACCCAATTGCAATGGAAGGTGCGCTTAAACTTAAAGAGATTTCGTACATTCACGCAGAAGCCTACGCAGCGGGCGAGCTAAAGCATGGCCCACTTGCACTTATTGATGCCGACATGCCAATTATTGTTGTAGCACCAAACAATGAGCTATTAGAAAAGCTTAAATCAAACGTAGAAGAAGTACGCGCACGTGGCGGCATTATTTACGTATTCGCAGATAAAGATTCACACTTTGAGTCAGACGACACAATGCGTGTAATCAACGTAAACCACACTGACGACATTATTGCGCCAATTGTTTACACACTGCCATTACAGTTACTCTCGTATTACGTAGCGGTAATTAAAGGCACAGACGTTGACCAACCACGTAACTTAGCTAAATCGGTTACTGTTGAGTAAAATCAAAAGGTTGGTAATTACCTGTTAAAGATAAAAAGGCGCTTAATGCGCTTTTTTTGTACCTCAATGCCTGTTAGATTAAATAACACACTATTTTCTAAAGGATTAGTAATGCGTTTATTAACCGCTGTTTTTATATGTAGTTTATTTATATTTTATTCTAGTAGCACACTTGCAGAGCCTGATTTAAAACAGCAAACCATTAGTTATACGCAACAAACACATACTATTAAATCAGCCGTTTTAAATGAGCAACGTACCGTTGTTGTCCAGCTTCCAAAGAGTTATCAAGCTAATCCAAACAAAGTTTATCCGGTCATTTATCGCCTTGATGGCGCGGGTAATATACCACTTATAAGTGCAGTGATGGAGCGTTTACAAAATGATAATCGTGCGCCTGAGGTTATTATTGTCGCTATTGAAAACACCAATCGACTCAGAGATTTTTACCCCACAGTAAATAAAGAACCACAAGGCCCGGTAGGTGAAGGCGGTGGTGCAGCAAAGTTTTTAGCATTTATTGAGCAAGAGCTTATGCCCTTGATTAATAAAAGTTACCGTTCGCACAACTTTAATGTAATTGCTGGGGCTTCTGCGGCAGGCGTGTTTGCACTTTATACAATGCAAGCTAACCCTGAGCTTTTCCAAGCACACATTGCTTACAGCCCTGCGGTTTGGTGGAACTATGGCGCACCGGTAAAAGCGGCTAAGTCGTTTATCAATAAATCAAAAGATCTGAATAACTATGTTTATATAAATATTGGTGAAGAAGCCGGTATAATGCGTGAAAGGTACGATGAATTACAGCAATCACTGCAATCGCATAAAGTGCAAGGGTTACGCTTTTTTAGTGATGCGTTCAATGGTATCTCGCATGGCTTAACCTCTGCTGCAGGCATATTTAATGCCTATTACAACTTATTTTTACCTAAGCAAATGCCAATCAGTGCTTTAAGCGATGATATAGAATCTATTGATGCTTATTATCAAACATTATCTCAGCAATGGGGCGAGCAAATATCTCCACCAGATCGTGCTGTTAGATCACTCGGTTATAACTTAACGGGTAGCAAGCAGTTTACCCGTGCTATAGAAGTGTTTAAATACAATATAAAAAACCACCCAAAATCAGTCGATGCGCTTTCGGCCTTGTCCTACGTTTATGAAATGCAGGGCGATACTCGCCAAGCGCTTGAACAGATGGAATCTGCTTTAGCGATAGCAGACGACTCATATCCTTATATAAATTATTTAAGAGAAACAAAAGCTAGGTTACAAGCAGAACTTAGCAAGAACTAATAATATTGCTAACTTAGTTGTTGGCTTTTTATGAAAGCCTCTTTAAGTTTGGAGTGCTCACGGTGACAGTCAAAATTCCTCGAAGCTTGTAGCTCGACGCTCGCAGCCATTACTTAAACCACATTAAAATCACTAATCCCTACTTAATAAGCGCTAAATACGCTAAAATTACAGGCTACTTTTTTAGCAATAAGCCCACAATTTTATGACCTCAGCAACAAGCCCTAGCACCTTTAACGATCTTGGCCTTATTCCAGAGCTACAAGCTCGTTTAACCGATTTGGAATATAACCAACCTACGCCAATTCAAGCTAAGGCGATTCCAAGTGTACTGGCAGGTAGCGATTTAATTGCGGGGGCAAATACTGGCTCAGGTAAAACAGCGACGTTTGCATTGCCTATGCTACAAACCCTATTTGTAGAGCAAGGCGCTAAAAAAACAGCGAGCAAAGGTAACTTTGTCACTGGGCTTATTTTGGTACCTACGCGCGAGCTTGCTACGCAGGTGGCCGATAGCGTTAAATCGTATTCTGCTAACTTTAATGGCGCCATTAAAACGGTGGCGGTATTTGGTGGTGTGTCGGTTAATACACAAATGCAGGCTCTACGCGGCGGCGCCGATATTATCGTGGCAACACCAGGGCGTTTGCTCGATTTAATCTCAAGCAATGCTATTAAGCTCGATAAAGTAACAACCTTAGTGCTTGATGAAGCCGACCGCATGCTAAGCCTTGGCTTTACCGAAGAGCTTGCCGAGCTGTTAGCGCTTATGCCTGCTAAAAAACAAACTATGTTGTTTTCAGCAACCTTCCCAGAGCAAGTTACACAATTAACGCAAGAGCTGTTAACCAACCCAGTTGAAATACAAGTTCAAAGAAAAGACGAAAGCACGCTTGTACAGCGCGTATTTACAGTTAATAAAGGCGAAAAAACCACGGTTTTAGCGCATTTAATTAAGCAACACAAATGGCGCCAAGCACTTATTTTTGTAAACGCTAAAAAAGACTGTGAGCACTTAGCAGGTAAGCTTGAAAAGCGTGGTATTAACGCACAGGTATTTCATGGTGATAAAGGCCAAAGTGAGCGTACTCGGGTAATTGAAAAGTTTAAAGCTGGCGAAATAGAAGTACTTATAGCCACCGATATAGCAGCCCGTGGTTTAGACATTGCCAAACTACCTGTTGTTATTAACTTTAACTTACCGCGTAGCCCCGCTGATTACATGCACCGTATTGGCCGAAGCGGCCGTGCCGGTGAAGTTGGCCTAGCGTTATCACTGATTGATTATGAAGACTTTCATCACTTTAAAATAATCGAGAAAAAAAACAAACTGCGCTTAGAGCGTGAGGAAGTAACGGGTTTTGCGATAAACCAAGCAAATCTTGATGCAGCACAAGCACTTAAAAACGAAAAGCCAATGGCAAAGCCTGAAGGCACAGGTAAGAAAAAGAAGAAAAAATCCCACAAAGAAGATGATGTATGGAGCGGCTGGAGAAAAAGATAAGCCTTAATACATATAAGTTATTAAACTCGAATTAATAAAAACCCTGCAAATTATGCAGGGTTTTTTTATTGGTATTAGCTTGTTTAGCTCTGCAGAAAATTAAAACTTAGACGGAGCTGGTGGCACCACTAAAGGTTGCTTAGGATTTTCTTTAAGCTCCTTTAATAACTCCTGTACAGCACGTTCTATTGATGGATCTTGGCCTTTATAAATAAGCTCTGGGCGATCAACCACTTTAATATCAGGAGCAACGCCTTCGTTTTCTATAATCCAGTTACCTTGGGTATCTAAAATACGGAATGTAGCCGCAATAACTTGCCCGCCATCTACAAGAGCAGGGTTGCCAGAAATACCAATTAAGCCACCCCACGTACGCGTACCAATTAGCTTACCTAAACCCGCTTGGCGGAAGTAGTAAGGAATTGCGTCACCGCCTGAGCTTGAATAGCCGTTTATTAGCATTGCTTTAGGGCCGTCGTGCGCAAACTGTGGCGTTTTGGTCGGCTCTGTACCTCGGCGCTTCCAATAGTTAAGTGGTTTACGTGCAAGCCAAGTGATCATGTGCTCAGGAATATAGCCACCGCCATTGTAACGGTCATCAATAATCATGGCGTCTTTGGTGGTTTGCGGCATGTAATTTTTAAACATGGCGCGGTTACCTTCATACGCTGTATTTGGCAGGTGTACGTAGCCAATACGTCCATTTGATAGCTTATTAACGTAGGCTGCACGCGAGTTAACCCAATCTAAATAACGTAGACCTTGCTCACTGGCTACCGGTTTTACTGCTACTTGCCACGCACCTTTGCTACGCGGTTTACTGTTTAGCACCAGCTCCACTTGCTCGCCTTGGGTGTTTTCAAGGAGTTCGTAAAAGTTAGCAACGTCTTTAACCGAGCGGCCATTTACCGCAATAATATAATCGCCGTTATGTGCTTTTACACCAGTAGTCCCCAGCGGTGAGCGGAAATCGTCATGCCAGTTTTCACCTTTGAAAATTTGCTCTATTTTTACGTAACCCGATGGATCGCTTGCAAGCTTAGCGCCTAATAAACCGTGGTTTTTACGTTCTGCTTTTGGCATATCACCCGATTGCACGTAAATATGGCCGGAGTTAATTTCGCCAGCAATTTCGCTAAGTACGTAATCAAGGTCGCTACGGTGGCTAATAGCATCAGCCATAGGTTGGTATTTAGCTAAAATAGCATCCCAATCTTGGCCGTGATGGTTTTCGTCGTAGAACCAGTCACGCAGTGTGCGCCAGCCTTCTACGTACATTTGTTGCCACTCAGCTTGCGGGTTAATTTTAAGCGTCATTTTGCTTAAATCGAGCTTGTTGGCGTCTAGGTCTTGCTTGGGTTTAGGCTCAATTAAGCTGTAACCGCCGCTTGTATGTACAAGTAGGTGCTCGCTATTGCTCGATATAGTGTAATGGCTAACGCCTTTAGCCACGGTTTCTAGTTCGCTATCGTGCTCGGTGCCTATAAGTTGTAATCCGCCATTGGCAAGTGTAAGCACGCCGTCTTTTACTGCGGTTAAGCCACGGTAATCGCCAGCAGGAGCATTAAGCGCGGTAACACGCTGCATAAAGTCGCTGCTTTGCAGTGCGTTTTTAACTTTTTTGTCGTCTTCTTTTTCGTCGTCATCGTCTTTTACAATCGTGGTTTCGTCACTTTGTAAGGCAATAAGCGGTTTAACACTGTCGTTTACTGCAGCCGCATAAATACGGGTGGCGCGGTTAAACATGTAGTCAAACTCGTAGCTGCTAAACGCAAGGTTAAAGTCGCGCTCAGAGCTAAAGTAAAGATATTGGCCATCTGGCGAAAAGGTTGGGTTTTGCTCGTTACTCATTTCGTCTGTTAGGCGCGTTACCTTTTCTTTGTTAAGGTTGTAGTGCCACAGTGAGGCATAACGATTTTCGTTATTTTTAACATACACAATGTCTTGGCTGTTAGGCGACCACGTATATTGAGTAATGCCGTCTTCGTCGTAAATGCCGGTATCAATTTTGTGTTGCTTACCCGATTTTGCATCTAACCACCACAGTGTGTGGTTTTTATCTGCAAATAATAATTTTGAGCTATCGGGTGACCAAATAGGCGTAAAGCGCCAAATAGTGCCATTGCTAGTGAGCTGTTTAATGGCATTATTTTTACTGCGATCTTTTAAGTAAATTTCGTACTCGCCGCTTTCATCGCTCATGTAAGCAATGTAACGCCCATTTGGCGACCAACTTGCGTCTATTTCACGGCTTTTTTGAGTGTACGATAAGTTACGCGTAGGGCCTTGTTTAACAGGTACACTAAATAGCTCGCCACGGGCTGTAAATACAGCACGTTTGCCATCGTGAGAAATCGACATAGAATCAATAAAGTCGCTCACATTTTTGCTGTACGGCATAGCGTATTGGCGCACACCTGCAATGTTAATGCTCAGCTTAGTGCTTTTTTGTGTTTTTGCGTCAAAGCGATATAAGTAACCGCCGTTTTCGAACACAACCGCATTAGGGCCTGCTGAGGGCCAAAGTACGTCAAAGTTTTTAAAGTTGGTGAGCTTTTTAGGCTCACTGCCTTTGCGATATTGGTAAAGGTTTAGTGTGTAATCACGATCAGATACAAAATAAATATTGTCGCCAACCCAGGTAGGTTGCTGGTCGGTTGCACGGTTAGTAGTAAGTTGCTCTGAGGTGTTATTTTCTAAATCGTAAATCCATACATCTTGCGCGCGCCCGCCACGGGTGCGTTTCCAGGTACGAAACTCACGATCAATAGGCGTATAAACATACTTGCTACCATCTGGGGAGAGCATACCGCCGCCTGTTTCTGGAATAGCTAAAGGTTGCTCAAGGCCACCGTCTGCAGGGACCATATAAGGGCGACCCATACGTTTACCCCATGGTGTGCGGTTTGCTCTAAACACCACATTTTTACCATCGGCGGTCCAATCTAAAACGCGGTAATCAAAGCCACCACGCGGCGGCATTGGGCCAACATCGTTGTAGTATGTAAGCTGCTTAAGGCCTGAGCCATCGCTGTTAATTACATAAACTTGGCGGCTGCCGTTATACTCAGCCGAAAACGCAATACGCTTACCATCAGGAGAAAACTTAGGAAATGTTTCAAAACCAATGTGGTCGGTTAAACGTTTGCTTTCGCCGGTTTGTGTATTAGCAATATAAATATCGCCGCTGTAAACAAAGGTCACGTTTTGGTTATGAATATCAGGAAAGCGTAGTAAGCGAGTGTCTTTAGTTTCATAGGCCGATACGCTCGGTGCAATAACCGCAGCCAAGGCAAGCGCCAATGTTGTTAATTTTTTCATGGGATTACATCCTATATTAATAGCTGTTACATCATAACAATAAGGTGATAAATAGCGATGCACTTGCGATAAAAGGTCTGTTACAAAATGTGAATAAAAAAAGGTTGGCATTAAAACGCCAACCTTCAAGGGAGTACTCTTTTTAAAGAGTGAAATTAGTGGTCGTGGTCGTCTTCTTCTTCCTCTTGCGCAATACCAAGCCAAGTAATTGCACTAGGAGCAAAAGTAAGCTCAACCTCACTTTCAATTTCTAAGTCTTCAAGGTGTACTTGCACAACGTGCTGAGCAATAGGGTCGGCTTTTATTGCTGTAGCGCACTGGTTTAATTACAAGCAATGCCTTAAACAAAATGACGATAACTGCCCGTGTTCAAGCGCTGAATCTGATCAGGTAGCTTAGCGTTGTTAGTGCTACAAACAACTAACGTGTAGCACTTTAAATTAATCCCCTAGTGTTTAAATTTTTTAATAACCTAAAGCTAAAAGTGAGTTAAAGTAATCATCTAATATTGGTTTATTACGCTTGGCTTAGGTTAGGGCGTGCTGATCTTTGCGGATTGAAATTTGTTCAATCTAGGGGCGATTAAATCGCGGCGCGAGGTTTGCAACCTAGTGGGCTAAGTAAAAACCGAGTAACAAAGAGTTTATCGCCCCTAGGCAGAACCCGAAGGGCAGCGCATGTTTGGCATTTATGCTGCGTTATCGCCTATTTATGGGGAGTAACCACACTTCATAGGCTCTGCCTTGCCTAAAAACCAAACATACTGCTGCAAATTCAACCATCAAGGATCAACACGCCCTAATGAATATTGCTTTAAAATACTTACTGTTACTTTGCGCTTTTATGTGTTTTAAATTAAGCGCAAATACTCCGTACCAAATCCCTAGAAGTAGTGTTATTGAACTCACTGAGCCTATGACCAATCGGGTATATCCTGTTTTTATTCAGCTCCCTAAGTCATATAAAAAGCACCCTGAAAAAATATATCCAGTTATTTATTTAACCGATGCACCGTATACGTTCCCTATTGTGGCAGGTGCTACACGGTTTCCTATGAATAGCGGTAAAATGCAACAGGCTATTATAGTGGCCATTAGCTACGAAAAAGGCTCTAAAGGGTCTAATAGTCGAATTAGAGACTACACCCCAAACAAGGCTAAAAGTTGGAAAAAACAAACCGGTAACGCGCAAAACCACGCGCTGTTTTTAAAAAATACTGTATTGCCGTTTATACAAAGTAACTACCGAGCAAGTAGCACTCAAAAAACTTATATAGGTAATTCTTTAGGCGGTTTATTTGGTGCCACTATTTTATTTACGATGCCCGATTTATTTAGCAATTATATAATTGGCAGCCCATCAGTTTGGTTTAATAACAATGCGATTTTAGCGCTACAAGCACATAAGCCTAAAGTGCCTACAAAGGTTTATATATCGGTGGGAGCAAAGGAAACGCCACGCTTTGGTGAAGGGCAAAATATGGTGGAAGGGGCAAAGCAATTAACGCAAAAAATTAATGCACTTAGCAGTGACAATATTGAATTAAAAAGCGTTGTTGTTGAAGGGGCGAGCCATGCAACCGCTTTTCCTACTACAGCTATACAAGGGCTTGATTGGGTAACAGCAAACAAGCCCTAAAAGGCACTAAAAGCTTAAGCGCTTTCAAGTTCCTGTTTCCAGTTTACTAATACTTCAATAAATTCTGGGCCTATACCACAGCAGCCACCAATAATACTTGCGCCCTGGCTGTACCACGTTTTTGCAAAATCTAGGTATTCTGCAGGTGAAATATCACGATACGCCTGCGAGCCTTCGTTGGCTTTGTAATCGCTTGCGATAGGTGTAAAGCCATTAGCAAACGCGCCTAAAACAACGCTTTTATTTTGTTTAGCTAATACTGCGTTGGTATCGCTAAAGGCTTGCTCTATAACCTCAGGTATTGAGCAGTTAAAGAAAATACCAGTAACATTTTGTTCAAGCAAAGCCGCTACTGCGTCACTTACCAGCTCACCAGAGCGAAGTTTAGCTTGCTCGCTTACCACATCATTTAAGGTAAATGCGTAATAACATGGCTTGTTTGAGCCTTTAAGTACATTTGCCATAACGTGCGCTTCTTCAATGCTCGATATGGTTTCGCCAATCCATACATCTACGTGCTCGTCTTGCGCTTCATATAACGTATCTAAAATAGTAAAAGCGCGTTCGCTTTCAAATAGTTCAGGGCGATAAGAGCCAAATGCGGGTGGTAATGAGCCTGCTACTAATACATTTTGTTTAGCGTTTTGAGCTACGTCTTTTGCAATAATGGCCGCTTGCTGTGCAAGGGCCGCGCCTTGAGCTTGGTATAGCGCTTCACCTAAATGAAAGGGCACACAGGCATAACTATTAACGGTAATTATTTCAGCGCCTGCATTAATAAAACCTTGGTGAGCCTGCGTTACAAAATGTGGGGCTTCTATTAGGGCTTGTGCACTCCACAGTGGCTGGGTAAATGGTGCGCCAATGCGTTTAAGCTCGCGTCCCATGCCGCCATCTAAAATAGTTACTTTATTCATAAAGGATTTCTATACAACTAAACAATATGGCGCTATTCAACCATAATTTTTTTAGATTCATAATGAAACTTCGTCACCTTTAACATGAAAAAAGCTCAATGCTTTTTTACAGGCATAAAAAAAGCGACATCTCGCAAGAGAGTCGCTTATTTAAGTAGGCTAAACCTTACTTATAAAATACGTCTACCGTGCCTTTTACTTTCATAAGTAAAGGTTGGCCGCGGCGGTCTAGTGCTTTAGGTGCGGCAATTTTAATCCAACCTTCGCTAATGCAGTACTCTTCTACGTCAAAGCGTTCTTTGCCATTTAAGCTTACGCCAATTTCGTGTTCAAACACTTCTTCTACGTAATGCTTGCTACGTGGGTTAATAGAAAGCTGATCAGGTAATGCTGGTTTTGTTGAATCGGTCATGGTTTTAATCTTTATTAAAAAGTGATGCGCTATTGTAGGCAATCCACTCAATACGCTCAAGGTTTAATGCTTAGCTACTCAACTTAGCTACACAATACAAAGCCAAGTATTAACAGTGCTATCCAAATGGTTTCGGCAACAATCATAATTATTGGTTTTAGGCCCACCTCGGTGAGTTTGCCTAGGTTTGTTTTCATACCAATGGCGGCTATAGCGGCAATTAAAAAGAATCGAGAAAGCTCATTTGTGGTTTCAAGCACAATAGCGGGTAGGTTAAAGGTGCTGTTTATAATCATTAAAAATACAAAGCCAATTAAAAACCCCGGTACTTTTGGCAACTCGCCATGGTTACTTTTATTTGAGCGATTAATAACCACCATCATAATAAGTACTACAGGCAATAGCATAGCCACGCGTACTAGTTTGGTAAGTGTTGCTATATCGCCAGTTTCGGGCGATACCGAATAACCGGCACCCACTACTTGGGCTACATCGTGTATGGTGCCACCTAAAAATACGCCTGCGTTATGTGCATCAAATTCAAGGTAGTTAACCACAATAGGGTATAAAATCATTGCAATGGTCGACATGGCCGTTACGCCAATTACGGTAAGTAAGGTATCGCGCTCTTTATGCTCGCTGTTGGGCATAATAGATGAAATAGCCAGTGCTGCCGATGCGCCACAAATAGCGACTGAGCCACCGGTGAGTGCGCCAAAGCGTTTTTGTAACCCAAATACCCGTGCAAGTACAACCCCTAAAATAATGGTGGTAAATATAGCGCCAGCTAACATTAGCGCTGTTTGCCAGCCCAGTGTAACCAAATCGCCCAGTGCTATACGGGTGCCAAGTAATACAATGCCTACACGTAAAACCGTGGTACCGGTAAAGTCTATGCCTTTAGCGCACGGGCTGTCGCTTTGATATAAAAACGACACCGCCATCCCCAATAATAAAGCAAACAACATAGCGGGCGCGCCATAGTGTTCACTTAAAAATAAGGCAGCAAGGCCAGTCATTGCAGCAATGCTGGCCCCTTGCCATAACGGGGAAACTTTTACCTTTAGTGCACCGGTTAAGCTTTGCATTAGGCGTTAGCTGCTGTCAGTGCAACAAGCACTTGGCGTTTACGCTCGCCAGTAAATGGGCGGCGGCCATGCATAGCCATTTCGTTATCAACTAAGGCTACATCGCCATCTTGCCATGCTAAATCAAAGGTAAATTCTTTTGATAGCTCAACAATTTTTTCAAGCCCTTGTTTAGGAATGGCGCTACCATCGCCAAAGGTAATAGCAACCGATGGGTTTTCGCGAACGCCTTTCCAGCCCATGTAAGCGGCAATAAGTTGGTTATAAAAAACCTGTACGCCGTTTTCAAGGGTAACTACCGCAGGTAAAACCGGAGTAATTGCTTTTAAAGAGCCATCTTCTAGCCACTCCCACTCGTAACCTAGCTCGGTAAGTTTGCTGTGTGCTTCTTCTTTGGTTTCAACACTTAGGGTGCTTTTCCAGCTGCGACCTTGACCCGATGTAGCATCGTCGGCTGCGGGCATGTAAGTGGTGTACTTTAAGCCTTTTTGCTCAAAGTCATCGGCTAATTGGCTATCAAATTGCTTTAAAGCGCTAAATAATTTATCTGAGCGGCAAAGCGGTGTCGCCCCGCCTTCCTCAGCTGCAGATTTACAAAAAAAGAACAGCTTACTTGGCGAAATAGGTGTTTGTGCCATTTCGTGATGAAGGTAAATTTCTACATCTTTGGGGGCTTCGTTAGCGGTAAATACACGCTCGGTAAAATTAATACGTACCGCGTTAGATAGCGACTCTTGGTACGTAAAGTTGTCGTAATCAAACCCCGCTGAAAACGTATCAAAGGTTTCGGCGCTATCAACAGGAAAGCCTCTAAACAATACAGCGCCTGAGCTGCGTAGTTTTTTAGCCAACTCGCTTTTGTTAGCGCGAATAAAAGCTACCGCTTCTTCAACGGTGCTGGCGTTATTGTTATTAACTACAATGCACGGAAAAACCGAGTCATCAAACGTTAATTGAGTAGGCACTTGGGCATAGTTAAGTTCGGTAGCTGGCATTTTATTATCCTAATCGTAAATAGGGTGAAAACGGTTAAAGGCAGCTTCACAAAAGTGCCCCGGGTCGTTAAAACGGCGGTTACTATTAAGCGCAGAAATTTGCGCCATTTCTTGCTCTGTTAATTCAAAGTCGAACAGCGCGAGATTTTCTTTCATGCGTTCAAATTTAGAGGTTTTAGGAATAATGGCGGTGCCGCGTTGCACACCCCAGCGCAGTACAACTTGTGCTGGTGTTTTGCCATGATTTTGCGCCGCAGCTTTTACCACGCTTTGCTCAAGTACCGACTCAGTTTGATCGGCCATTTCAAGCTCAAGGTACGAAAGTGCACCCAGTGGTGAAAACGCCGTAACCGGAATATCGTACTGTTTGGCAAGCCTTACTAGTCGCTCTTGGGTTAAATAAGGGTGCGACTCAATTTGCAGCATGGCGGGTTTAATTGTGGCGTAGGTCATTAAATCGTGAATAAGCGCGCTTGAGTAGTTACACACACCAATGCGTTTTGCTTTGTTGTTATGTACTTGCTCTTCCATTGCTTGCCACGTTAAATGCAGCGGCACTTTTGCCAGCTCCATTTGTGGGTTTTGTGCATCTGGGTCTACAAACCACTCTGGTGGGTAGCGCGTTTCGATTGGTACAAACGTTTGCGCAATCGGAAAGTGAATTAAGTATAAGTCGAGGTAGTCGAGCTTTAAATCGCTCAAGGTTTTATCAATGGCAAGCTCTACATGCTCTGGCGCATGAAAGGTGTTCCATAGTTTTGATGTTACCCATAATTCTTCGCGGGTACATAGGCCGTCTTTTATTGCTTGAGCAATGCCATCGCCTACTTGTTCTTCGTTACCGTAGTCTGATGCGCAATCAAGATGGCGGTAACCTGCTTTAATAGCTTGGTACACCGTTTGCGCGCAATCTTCTTGTGCTACTTTCCATAAACCGAACCCGACTGGCGGGATGTTATTTAATGAACTCATTGGGAATTCCTGTTAAAATTGCATAATGACTTTGGTCTTGTATAAGACATAAGTTATTATACGAATCTAACAGTGTCAACACTATGTTAACCACAAGCGAATAAATGAAAGGTGTTAAAAAACCTACAGGCAGCAAAAAGGCAGCGTTTGCTGCCTTTAAAAATATTTAATAAGTATGCGCTAATATAACTTACTCGCAGCTAAAGCGCGGTTAATTAATCAAGTTCTATTTGGTAGTGGTAATGATCGCTTCGGCATTTGCTTAACCGGTACTCAATGCGTTTACCTTCGATTGATTCGGTAATGCGCGATACCAACAATAAAGGGTCACCGGCTTTAATAGCGAGCATTTTAGCGTCGGTTTCATCTGCTAAAACGGCTTTAATGCTGTCTTGGGTTTTATGCACGGTTTGGTTAAATTTGGTTTGGTAGTAATGATACAATGTGTGCGGAATATCACTACTTTGATGTATATCAGGAAAGAAACTTTGTGGTAGATATATAGTTTCGCTCATACAAAATTCGTTATCGAGAATGCGTCTGCGAACAAGCTTAGTGACTTTGTCTTTTTTATTAAGTTGCAGCGCATCAATAACATCTTGTGGTGCAGGGCAAAGCTCAACCGACAATAGCTCGGCTTTAGGTAGGTCGGCGCCTTTACCGTCGGCCTGTAGCGGAAAAAACCTAAACAGGGCATCTTGCGCGGTATGCTCAGATACAAACGTACCAACACCTTGGCGGCGAGTAACTATTTTATCGTCGGTTAATAAATTAAGCGCTTTACGCACAGTGCCTTGGCTTACGTTAAACTCTTCAGCAAGGCGAAACTCGCTCGGTAATACTTCGCCAGGTACCCAGCGTCTTTCAACAATGAGCTGTTTAATATAATCAGCCACTTGTAAGTAAAGTGGTTGAAAAGCCAAGCTTGGGCCACTTAATTTGTGATCAAACATAGAGTTACTCATTGTTATTTACCATTAAATTTAATCCACCTGTATTTATATCATAGGTGAAACTTTTTGCGCAGTTTTGCGCAAGCTCAATTAATTGTGAACTATTGCCGTGTAGTTTGTTTTTACATTATGCCTAAAAACAAATCGTTACACTACAATAGCGCACACGTAGGATATTTAAAGTGCTCAGTATTTCGTTAGAACTCATCTTGCTTATGGCGTTGTGCCTAAGCCTTGCCACCATAATGCAAACGCTTAGCGGGTTTGGCTTTGGGTTGCTGGTGGTTGCAAGCTTTACGTTGCTAGATGTTTTACCGCTCACTGCTACCACCTTTTTAGTGAGTTTATTGGGTTTAGTTAACTCAACCACTGTGGTGGTTAAAAATCGCAGTACAGTAAAAGTGCCCGAGCTTAAACTTATGTTGTATACCGGTATTCCGCTAATGCTGTTAGGTTTTATATTGCTTGAATATATGTCGGCGCATTTAACGCAGTTCTTAAACTTTATTTTAGGTATTAGTATTTTGCTTTGTTGTGGCTTAATGCTAATTGGCCGTGATAGAGCAAATAAGCAAAGCGGGCGTGGCTCGTTTTTAATTGCCGGCGGCGTAAGTGGCTTGCTGGGCGGGCTGTTTTCAACTTCGGGGCCGCCACTGGTGTTTCAGTGCTATAAACAAGCTTGGTCTATTGAGGCCATACGTAGCACCTTACTTGCGGTATTTACCATTGGTGGCTTAGTCCGTGTTGGTATTGCCTTATTTGGCACCTTACCCGAGCTCGACATTATGTTTTTAATTGCAGCGGCCATACCGCTGGTATTATTAGTAACGCAATTTGCTCGTAAATTAACGCCTTACGTTGATGCAAAATGGATTCGGATAATAGCAATTGCATTGCTTGGCCTAAGCGGGGTTTCGCTGGTGGCAACATCGGCACCGGGCATATTTTAAAAGTAACGATGTAAATAATTCATCTTAGGGTTATTTACATTGACATGGGGATTACAATTATTTAACTTGTGTCTTATACAAGACTAATAATTGGTTAAGGAACTCCCATGAATGCATTTGAATTACGTGAGCCAGACTGGAACGCAATAGAGCCAGCACGCTTAACTGCAGAGCCTAAATTACAAGGCCATGTGCTAGTTTTACCAACTCAATTTGGCGAGGTTAGCGTTACCATAAGCCAGTTTGGTTTACGTTTAAATGCAGGCTCCACGCATGACGAGACGTTTGAAATATTAACCACCACCCCTTCAAACTTACCGCTATCACTTAATAAATTAGACCAAGGCTTTACAGCCACCGCCGGTGAGTACCGCTTAGAATTTTACAGCGACCCTTTTTACTTTAAACTTTATAAAAACGATAAATTAGTACAGCAATCAGCAACCGATGGCCACTTTGTGCGCCAGCACCGTTTACCGCCACTGGCCAAAACCGATAACGGCTGGATTTTAAGCCTAGAGCTTAATTACGACGAAGCCGTTTACGGCCTTGGCGAAAAATGGGGCAAGCTTGATAAACGCGGCCAGCTTATTCGCTCATACAACCACGATGCGCTAGGCGTCAACGCCGAAAAGTCTTATAAAAACACACCGTATGCATGGAGCCCAGAGGGCTGGAATTTATTTGTACACACGCCGGCGCCCGTTACACATGGCGTAGGCTACGCACTTTGGTCGCAACGTGCTTATGTGTGTTTAGTAGAAGACGACGCGCTAGATGTATTTTTATACCAAGAGCAAACGCCTGCACAAAGTATTAATCGCTACTGCGAGCTAACTGGTTTTGCGCCGGTGCCACCGCAGTGGAGCTTGGGTGTTATTTTATCAAAAGCGTACTACAAAGATGCCGACGAGCTATTAAGTGTCGCCCGCGAAGTACGCGCTAAAAACATGCCGTGCGATGTAATTACCCTTGATGGCCGCGCATGGCAAGACACCGACACCCGCTTTGCCTTTGAATGGGACCCAACACGTTACGCCGACCCAAAACCTGTGCTTGATGAATTAAAAGCCATGGATTTTAAAATTTGCGTGTGGGAATACCCAATGATCTCGGTAAACAACCCATTATTTGCTAAAGCGGCCGAAAACGGCTGGCTAATAAAAGACAAACGCACAGGTAAAGCATATCAATACGAGTGGGATTTAAGCCCATTTGGCGAAGTACTTACGCCATTACCAGAGTCGGGTATTTTAGATTTTACTCATCCCGATGCTTACGAATACTGGCTGGAGTCGCACAAGCCATTGTTTGAGCTTGGCGTAGATATGATTAAAGCAGACTTTGGCGAACAGCTAGAAGACGAAAACATGGTATCGCACAGTGGCGACAGCGGCATAAGGCTACACAATGTTTATAGCATGCTGTATAACCGCTGCGTTTATGAAGCCGCCGAAAAATACTGTAAAACAGGGCCATTTTTGTTTAGCCGCTCAGCATGGACAGGCAGCCAACGTTTCCCAGCACAATGGGGCGGCGACCCACAGGCCGATTGGCAAGGTTTAGCGGCGAGTATTCGCGGTAGCTTAGCATGGGGCATGTCGGGCGGGCCATTTTTTGCAACCGACATTGGTGGTTTTTACAAAGACACCCGCGATGCAGAGCTTTATGTTCGCTGGGCGCAAGCGTCGGTATTTAGTGCACATATGCGCTTACATGGTATTGGCCCACGCGAACCGTGGTCATACACCGAGCAAGCAAGTGACGCTGTATTTGCAGCGCTTAAATTACGCTATCAGTTAATTCCGTACTTACAAGAATGTGCAGAGCAAGCGCAGCAAACAGGGCTGCCTATTCAGCGTGCTATGGCATTGGCGTTTCCTGATGACGTACTGGCACATAGTTTTGATCAGCAATTTATGTGCGGCGAAAAACTCCTTGTTGTGCCATGTGTTGTACCAAACGGTAAAGTTAAATTTTATTTACCACAAGGCGAGTGGGTGCGATTCCCTGATGGGCAGGCGTACCAAGGCGGCAAGTATTACGAAGAAACACTTGAGCTTACACAAATGGCCGTATTTGTTCGTAAAGGCGATACGCTCATGTTAGGCCCAGAGGTTCAACACACAGAGCAAGACATGAGCCAGCTAACAGCATGGCCAAAATAAAACTCGGTTAATAGCAAACACACACAACACACGTAACACACACAATAATAAAGATATTAGCTTACTTTTTACCGGGTAAAGTAAGCTAAAAGGGGCGCAAGATGGAAGGTATGAACATTACCATGACACTGCTATCGTGCTTGGCGTTTATGGCGCTGGTAGGATATATCTCGTACCAAAAAACCAAAGGGGAAGTTAACACCCAAGACGGCTATTTTTTAGCGGGGCGTGGTTTAACAGGTACATTTATAGCGGGGTCGATGATCCTCACTAACTTATCGGCCGAGCAACTTATTGGCCTTAATGGCTCAGCGTATGGTTACAACCTAAGCTCAATGGCGTGGGAAGTAACAGCTGGGATATCAACCATTATAATGGCGCTGATCTTTTTACCGCGGTATTTAGCCGGCGCGTTTTCTACCTTGCCTGAATTTTTACGGGATCGTTTTGACGATACCGTACGCCGCATGACGGTGATCTTATTTATGGTAGGGTATTGTTTTATAACGATCCCTTCTGTTTTGTACTCAGGATCAATCGCCGTTCTTAGGCTGTTTGATGTGCCCACCTTATTAAACTTAAGCTATCAAGCAAGCTTAATTGTCACCATTATTATTGTGGGCTCCGTGGGCGCTATTTACGCGGTATTCGGCGGTTTAAAGGCAGTTGCAGTATCCGATACCATTAACGGTGTTGGGTTATTAATTATTGGTATTTTAGTGCCTACCCTTGGCCTTATTGCCCTTGGCGATGGCAATTTTGCCGATGGCCTAAGCACACTGGTAAACACCGATACCGAAAAGCTCAACGCCATTGGTAGCAGTGACGATCCCGTGCCATTTGGCACCATTTTTACCGGTATGATCCTCGCTAATTTATTTTATTGGGGCACCAATCAGTACGTGATCCAGCGTACACTGGGCGCTAAAAACTTAGTAGAAGGCCAAAAGGGCGTGTTGTTTTCAGGGTACTTTAAAGTGCTAGTACCCTTTATGATGATGATCCCAGGCGTAATTGCGTATCACCTTTATAAGCACGAAAGCTTACAAACCATAGATTTAGCTTACCCACATTTAGTTAAAGATGTACTGCCTCAGTACTTATCTGGGTTCTTTTTAGCGGTGCTACTAGGTGCGGTATTTAGCTCGTTTAATTCACTGCTAAATAGTGCCGCCACGTTGTTTTGTTTAGATGTATACAAACCCATGAAAAAAGACAAAGTAAGCGACGAAAAGCTGATTAAAGTGGCCAAAATTACCAGTATTGTAATTGCTGTTTTATCGTTTATTACCGCGCCATTACTGATGTTTGCACCAGAAGGTTTATGGCACATAATTCGTGTATTTACCGGATTTTACAACATTCCGGTCATCACAATTGTGCTCGTGGGTTTATTTACTCGCAAAGTGCCTGCACTGGGCGCTAAAGTGGCTATTGTTTTTCATGTTATTGCCTACACTTTGCTTAAATTTGTGTGGGATGTAGATATTAACTTTATCCATATTTACGCCATATTATTCTTTATTGAGCTGGCCATTATGTTAGGTATTGGCTACTACAAACCTCTTGCCACACCATGGAACTTTACCCGTAAAGCCGAGGTAAACCTAAGCCCGTGGAAATACGCACTGCCTTGCGCCATTGTATTAGTGAGCTTAATTATAAGCTTGTACATACTGTTTTCTCCGCTTGGATTGGTGGGTGGCACCAGCGTGTACTTTTTACCAAGCTTAATTGCTGTTTGGACTAGCGCCTTTGTGCTTAGCTGGTGGAGCGTACGCCGATGGCATACACGCTATACAAGTAGCTTGGCGCATATTGGCGTTGCTAAGGCGACATAATGCGCCGTTATATTCTTTATACAAATTTTAAATCACATTTTATTCACATAAT
Organism: Pseudoalteromonas sp. Angola-7; assembly: GCF_028599255.1. Taxonomy (NCBI): domain Bacteria; kingdom Pseudomonadati; phylum Pseudomonadota; class Gammaproteobacteria; order Alteromonadales; family Pseudoalteromonadaceae; genus Pseudoalteromonas; species Pseudoalteromonas sp. Angola-7. Next base: position 25,360 of record NZ_JAQREL010000016.1, read on the forward strand.
GTTTGCAATAGAACATAAGTTTGTTTAAGTTTATATCTCTTGTATAAGACATAAGAGATATAAGGAAAATAACTACAACACTCTGGCACCGCTTTTTAGCAACCCACACACTTGCTAGCGCGGTAATTTAACAGCACACACGCACAATTTGGAGAATGACATGAGAGCTAAAAAGTCCGTCTTAAGCTTGGCAGTCACGTTAGCAATGACAACGGGTTTAGCACTAAGCACGCAAGCACATGCGCAGCAAGAGCAAACTGAGCAACAAGCAGAGCAAAACAATAACGACCAGTTTGAAAAAATTGTTGTTACCTCACAAAAACGAACGCAAAGCCTAAACGAAGTACCGCTTGCGGTGTCTGTGCTTAATAGCGACCAGATTGATTCGGCGTTTGCTAATAATATGGAAGGCCTGCAGTCACTTGTACCTTCGGTCAGTTTTAGAAAAGGCACCACAACCCGTAACTCAGCGCTAACAGTGCGAGGTATTGGTACTATTTCGTTTAGTATTGCAGCTGAGCCAAGTGTAGCAACGGTGGTTGATGGCGTGGTGCTAGGTCGCTCTGGTCAAGCCTTTGCCGATTTATACGATGTATCTCGCATTGAAGTACTACGCGGCCCACAAGGTACCTTATTTGGTAAAAATGCTTCGGCGGGTGTGGTAAACATTACAACCAAAGATCCTTCGTACGATACTACCGGCAGCGTAGAAACCTCGTTTTATCAAGACAACGAATACCGCTTTAAAGGCGTGGTAAGCGGCGGCTTAACCGACGACTTAGCAGCAAGCTTAACCGTGTTTAAAGGTAAGTTTGATGGCTACATTGATAACGTTTACAACAACGAAAAAGTAAACGGTTACGACCGTGAAGGCGCACGTGCTGTATTTAAATACGAGCCAAGCGATGACTTAAACGTTAAATTTATTGCCGAATTTTATAACGCCGACGACGACTGTTGTGCCGATTTAGAAGCCCTGCCAAGTGGCCGTAACCCAGATTCAGACGCAGCCCCTAACAGCAACGGTATTGTTGATGGTGTGGCCGATATTGACCTAGACCAGCGCAAAGTTGATCACGACTATGAGTCACGCACTATTGACGAACACAGCGCGTTTTCGGTACAGGTTGATAAAACCATTGGTGACTACACATACACCTCTATTACTGCGCAGCGCTCGTGGGATAACACCGAATACCGCGAAGGCGACTTTACCTCAATAGCTGGCGACAGTAACGAACCGGTATTTGGCGCGCCCTTTCAATTACACGATTTAGGTGCCCAGCAGTGGGATCAGTTTTCGCAAGAATTTAGAGTTACTTCAAACCTAGCGGGTCCGTTTAACTATGTGGCTGGCTTATTTTACTGGAACATGGACTCACAACGTAACTTTACCCGTGACGCGAGTTGTCAAAATAACGGTGGCCAACTAGACGCTGCAATGGCGTATTACGCACAAAATAACTTAACTGGTGCAGAGCTTGATGCCGCATTGGCCGACTTAGACGCCTACACACAAAGCTTAGGTGTAAGCTGTAATGCTAACGATATTGTATCGGCAACCGCGTACATGAGCACCGAGTTTAACAACTGGGCAGCCTTTGCCGATGGTACTTACGATTTATCTGAAGACTTACGTGTACTGTTTGGTATTCGTTATACCGACGATGAAGTGTCGTACACACACCGCCGTGTAAGCAATGACGAATTTGGTCGCACCGGTGTAGGTGTACGCTCAGCAGCACTAAATACCGACGAATCAGGCAGTGCAGAAGAAACCAATGTGTCGGGTCGTTTAGGTATGCAATACGACCTAGGCGATGGCCAAATGGTTTACGGTACTTACTCGCAAGGCTATAAAGGCCCTGGTTTTAACGTGTACTACAACTTTAATCCTGATAACGATAGCCGCGAAATATCGCCAGAAGAGTCAGATGCATACGAGTTAGGCTACAAATACGCAAGCCGCGACTTTGTATTTAACTTTGCTGTATTTAGAACCGAAATTGAAGGCTTTCAAGCCAATAACTTTGACTGTTCAGACGGTACCTGTATTACCCGTTTAACCAATGCAGGTGATGTAAGTACACAAGGTGCTGAGGTTGACTTTATGTGGGCGGCTACCGATTCACTTACTTTAACCGGTGGTATTGCGTACATTCAGGCCGAAATTGACGAATTTAATTGTCCGGCAGAGGTAGATGCAGGTTCATGTACTGACCGCTCTGGCTTAGATGTCCCGTTTTCGCCAGATTTAAAGTACTCACTAAGTGCTGATTACTTTATTGAAACAGAGCACGACTTTAATATTCATATTAACGGCTCTTACATTTACACCGACGAGCAATACTCAGACCTACCAAACAATGTAGGCGAGTTTAACCCAGCTGCGTTACTGCCAGATTACGGTATTTTAAACGCAAGTGTGGGTTTATCGTTTAAAGATGATGCATTTAGAGTATCGCTTATTGCTAAAAACTTAACCGATGAAAGCTACGTAACCACCTACAGTGGCGACAACTTCCGTTACCAAATTCCGCGTGATGCAGAGCGCTACTTTGGCGTATCGTTTAAGGCGCGTTTTTAATTATATAAATATATCCCTGTGAAAATTGTGCTAAGCGCAGCGTTTAACCGCTGCGCTTTTTTGTGTCTTAATTTTGTCATGGTTTAGTCATTGTTTTTTAATTAAAAGTACTCTTAGAGGTCACATCTATTTTCTATAGTGCAGCGGTTACTTATTTGAGGTTTACGCTTCAAGCAAAAAATAACCACTACACAATGGGAATAATAAAGGATGAAAATTAAAAAAGTTGCTGCGGCAGTTGGCTTAACGTTTATGTTAAGTGCTGCAAGTCATGCCGATGTATTACCACAAAGCCAAACAGACAATGACTGGTATACAAATGCCCAAACCACACTCGCCACAAAAACTGCGCTTGCACAAAGCCAGCAAACAACAAAAGCTAAAAACGTTATTTTGTTTGTAGGCGATGGCATGGGTGTATCTACCCTTACCGCGGCACGTATTTTACAAGGCCAGCGCGCGGGTGAGTTAGGTGAAGAAGGTTATTTAAGCTTTGAAGAGTTTCCGTACTCGGCGCAAGTAAAAACGTATAACGTAGATGCGCAAACCCCCGATTCTGCAGGCACCATGACCGCGATGATCTCAGGGGTTAAAACCGATGTAGGCGTTATTGGTGTAGACGAAGACATAGAGCGCGGTGTGTGTTCAACTGTATCGGGTAATGAGCTTTTAACAGCAACAGAACTTGCTGAAATTAAAGGCCTAGCAACCGGTGTTATTTCAACAGCGCGTATCACCCATGCAACGCCAGCGGCAACCTATGCAAAATCGGCAGACCGTAACTGGGAAGATATCTCAGACATGCCAGAAACCGAAACTGCATGTGAAGACATTGCTTCGCAATTAGTTAATTTTGAAAAAAACCTAGAAGCACGTTTTGTAGGTACCGACGTAGACGGCCTTGATTTTGTAATGGGTGGCGGACGTCGTCACTTTTTACCAAAAGATGAAGCAGCTAATTCAGCAGATGCACTTAGCGCTGTAGAAGGCGATCGTACTGATGAGCGTAACCTAGTTACTGAGTGGCAAACACAATACCCACAAGGTACTTATGTTATGGACCAAGCAGGCTTTGATGCTATTGCTGATGATGCCACTAAAGTGTTTGGCTTATTTAACGAATCGCACATGCAATACGAAGCAGACCGCGCAAACGATATTGCCGGCGAGCCATCGCTTAGCGAAATGACCAGCAAAGCAATTGATGTATTAGGTAAAAACGAAAACGGCTTTTTCTTAACCGTTGAGTCGGGCCGTATTGACCACGCACACCACGCGGGTAATGCCTACAACGCACTTAACGACACCATTGAATTTGCTAAAGCCGTGCAAGCTGCGGTAGATAATACCAACCCAGAAGAAACCCTTATTTTAGTAACCGCCGATCACAGCCACGTATTTACTATTGCTGGCTACCCTAAACGCGGTAACCCAATTTTAGGCCAAGTAGTTGCCGTAGGTGAAACCACACCAAGCCTTGCTGCCGACGATATGCCTTACACCACAGTAGGCTATGCAAATGGTTTAGGGTTTAGAAATTTAGTTGATGAAACAGATGCCGATGCAGCATATACAACTGGCCCAGTTGCTGGACGTGTAGAGCTTACTGGCGTTGATACTACCAATGTTGGCTTTCACCAAGAAACCACTGTCCCTCTTGGCTCAGAAACCCATGCCGGTGAAGATATTTCGCTGCATGCAAAAGGCCCTGGTGCACAGCTAGCTCAAGGCGTAATTGAGCAAAACGTAGTATTTCATTTAATTAATCAAGCTCTTGAACTAACTCAGCAATAATGGCGGCTAACATGAACAAATTAACAGTACTTTCTTTAGCAGTAATGGTCGCGCTAGCAGGTTGTAGTGACGACGACAAAGACGAAAATAATATTCTCGCGGTAGATAACACCATTGCAGTCGGCTCTGAGCAATGTGTTAATGGCGGCGTAGAAACCCAAACTGGCGTAGATACAAACGGCAACGGCGTGCTAGATAGTGACGAAGTTACCTCTTCAAACTTAGTGTGTAATGCACCTGCTACGTCACTTACCAGCGAGCAACTTGCCACCTTAACGACTAACGCATGGTATGGCGATGCACAAACAAAGCTTGCGGCAACACAGCAAGCTAATAGCGAAGTGGTTACTGAATCTGGCAAAGCGAAAAACGTTATATTATTTGTTGGCGACGGCATGGGTATTTCTACCGTAACAGCTGCACGTATTTTAGCAGGCCAGCTTGAAGGCGGTTTAGGTGAAGACTACCAGTTAAGCTTTGAAAAAATGCCGTACTCAGGTTTTGTTAAAACTTACAACGTAGATGCACAAACGCCGGATTCTGCAGGTACAATGACGGCAATGGTATCAGGTGTTAAAACCGATGTGGGCGTAATTGGTGTAGATGAAGACATTGAACGCGGCGACTGTGCCACGGTAACAGGCAACGAACTAGTTACCTCGTTAGAGCTTGCTGAAATAGCCGGTAAAGCAACCGGCCTTATTTCAACCGCACGTATTACCCATGCAACACCTGCAGCAACGTATGCTAAATCGGCTGACCGTAACTGGGAAGATAACTCTGATATGCCAGAGGGCACTGAAGCCTGTGAAGATATTGCATCGCAACTAGTAAACTTTGAAGCCAACTTAGAGTCGCGTTATGCGGGTATTGATGTTGATGGCATTGATGTTGTAATGGGCGGCGGACGTCGTCACTTTTTACCAAAAGATGAAGCAGCAAATTCAGCCGATGCAGTAAGCGCCGTAGAAGGCGACCGTACTGATGGCCGCAACCTAGTAACCGAGTGGCAAACAACTTACCCAAGCGGCACTTACGTTATGGACCAAACTGGTTTTGATGCAATTAGCGACGATGCCACTAAAGTATTTGGTTTATTTAACGAATCACACATGCAATACGAAGCCGACCGCGCAAACGATGTAGCGGGCGAGCCTTCGCTTAGCGAAATGACCGAAAAAGCAATCAACGTACTAGATAACAACGACAATGGCTTTTTCTTATCGGTAGAAGCAGGTCGTATTGACCACGCGCACCATGCGGGTAATGCCTACAATGCCCTAAACGACACAGTAGAGTTTGCAAAAGCTGTGCAAGTGGCAATGGAAAACACTAACCCAGAAGAAACGCTAATAGTAGTAACTGCCGATCACAGCCACGTATTTACTATTGCAGGCTACCCTAAACGTGGTAACCCAATATTAGGAAAAGTTGTTGCCGTAGGCGAAACCGAGCCAAGTCTAGCTGCCGACGATATGCCATATACCACAGTTGGCTACACCAACGGTGGCGGCTTTAGAGATTTAGGCGATGAAACCGATGCCGATGCAGGTTATGCATTTGCACCTGTTACAGGGCGTGTAGATTTAACCGATGTTGATACAACTTCAGCGGGCTTTCACCAAGAGGCACTTGTACCACTTGGCTCAGAAACTCACGCAGGTGAAGATGTTGGCGTATACGCAATGGGCCCAGGCGCTCACTTAGTTACAGGCACTAACGAGCAAAGCTTTTTATTCCATGTAATGGACTTTGCAGCAGACTTAGTAACTACCGCTGATGAAAAAGTAACGCCATAAGCAATTTAATACGTACGCTCAGCACATAAAGTACGTATAAAAATGGGGTATTTAAAAACAACTCGTACGCTGTGCGAGTTGTTTTTTTATGTCATAAAAATGCCACTGTAAATGGGTATGGTAATGCCTATTACAGTGACGTTTAAATAAGAGATAATTTAATGAAACTAGCATTATTTTTAATGGCAACATTTGCCAGTACCAGCACCCTAGCGCAGCAATGTAATATTGATAGCGCGCATTTAAAAGCCGACTATAAAATTACCAATACTCATAAAAACGAGCAAAGCACGCAATCACTTACGCTTTGGCGAAACAACTCACAAGTTGCGCACCAACGTGAGGTAATTACTGAGCTTTGGCAGCACTTAGCTAACAAACAAATTCGCCCAATTCGTTATTTTAATGCTCAGCAACGTGGTATTGAGTATCAGCCATCTGAGGTACGCGGTGTACAAAGTTGGAGCGCTAAAAATCAGCTGGTGGATACGCATTTAATCGAAAAAATGACCCTAGTTAACACCCAAGGCAACGGCTGCGATGAGGTAAAAAACTACACACTTTCTGAGGGCGACAATCAATTTAAACTCGTTTTATTTACCAAATCAAACTTGGTTAAAAGCTTTAGCGTAACCAATAAAAAAAGCGATACCCATACTTTACTAAGCCTTAACGAAGTAAACAGCAATAAAGCAGAAATAACCGCACAGTTTGCCAAATGGGATCGCTTTCAAACCACCGATTATGCCGACATAGGCGATAACGAAAACGACCCGTTTTTAGCAAAAATGATCAACCTAGGTTTTATAGAACACGGCGCAACGGGGTTTTATAACCAGCAAGGTAAAGCGATTCAAGGTGGGCACCATCATTAGGTTTTAGCGTTTTTAAATGTAGTAGCTCATAGCTGAAAGGATGATCGGTTATGAGTTACTTCACGAGTTAATACAGTCAGAACAATCAAAATACTATCAGGCAGCTTTCCTTTTACCTCTAAAGTAACTCTCGATTTTCACATATTTATAGTTGGCAATAATTTATACAATTTGATACTAATAGAAGTTCACACAATAGGGACATTTTGTAAAAGTAAGAAAAATGCTCTCTGATGAAGCAGATATATTCTAAGGATTATCAATGGAAGATTTTAGTAAATTAAAAAGCATAGTAGACCTGTACTTTAGTAAAAAGTACAAACTTTATAAGCCTAAAGATGCGGATGGAGAAGAAATTAATAAATGGTTTGAATTTGAAAGCAGAGCTAAATTTTTAGATTCATATTTAGAGTATTACCAACAATTGCCTGACTTAGAGTCGGTAATTATAGATGCTTGCACCGCAAAGTTTAAGGTACTATATGAAGGCCAAGAGTACACATTAAAACATACACATCAAGAAGAGTTTATAGATCGTGATGGCAAAAGTAGAGGTGTTGGAAATACAGTTTTGTTTCTTATGAGATCTGAACTTATGCATAAAGTTGGTGAATTAAGAAAAGCTCAATCATTTGAAGACGTTTATGAAATAGTTAAGAGTATTAAAGTAAATGGTTTTGGTGAGCTTTCTAATTATGATACAGCCATACGTATCTCTAGTTATCTTGGCTTTAAACCGAAAGATATATATTTACATGCAGGCACTAAGGTCGGGGCAGAGTATTTAGAAAATAAAGGGTTGCTACCCAAAGACTCTCGACATGAGGCAAAGATACCAACAGATGTATTTCCACAGCCATTTCAAGCGCTAGACGCTTTTCAAATTGAAAATTTTCTTTGCTCCTTTAAAGATAATTTAAAGGAGCTATAAGTTACTTGAACGGATGAAACAACTGGTTTTAAATCGGCTGCTTCATATTGCTTAGTAAGTAACTCAGGGTATGAGGTTCTATTTATCTATGCTTATAGCTCAATCATTGTGGCTGTGACCTACTGGTTTATATTCGCAAGGAAAAAGTTATGGAACGTAAAATAATGCAAAAGCTAAATGTACCGGTAGATTGGATTGAAAATTGTAACCCCGTTCAGCCTGGCCTATATTTTGTTGCGTCTAAATATAATAAGACTAGGTTTGGCTTTTACGATTATCTAAATTGGGATGGTGAAAAGTGGCTCAAAGCTGATTCAATAAAGGTTGTAGGCTGGGTATCCCTTGCTGATTTTTTGGGGATGATCGATGCTGGTTGGCCTGCGAGTGATGACTTAGATAAAGAACTTGAAAAGTCTTACCATAAAAATAAAGAAAAGTTTAAAGGGAACGAAGGTGGATTCTTTGAGGTTGAATAACATAGGAAGTTAATTTTTTAGAACGCATTGCCTCTTAACGAGGCAATATCATGACCTGCTATTATCTTAATTCTAACTATCTGGCACTACTCAAGATGAGAATCATCAGGCTTTTTAGGTCTATCAGCTAGCTCTGTTAGGCCGTCTTCACAGTCGCCGCTGTCGCAGGTATTTAAATCGCTTTGTGCTTGCTTATCTTGTTGTAGCACTTGTTTTAAATCTTCCATACGTTGGCGCACGGCTACGCCGTAGCTGGCGTCGTCGCCCCACAGTTCGGCCAGTTGCAATACGGCAGCGCGGTCGTGGTCTCTAAATAGTTTTCCGGCGCGCTGGGCATCTTCTTTATTGTTACCTAATAGCTCTAATGCATCTACCGCTAGGTTAATGGCTGAGTCGACCGTTTCGCGGTTAAAGGCATCTACTTTTAAATTAAGTAATTGATACGCGTGGCGGCGGTCGATAGCGCGGGCAACAATTTTAAGCTGCGGGTAGTTTTTATGCGCACGCTTAATAATTTCGAGGGTTTTGTCTGCATCGTCTATTGCCACAATTAGCATTTGTGCGGTGTGCGCGCCTGCGGCTTCTAGCAGCTCTTGGCGGGCTGCATCACCATAAAATACGGTATTGCCAAAGCGGCGTAGAAGTTCTATTTGGCTTGGGCTGTGATCAAGTACAGTAATGTCGTAGCCTTGGGCGTGTAATAAGCGCCCCATAATTTGCCCAAAGCGCCCGTAGCCTGCAATTATAACGTGTTTAGCACTGCTAATTTGCTCGGGCTTATCAAACTCGGGCGCACTGTTACTGGTGCGTTTTTGTAGCTGCTCGTAAGCCATTAATAACAGTGGCGCAACCAACATTGAAACAGCCACCACTAACGTGACTAAGCTTGTTTGCTCTGGCGTTAATATGCTTAATGTAGTGGTTACGCTTAAAAGTACAAAGGCAAATTCGCCGCCTTGTGCCAGCGCTAATGCAAACAGCAAACGCTGCTTTTTACTAATATTAAAGGTGATGGCAAGGGCAAACAAAATACAGGCTTTTACTACAATAAGCAGCGCAACGAGTGCAATAACGGTTGTAAATTCATCCGCTAATAATTCAAAGTTGATTGATGCGCCAACAGTGATAAAAAACAGCCCTAACAGCAGGCCTTTAAAGGGTTCTATATCGGCTTCTAGCTCGTGTCTAAATTCGCTTTCGGCAAGGACTACACCGGCTAAAAATGTACCGAGTGCTGGTGATAAACCAATACTTTGCATTACAAGGGCAATCGCCACCACTAAAAACAGCGCAAAAATAGTAAATATTTCACGCATGTGGGTTTGTGCTATGTATCTAAATAACGGCGCCGACACATATTTTCCACCGGCAATAATAGCGGCGATAACCGCTACCGATACGCCAACTTGTTGCCATACCGGCCAGCTTGCAATAATGGAGTCGCTAATGTCTTTTGAGCTACTTTGCGGAGCAAAAGCTAGTAGTGGTAGGAGCGCTAAAATAGGAATAATGGCGATGTCTTGAAACAGCAAAACCGAGAATGCGTTTTGCCCGGCTTCTTGCTTTAGCCAGCCTTTTTCTTCAAGGCTTTGCAGCACAATAGCGGTTGATGACAGCGCCAGCATTAAGCCAATGGCGAGGGCGGTTTGCCAATGCATGGTAAAAACCCAATAACAAAACGCAAAAATAGCCGCGGCGGTAAGTGCGACCTGTAAGCCGCCAAGCCCTAATATTGAATGGCGAAGCTTCCATAAACGGGCTGGTTGTAACTCAAGGCCAACCAAAAACAGCATCATCACTACGCCAAACTCGGCAAAGTGCATTACATCTGTTTGATCCCCCACAATACCCAGGGCGTAAGGGCCAATTAGTATGCCCGCAATTAAATAACCAAGTACCGAGCCAAGTCCCACTCGCTTGGCAATAGGTACAGCCACTATGGCCGCCGCTAAGTAAATTAAAGCTATTTCTAACACGCGTATATCCTAATAGTATCAAGGCTTTTAGCATGGCTTAGTGGCTTTAAAAATACAATGGGTCATGTGGCTGAAAATGGATCATTTAGTCATAATTAATCGGCTACTTTTACTGGGCCGTTAATGTTATCAATGCTTACATCACCAGAGCCCGATTCGGTAATGGTAAGCCCCATAGCGTGGTTTACACGAATGTCGCCCGAGCCATCCTCAATGGTTACGCTTGCTTGCACGTGCACAATGACTAAATCGCCAGAGTTATCGTCTACATCTACTGCGCCATTAATGTTATTAATAGCCATGCTGCCTGAGCCGTCTTCAACAGTTAAGGTGCCGCGCACATTACTAATACGCATATCACCCGAACCATCATCAACAACCGCATTGCCGCTAACATTATTAATATTTACGCTGCCAGAGCCATCGGTAAGCGCTAAGTTACCGGTGATGTTTTCAAGGGTTATATCGCCTGAGCCATCTTCAATAGTAAGGTTTTTAGCGCTGTTGATAGATAAGCTACCTGAGCCGTCTTTTATATCTATATTATTTTGCATAGCGCTTATTGCAATGTCGCCAGAGCCATCATCAATATCGAGCATTAAATTACTAGGCACGGTAACCACTAAATCAATGTGTGGCGATTGGCCGCTGTAAAAACGCATACCTCTGGCAGTATTATTGTTAGCAACTAAGGTAGCTTGTTTGCCGTTTTGCTCAAGGGTAAGTGTGTATTCGTCTTCAATGTCGGCGGTAAAAATTGTGGCATCTACACTTATGCTGGTGGCATTGGGCGAGCCTTTTATTTCAAGAGAGCCAGCACCGCTTAATACGTTTAAGTATTCTAGGTTATTACTTGGCAGTGATAACTGCTGAGTTTGTTTTACTGAGGCAACGCTTGGCGATATATGAAACACACAGCCGCTTAATAATAAAATGCCGCCAATAAGTGAAAGTGGTTTTGTAATGTTAGATACAGTTGGTGAGCTCATGTTTAGTCCTTTGTGTTTGTTATTTATGCATGTTTTGTATAAGCATAGTAGAGCAAAAACAAGACCAACTGTAAGTTATTGATTTTATTATGGTGGGATGTGTTTGTGAAAAGTGGATTTACTAATAAGTGGTTAAATACACTAAGAAGTAATTAAAAAAGGATGCACATGGCATCCTTTTTAAGTGTTTGCTTTTAGGTTATTTATTAAAAGCTGTAAGTAATATTACCGTATAGGAAGCGCCCGTCTAATCCGTACGGTGCATATGGCGTGTACGGGAATATTTGGCCAAAGTCAGAGTAACCAATGTTATCTACCGTTGCTTGTGGGTACTGATCGAACAAGTTGTTTGCACCTACTGCAAACTTCCAGTATTCGTCTGGGCGGTAGGCAACTTCTAGGTCGGTGATCCATTTAGGGTCAATGTACTCATCGCGATCGGCGGTAGTTGAAATATCAGCCACTTCACCGTAGCGCGTTGCACGAAGAGTGGTTTGCCATTCGTTAAAGTTCCACACTGCTGATAGGTTCCATTTGCTATCTGGCGTGCCTTCTTCAAAGCGGCCTACTTCGCGGCGTGCAAATACCACGTAGTCGTCACCTAGTGAGTTTAGCTCGCTTGGGTTGTCATCTACATGTGTTACTTCGGTATCGTTAAAGTTAGCCGCTACGTTTAAGCGTAAGTCACCTAAATCGCTTAAATCTAAGTTGTAGGTAGCAACAATATCAACACCTTGCGTGCGCGAGTCGATAGCGTTAGTAAAGTAACGTACGCTTTCTGTGTTTAGCTCGCCGGCATTTTGCAGTATTTCTACTACAGCATCGCCCTCTAGGTTTTCAGACAATACAATACGGTCATCAATATCAATGCGGTAGGCATCTACAGTTAGGCTAAAGCTGCCTTGCGTGTACATAAAGCCAGCCGTTACGTTTACTGACTCTTCGGCATCTAGTTGTTCAGCACCTAGCGCTTGCGCTGCCGCTGAATCGGTAGGGAATAAACCTACTTCAAACGGTTGGTTGTTCTCAAGTACGGTAGAGATTTGGCGGTACGAGCTTTGCGCAAGTGATGGTGCACGGAAACCTGTGCTAATTGCACCACGCAATGATAGGTTTTCGTTAATGCTGTAACGCGACGCAAGCTTTGATGTAAACGTATCGCCAAAGTCGGTGTAATCTTCGTAGCGACCCGCTAAAACAAGGTTCCAGTCTTCTGTTAGGTAAGTATCAAACTCAACAAATACAGCTACGTTATGGCGGCTCTCATCGGTTACGCTTTCTGGGCCAAAACCAGCTAATACTTGTGCGCCACCGGCAGCAATTGGATTGCCATCGCTATCTAAAGCGGTAATGTAAGAGGCTTCTTCGCCTTGCTCAATTTTGTAGCTTTCGTGGCGGTACTCTGCACCTACAGTAAAAAATACGTCATCTGGCAAGCCAAAATCTAGCACTGTATTTGCCGTAGCGTTTACTAAAAACTGATCGTAAACCAATGCACCGTTGTCAAATTCGGTTGGGCTGTCGGCACCTAGTGATGTATTTATACTATTTACAACGCCGATACCAAAGTCGTTACGGCCGTAGTTGGTACTTACATCCCAGGTCCATTCGCCAGTTTCGCCTTGCAGGCCTAGGGCAAATGAGTAATCTTGTACGTCGGTTTCAATTTGCGGTAAAAAGCCATCCGGATACACTTCTAACACGTTGCGGCTGTCTTTTGCACGGCGGTAAAAACCACCTGAGTTACCTTCGCGTTTTGAGTAGCTACCAAACGAGTACAGGTTATAGCCGTTATCAAAATCGTAACCCATGTTGTAAAACAGTGCGTAGTCTTCAAGCTCTGCTTTACCAAAGCGGTGGTTGTAACGGTCGATAGTAAATTCGCGTGGGTCTAGGCTGCCATCTTCTAGGCGGTCGTATTGCTCGCGCGGGTCAAAGCCTGAGCGCTGAGTAGAGTCGTTATCGCGATACTCAATTGATACGTTCACAAAGCCGTTATCTAAAAGCTCAAAACCAGAGTTTGCGCTGATTGTACGACTTGCGCCGTCGTTTACTTCGCGGTCGGCGCCGGTATTAAAGGCAAGGTTGCCATCGGCATCTGCGTAGGTGCTCTCTAGCTGAGGTACGCCAGCCATTTGGGTGTCGTACTCGCCGTAGGTTACGCTTACGCTGCCCCCTTCTGAGGCATCTTTAAGTACAATGTTAATTACACCGGCAATGGCGTCTGAGCCGTACTGCGCTGCTGCGCCATCACGTAGTACTTCTACGCGTTTAATGGCTGATGTTGGGATCATGTTTAAGTCAACAGCGGTAGAACCACGGCCAACAACACCCGCTAAGTTTAATAGCGCGCCAGCATGGCGGCGTTTGCCATTAATAAGCACTAGGGTGTGATCGGGTGCTAAACCACGTAATACAGCCGGTTTAGCGTGGTCTGTACCATCACCCATGGTGGCGCTTGGGTAGTTAAAGCTAGGTACTTGGTTTGCCAGTATTTGGCTAATTTCTAGCTGACCCGTGCTTTGCATATCACCACTGGTAATAATATCTACAGGTACGGTACTTTCGGCAATACTGCGCAGGCTTCTGCGGGTACCGGTAACCGAAATCACTTCAATACTTTCTTGTGCTTGAGTGTCTTGTTCTGCAGCAAATGCAGGAGAATAAGACGCGCCAAGCGCAGAGGTAACGGCCAGGCTAAGTGCTACTTTTTTGGCTGATAATTGCTTTAACATGATGTTGATTCCCTTAAGGGCTGCTGACTATTGATTTTTCAAAGGAGCGCATAATATAGAAGGCACTACCTGTGTGCAAAGATAAAAACTGTCTAAGTTATTCTAAGTTGTTAACAACTAAAATGACAGTTTACGCCCGCTATAGACGTTTAGATCGCTCGAGTTGCAATCTTGTGTCGAATGGTTGCGAATTCAAGGGGAGTGTGAGTAAAAGTTATTAAAAAGTAAAAAGGCCACGCGAGTGCTTGGCCTTTATTTATTTTATAAATTACGCAAAAAATTATTCAGGTGCTACTTCAAGTGTTGTAAATAAAGCATAACGGCCAGCGTCTACGCCTTCTTCGTTTACTTCAACATCGTTAGACGTTTCTATTAAGTATAAGCCAGGCTCTTTCCACGTAGTTGTGAACATACCATTTTTATCGGTAGTTACTTTTATTTCGCCACGTTCGTTACGATAGCGTGTATCGCCTTTTAAAATGCTTACTTCAATGCCTTCGCCCGCTGGCTTGCCATCTTGTAGTAACTGAAAACGCGCTTGCTCGCCAACAAATAAATCGTTTGGATGCGTTGGGCCGCTAAGCTCAAGGCCTAAGCCAAGTTGTGCAGGCTTAGAAGTACCGTTACGGCTTACAAATGTATCTACTGTAGATATAACTTTAGTTGTGGTTACATCTTTTGCATTGCTTGGTAATTTAGCTTCTGACTTTTTACCAAATACGCGCTTGCGCTTACCTTCTTCGTTTTTGTAGAAGGTCATGTACATTGGCTTTTGCGTCATGGCAATGTGGTAAGTGCCTTCTTCTTTTAGGCTTACCGCCGCTGAGCTTTTACGCTTTAGGTAATAAGCACGAATGGTCTCAGATACTTCTTCGCCGTTTGGTGCAAGGGCCATAAGTAGAGTGTCGTCGTACTCTGCGCCTTTTTCTTTTGGCTTAAAGGCTTTGTCGGGTGCAAACATTTCGTTAGAAATACTCGCGTCAATCATTACGTAGTGCGCTTTGTCACCAGATAATGACGTGTGCGAAGGTAATAACCAACGACCATGTGCACTTGCCGATGTAGATACCAGCGCCGATAAGCTAAGTGCGCCAATTAAAGCCGTTTTTAATAAATTAATTTTCATTGTATTTCCTTAAATTCAAATGATTAAGTAGCAGCTACTTAGTGCTTACGGTTACAAAACTTGTCGAAAATTCTTTTTTACCTTCAATGGTCACTTTGCCAGCTTGCGATAAATCAAGCTCTACGCGGCTGTAATCACGGCCGCCTTCTTCGCGCACAACCTCAATGTTTAAAAGGTATTTGCCAGGCTTTACGGCATTGCCGTCTAAATCTTTACCTTGCCAGTCAATGGTGTAAGTACCTGCGCGCTTAGTTGCACCACTTATGCCGTCAAAGTTAATGTCGGTTTTACCTGCTTTACGCCACCATTGGCGCAAATCTTTAAACCATTCTGCTTTTTGAACCCATAGCGCAAGCGTCGTTACGTGTTTACGCTTTGGCGTTTCTAGCCAAACAGCTACGTATGGGCGGTGGTAAGGTTGTACATCGAGATCGGGTAGGGTTAATTCAATCTCTAGCTGCGGCGTTTGTGCCTGCGCAGTTGTTTGAAATAATGCGGCAATCATTAATAGTGCTGCACTTAGTACCGTACTTACTTTTAACATTAAGACACTCCTTTAATTTGTGGCACCCAACATAAATAAATAACCAAAGGCGTTGCTATGCCTAAAACGGTTATCCATATTCCTGCTAAGCGTTTTTTTCTGTTTTGAAATAAAATAATCATCCCGGTGATTGAAAAAATAATCATCAATACCGCTGAAATATCAATAACCCAGCTCCACACGGCGCCACTGTGGCGGCCTTTGTGTAAATCGCCAATCAGGCTTAAAAAGCCACCGGTTTGGTAATCTAGGTTTAGCTCACCGGTTGTAAAATCAAGCTCTGCGTAAGCAAAACCTGCCGGTAGTGGGTAGTCGAGCATAACCAGCGCGTCTTCTTTTTCCCACTCAATGCTTTTAACTTTAGTGAGCGCGTATTGCTCGGCAAAAAACGCTTCTATGTCTGGGTAGAGGGTGGGTAATGTATCTAGTTGAGTATTCGCTTTAGCCATTAACGCTTGAGGAATAGTGGTGCTTACTTGGCCGTTGTTTTTGTCGTTTTTAAGCCAATCAACATGGTTAAGTACAATGCCGCTAACGCAAAATAAAATAAGCAAAAAAAACAAAGCTGTAGAAATATAAATATGGAGCGCACGGCTTGTGCTGTACAAAGCCCGCTTATTAATAAACGCCATAAAAACAGTAATTAAATTAAATTTAGAACATGATAATCATTTGCATTAACTATTACAAATTTACTTACTTAACTTTACATTAAATTTTTGGCTAAACGGTGTGTGCATGCAAAAAAGGGCGGTTATTTAGCGCTTGGTGGGTGCGAGGGCCTTAAAATTAGGTAAATCATAACGGCTATTTCAATTACGCCAACAAGGTAAATAACCCAAACAGGGGCGTTTGAGTAAAGCAAAAATACAAAACCAATAAGCATACCAATCGCGGCGTAGCATTTTGCTTTTACAGGCACTACTTTATGCGCTTGCCATTGTTGTAAGGTAACGCCGTAACGAGGGTGGTTAAGTAGCCAGTGTTCAAGCGCTGGTGATGAGCGAGTAAAGCAGGTAAGCGCAAGAATAAAAAAAATGGTGGTAGGCATAACCGGCAGCACAATACCAATAATGCCAAGAGCCACTAATAATAACCCAAGTGCTTTAAGCCATAAGTTTTTATAACAAATAAATACTGCTTTTATATTCACTTAGGCTCTTTTAAGTAATGGCTGTTAGTTAGGATTGTAGGCCAAATAGTTATAAAATCGAACCCTATAAACGCAAAAAAGGGCAAACTAAGTTTGCCCTTTTAACATACTAAATATGTGTTACTTATTTAGAAGTAGTAACCTACGTTGATGTTAAAGCGACGTTCTGTGTCGCCATCACCTGCAACAGAGCCACCAATAAATGGCTGGTTACGTGCTTGAATAAAGTCAAAGTAAGTAAATAATGCACCGGCCGATACGCTCATGCCTGTTACGTTCATCCACGTATCTGGGCTGTCGTCAGACTTGTCGTAAATAATGCCGTAATCGTTGTAAAATTGAACGCCTGTTACTGGGCCCCAATCAAGCGATAGGTCGTAAGCTACGTTAAAGTTGGTCATGGTTGCTTCGCTTGATACGGTATCGTAGTAATCAAACGCGCCAACTACAAAGCGGTTGCTGTTGTCGTCTAGGTCGTAGTCGTACTCGCCGTGCTGAAATTGAATATTCCAGTTATTAATTTGGCTATTTACATGAAACGCCCATGCGCCGTAGTTACCTGCACGGTCGTTACCGTCGTGCAAACCACCGCTTAGTAGTGATACGCCAATATCGGTTTTAGCGTTTTCACTGTGCTCAATTTGATACACTGTACGGCCAGCAAAAGTATTGTACTCACCAAGGCGCGAACCTGGTGCGTCGTAGGTGCCTTCGGTTGTTGCACGGCTACCAACAATATCGTAAGAGTAACGTTCGTTAACTTCTGAGCTGCCATCAACGCCGCCTACTTCATCATTTTTGAAAAAGCCGAGGTCTAGTTTCCAGTTGTCTTTAAGTTTACGGTTTACTGTCACACCTAAATCAAAGTCATCTTCTAGGCCAACGTAGTAGTTGGTGCTAAAAAAGTAGCTGTGTGAGTTGTATGGGCCGTTACCAAACGGTACAGGTGCAATACCGGCTTGCGCTTCCCAGCCATCTGTAAATTCGTAACCTAAGTATGCATACTTAACAATGGTCATGTAATCGTAAAAACGAAAATCACCATTTACAGAAATATCGCTAATTTCACCCGATAAGTTAAGGCGAAATACTTCAAAGTCTAAATCGCCGCCACGGTCTTGCGTGTCTTCATCGTAGGTGTTTGTGCTGTAGTTAAAACGTACGGCACCGCCAATTTTAATGCCTTCATCTTCTTGTTCAGGCGCAGCTGCGGCAACAACAACTTCTTTGTTGTCGGCCTTTTTACTGATCTCGGCAACTTGTTGTTCGTGTTGCTTGTTGATTTGGCTTTGCTTTGATTTTTCATCAGCAAGCTGCTGTTCAAGCAACTGCATTTGTTGCTTAAGCTGCTTTAATTGGCTTTGTAGTGTGTCGAGATCGGCTGCATGAGCAGTGCTTGCTGCACCGCCAAGCATTAGTGCTAGCGTTAATTTTGAGAGTTTAGTCATTGTTGATGCTCAGGTTTTGATTAAAAAATAAAAAAATTCAAGGTGCCCAAAGGCCCCTTACGAATGATGTAAGAACTAATTTAAATTTATTTTTTATTTTTTTTATTTATTTGGTGTTTGAGTTAACGCGCCTACCTCTAACAGAGGTGATGCGTCTAACTTATCAGCATCCATCATTGCTGCAACGCGTTGCATAGATGAAAGCAATAAACTTTGCTCCCACTCTGCAAGTGCAGAAAACTTTTCAATAAAGTGTTCTTGCAGTGGCTGAGGTGCTTTTTCTAGTAACTCTTTCCCTTGCTCGGTGAGGTATAAGCTCACTCGGCGTTTATCCATTTGACTACGAACGCGTGTTACAAGGTTTCTGCTTTCTATTCTATCAAGAATATTAGTTACAGTAGCCGGGCTTAAGTTAACATTCTGAGCGATACGGCTTGCTGTTATTCCATCGGTGTGCGCTACTTCTTGCATTATAAGCAATTGTGGGCCTGTTAAACCTGATGTTTTATTTAGCTGCTTAGAATGTAAGTCAATCGCGCGGATTACTTTACGTAAAGAAACTAATAATTCGTCATATTTTTGCATTTGCTTATCTCGTCGATGGGCCAAAGGTGTGCCGTAATCGCGAAATGTTACACATCAAATAAATTGAATTCAAATAATAAATTAAGCTTGAGCCCATGTTTATTGGTTTTTATTAGTTTGAGCAGAAACTAAAATAGTATAATTTTGTTTAAAACTTATTAAATGTTATTAGCATATTGTTTGCATTGTGGTGCGCACACTACGTATGTTGTGAATAATTGGCAAGTCTTATGGTTTAGACTTTAGTATTATACCCACCTGCATTAATACCTTAATAAATTTAACATGCGTTTGCCTAAGCTTAGCCGCGGTTTTACTGCCTTAAAGCATGGCCATTATTTATACGCATTAGTGTTATTTATAACAGCTGTTATTAATTGGTAATTGTTTGTAAGTTAGCTGTGTATGTATTAATCGCCAATGAACAAATTATGCACGCAATGTTTAGTGAGTATAGCGTATACTTTGCACATGCATTATTGTTTATATGCACATGTTAAAAATCTTTAATATCAGCATTGTAGGGAAAAACATGAAATTATCGCCATCAGTTAGCATTGAACAAAGCGAAACCGGCCTAGAGTTTATAAAAGTTGCGAGCTCAAAGTGTGATGCAAAAATATTTTTGCAAGGCGGGCAAATTACCGAGTTCATCCCAAAAAATAACAAGCCACTTATTTGGGTCTCTAAAAATGAGACGTTTCAAGAAGGGGTGAGCATTCGCGGTGGTATTCCTATTTGTTGGCCTTGGTTTGGTAATCATGAAAATCAAGATTGGCCAGCGCATGGCTTTGCACGTACCAGTTTATGGCAAGCTGATGCTGTGCATGAAGATGATGAGCACATTACAATTAGCTTAAACTTACCCATGAAATTAGTTAACCCAACGTATTGGCCGCACAACTCGGCGTTAAAGGTTGAGTTTGTATTGAGCGAGCAATTACAGGTGCGTTTAACAACCACTAATTTAAGTAATAGCTCTTTTAGCTATACGCAGGCTTTGCACAGCTATTTTCCTACCTCAGATATAAAACACACCCATGTAGAAGGTTTACAAGGCGCGCAATACATTGAGTTTGGCGAAGGGCCGTTTGCGCAAAATGCCCCAGTGGAGTTTACCCGAGAAACCGATATGGTTTATACCCAGGCCGCTAAGCAGCAACACATTCACACCCCTGATGGGATTATTAATGTAAGCCGCGAGAACTCAAGCTCGTGTGTGCTGTGGAACCCATGGATAGAAAAATCTAAGCGTTTATCTAATTTTGCTGACGATGAATACCTGAGCATGGTGTGTTTAGAAGCCGCCAATGTGTTAGAAGATAACGTGACACTTGAGCCTAAACAAAG
Organism: Pseudoalteromonas sp. Angola-7; assembly: GCF_028599255.1. Taxonomy (NCBI): domain Bacteria; kingdom Pseudomonadati; phylum Pseudomonadota; class Gammaproteobacteria; order Alteromonadales; family Pseudoalteromonadaceae; genus Pseudoalteromonas; species Pseudoalteromonas sp. Angola-7. The sequence goes on from NZ_JAQREL010000016.1 coordinate 45,728, forward strand.
CCATACGTTAGTTACTACAATCAGCTGGGCTAACAGTCAGTAAATAGGAAAGGTACTTAAAATCGTGTTTGATAATCAGCAAGTAATGGATTTACCTAAGCATAGTGAAATACAGCTCAACCCCTTGGCCGATAAAGCGTTACTACACGTGCAACTTAATTGGCTGGCGTTTTACATTCCTTTTTGCGCAGTACTGTTTGCTGTTTGTTACTTTAACGAAGCGTTTGCTAACAAAGCACAAACCTACTTGCTGATAGGCGTGCCTATTTTAATATTGCTTTCAATGTTTTATAACGCCCTGAGTATTAAGCTGCAGGGCTTTGCGCTGCGCAATCACGATATTGCGTTTAAAAAAGGGGTTATTTGGCAGCAAATAACTATTTTGCCCCTCGCGCGTGTACAGCATATGGAAATTCACCAAGGCCCTATTGAGCGAAAACTAAAGTTAGCCAGTTTAAAGTTATTTAGTGCCGGCGGGGTCAGTGCTGATTTACAAATAAGTGGTTTAACCCACGAGCAGTGCAAAAACATACGCCAATTTGTACAAAATTATCGCCAAGACGGCACACCCGCGCAGGTTGAATTAGCAAATGAGTAATACCATTAGCGAGGAGCAAAGTAGCTCACTACATTGGCAAAAAGTATCGCCTTGGGCGGTGTTGTATTTTGTGGTGTATTTTAGTGTGCGCTTTGTAAAAGACGGGCTTTTAAACCTGCTGCCTATGCTTGTGGTGTTTGTAACACAAGTAGAAAACAAGCTGTTTTGGGCGCAAGTTGCAGGTGCTATTGCGTTAGTGACACTGCTAATATATTCAATTTTATATTACATAAATTTTAAGTTTTGCATTAGCGACGATCACGAAATTTTGCTTAACAAAGGGGTGTTTAAAAAAGAGCGTCTAACGCTAAAGTTTTCGCGTGTGCAAAACGTAAATATTGCTGAGCCCTTTTATTTTACGCCCGTTAATTTGGTTAATTGTATTTTTGATGCCGCAGGCAGCGTAACCCAAGAGGCGGTTTTGCCAGGTGTTACCAAAACCTATGCACAGCAAATGCGTAAACAAATTTTTGCCTTTAAGGCGCAGCAGCAACCCGACGAGCAAACACCCTCCAGCGAGCATTTTGAAGCAGAAAATAGCTTACGTATCAGTAATAAAGAAATCGCTAAATTTGGCTTAATGTCTAATATGGCTATATTAGCAATGGCCGCTATTGCGCCTTTTATAAATGTGTTGGTAGATTTTTTAGAGCAGCAAATTATTGCTAAGGTAGAAGGGTTTTATCAGCAAGAGCTTGGTTTACTGGCAAGTGCTGCAACCTTTGCCATGATAACGCTTATTGCTTTGCTTGTTTTAACGGCTGTGATGTTGTCGGTAGGTATGTCGCTTATTCGTTTTTATAACTTTGAGCTTTACTTTAAAGGCCAAAAATTTAAACGTATTGCTGGCTTATTAGAGCGTCATCAGTTGTCTATGAGCATGGATAAAGTGCAATCTATAGTTATAAAACAAAACCTAATGGGGCGGTTACTAAAGCGTTTTACCGTTGAGTGCTTACAAGCAAGTAGCGGCGGTATAGCGGCGGGCGTGGCTGCTAAAAAAAATAAACAAACCTTAGTGTTACCCGTTTTAAATAACGAGCAAGTAGATAGCGTTTGCCAATGGATTTACCCGTGGTTTAATAGCAAAAAATTGCAGTTTAACGGCGCAGAACCGGCCTTACTTTATAAAAACTTGAGCTTTTATGCCTTAATTCCAAGCGCTATTGTGCTGTTAGGTTGTTATTTAGGCGACTTTAATGCCTGGCTTAGCTTGGGAGTATTACTTATTTTAGCGGGATTAGTAACGCTTGCTTATCAGCGTTATGGCTATTATTTGCATGAAGACAACGGCCGTTTTTACATGGTGGTACGCAAAGGTATGATAGGTGTGCATTACCGTGTGTTTGAACTGTATAAAGCGCAAAGTGCACGCAGTATTAGTACCTACTTTATGCGCCGCGCAGGGCTTAAAAGCCTGTATATACAACTTGCATCAGGGTTTGCCTTTATGCCTTATATAAAGCAGCAAGATGCTGATTATATAATTGATTTTACTCTTTATCAGGCGGAGTCAACGCAGCGTAACTGGATGTAATTATACCAATCGACTTACATATTTAGCCTTTTTAGGTTGCCAAATAAAGCGTTAACGGCGTTATAGATTTTTCATGTAAAACAAGGTATTGCTTAATTTTAAAGCTTATAAAACATACACTTTCATAAGCTTTGTTACATTTTTTTACTGCAACATTGGCTGGTTTAATAATACTCTAAGTGGTATCAATCATTTAAAGGATTATTATGAAAAAATCACTCATCGCTGCCTCTTTGTTATTAGCCACACCTACCTTAGCTGCTGATTGGCAAACTATTCATACCGAGCACTTTAATGTGCATTACAGCACCGAAAACGCCGATTATGCTAAATCGACAGCGGTCGAACTTGAAATAGTGCGCAGTAAAGTGCTTGAGCAGCAAAACCGAGCACTTGATAAAATAGTTGATGTAGTAGTGTTTGATCCCCTAAATGCGCCCAACGGCTTTGCTTTACCTACTTCTAATAATCCTTTAATGGCCCTTTTTACCACGCCCCCGCAATCAGATACGGTGGTTTCTAACATTAGTGGCTGGCAGCAATTACTGATATTGCACGAATATATTCACTTAGTGCATTTAGCGCAGCCAACACGCAACACGTGGCAGCAAAAAATACGGGGTGTGTGGGATATTTACGACTTAACTTACAGTGATATGCCGCGCTGGGTAGCCGAAGGTTATGCAACCTTACTTGAGTCAAAAATGACGGGCCGAGGGCGACTATTTGATAACTACACTGAGTCAATGCTCATTGAGTTTGCTCAGCAGGGGGCATTGCCTAGCTATAGCCAGCTAAGTGATACAGAGGGCGGTTTTATGGCTGGCTCTATGGCGTATTTAATGGGCAGCCGGTTTTTAAATTGGCTAGAGCAAACTTATTCAGAGCAAATGCTCGATGCTGTATGGACACGTATTCAGGCAGTTAAAAAGCGCGATTTTAACGAGGCCTTTACTGGGATATTTGGCCAAAGTGCGGCTAAGTTATATGGCCGCTTTATTGCACAATATACCTATAAAGCGATGGCAAAAGAGCAGTCAGAGCCTGCGCTTAACAGCGAGCTGTGGTTAAAGCTTAACTTATACGCAAGTAACCCTGCGCTTTCAAAAGATGGCAGTAAACTTGCGATTGTTGAGCGCGATAAAGATAAAAAAACCAAGCTTATTATTTATAGCACGCAGGATAATACTAAAGCTGAAGATGAATTTACAAAAGCACAAAAAGCGCTATTAGAAAACGATGCATTGGATATACCCGATAACGCCCCGAGTGTATTTAAACGTGAGAAAAAGCACGTATTAAATCAAATAAACAGAGCGGGAATTGCTAATCCACAATGGGTAAATAACAGCACACTTTACTTTAATGCTTATACACGTGAAGAGACGGGTATTTATAACAAAGTGTCTGATATTTTTAGTTATAACACCGAAACTGGAAAAGTTGAGCAGTTAACTAAACTTGCTGGCTTACGCCGCTTTAGTGTTACAAACAATGGAGAAACCCTTTACGCCGAGCAAGTACGTGGTGGCTACTCAGAATTAGTAAAAGTAGACTTAGCAACGCAAACCATTACCCCTTTATTTACTAAAAGCTTAAAAACAGCTTACGACTACCCAACTTTTAGCCCTGATGAAACCCAGTTAGCTTATGTATCAGCCAATTTGAATGAGAATTGGCAATTGTATATACAAGATGTTGCCAATAATACTCACCAAACCGTGCCTATGCCAAACGGGTACCAATACCTAAGCCAACCCAGCTTTAGTAAAAACGGAGAAAAAATTTACTTTGTAGCCGGCTTAAAAGGCTCAACTGATATTTATAGCTACCATATTGCAAGTAGCACATTAACTAAACTTACTCAGGGCCAAGAAGCCGTTGCCCACCCGCTAGAAACAAACGAAGGGGCATTACTTTATTTATCTATTACTGCTGATGGGCCTAATGTAAAGCAACTACCGAGTACGCTAGAGGGTGAAGTAATCACTGATTTAGCACTTGATAATAGCGCGCCACTGCTTTTGGTTGATCAATACACTTTGCCTAAAGCAAAAATATATAGCGACAATGTAGGTAAACAAAGCAGCTACGATGTGCTTGATCAGCATGCGAGCCTAGCGCTTGGCGCACAGTATTACTCGGCCGCTTCAAGTGCTTTAAATATAAATATTAAAAGTAGTGACTTACTTAAACAGTTAGACCTTCAAGCGGGCTATAGTGTTGATTTAAATGATGATGCTTTGCATGGCGGATACGCCCAAGCAAAATACAATGCACTGCCAGTTAAGCTTAAATTGAGTGTATTTGATTATGATTTAAATACCGCAAAGCAGTACCAAGCGAGCGAAAATGCAGATGTATCTGCACGAGGTGGTTTTGCAGCCTTAAGTTACCCGATTAAATACGCGGCGTTTAGCATAACGCCAGAGCTGGCTTATAACTATACCGATTATAAGCAAGACTATAATAAATGGGCACGCATAGGCATTACACAAAGCTGGCAGTACGACCGCCAAGCATTTGCTATAGGGCAAAGTGTTAATGCCCAGTATTACGATGGCAGCAGTAAAAACAATAATTGGGATGGCTATGATTTAGCGGCCAAAGTATTTGGTAAAGCGTTTGATGTGCCGCTTTATATTAATTTTACTCAAAAGCAGCGCGATGATAGCAGCTTAGCGCTAGGCGGATTTAACTCAAACCTAATTAGCGAGCATCAAAATAGTGAGTTTGTGCTTTCATCAGAGCTGCCATTTTATAGCACAACTGCTGAGCGCTACATGGGTTATGGCGGTGGTTTTAGCTTTAAAGAAGGCATGCCGTGGCTTTATTACAAACAGCATCAGGTAGATGATGCGGTATACGCACAAAGTTATGGTTTAAAATATCAAGGCAATTTTAGCTTTGGATTAGGCCCAGTCGGTGTGAACGATTTAACCTTTAATATGGGATTATCGCGCGTTGAGGGCGATAGCTTTGAGGATGAAATGCGCGGCTGGTTTAGCTTTTACTACTCGCTTTAAGTAAATTGCTATAACACGCTAATGCACTTGTGTAATAAGTGCATTAGCAAAAGCCGCGTTTAAACTAATTTAAAATACCTATGGTTAATTGTGCTTGTTTAGCGACGCAAGCTTAGCTTGATATACGTTTAGCCTTTCTTTATTGCGCTCATACTGGATGGCTTTTTCAAGCAAGCTTTGTGTTTGCGCTGTATTACCTTGTTGGTAGCGAATTTTAGCCAGCTCTAAATAGAGCTCCGATATATAAGGGGCTTTTGCAATGGCGAGTTCGAGTTGTTTTTTAGCTTGAGTGACCTTGCCCTGATGTAAGTTATTTTTAGCAATAACGAGTAGCTCGTAGGGATCTTTTTCTTTATCAACAAGCTGGCTTGTTAGGCGTTTTTCTAGTGTTTTATCTCCCAGCTCTTTTGCTAATATTCGATAGTTATTAATTAAATTTATACTTATATCGTTTCTATCAAGCGCGGTTTGGTAAATCATGTGAGCGCTTTTTAAATCGCCTGCACGGCGGTGCAGCACGCCGGCTATATTAAATAGTTCTGCATCGTTTGGCGTAAAGCGGTTGGCTTGCATAATTAAAGAGTAAGCCTTATTAAGGTTGTTTTCGGCTAGTGCCGTGGCCGCTAAGTTGCTATAAAAATTAGACAGTAAATCGTTATACGTAGCGCTGCCTGAGTAAAAGCTGCCACGGGTGGGGAAGTAATCAATTAACGTGCCTGCGCGAATTATTACAATAATATCTTCATCTGTTTCTTTTTTTGGGGCGTAAATTTTCGTTCTAAAGTGGTTAGCAACATAAATTACATTGCCTTCTTTGGCATACACAGGTTCGCTCGTCATTTCTTGAAAGCTGGTTTCGAGGTTTAAAAGCTGCGCATAGCTTTGCGTAAGTATGGCTAAACTAATGCAGTTACCTTCTGAGCGTTCAATCGATTGTTGGGCTGTGAGGGTGGCGCCATCATACTTAAAGTTGGTGAGCTGGTTTTGCAGGTAATTAAAAATAATTTCATCAGCGCGTACATTGTTTAAACGCGAGTGTGCATAGGTTAAAAACGCGCTTTTTTCAGGCTCCGACAGCTCAAAAATACTGTGCTCGCTAGGTGTTTTAACCTGCTCGAAAAGCGAGTGATTTATTATATGGGTAAGTTGTACTTTTTTAATTGGCGCTTCGGGCGGGGTGCTACTGCAAGCAGTTAGCAATAAACTAAGTGTAAAAACTAAATATTTCATATATCACCTCACTGTGATTTTTAACATTACAGTGAGGTGATTTTTTAATCAAGCACTTACAGTGCGGTGTTTACTTAAGCGGTTTTTTTGAGACTGTTTTTTACGCTTACGGCGAGTAAACCATAAATAAAAGCCAGTACCGCCAAGCCAAACGGGGCTTAAACCAATAACACACCAAATTATTTTACTAATGAGCCCTGCAAAATAACCAAAGTGTAGTTTTCTAAAGCTATCAATTACTTGCCAACCTACACCCACTTCGCGAATGTCCCAGTTAGCCATATGCTCGCCCGTTAGCTTATTGTAAGTCACGGTATTGGCATATTCACTGGCAAGCGGGTTGCTGGTATCAACCTCACCAAATAACGTTATGTTTTCGTCTGGCTCAAGCGGCATTACTAAAAACGTACCATTAAAGGTGGGTATTTGCTTTTGGCTGTCATCAAGTACGTGCTGAAAAGAAATCTCTTCATTGTATAAATTTTTAGTTAATACAAAGTGCTCTTCTTCTGCGTGTTCAACTACTTCGTGATACCACACCGCGCCATTAAAGTAGCCGCCGGTGATGGCTAAAATTATAATAATTGGCGAGCCAATTACGCCGGTCATTTTATGAATGTCGCTAAGCACTATTTGCAGTGTGGCGCGCCAGCGTACGCTAAATAAACGCTGCCAAAACTTACGATAAATAATAAGACCTGTAATACCCAGTACTAAAAAAAACACCGCAAAAAAGAACCCTAAAACAGTGCCAGTTTGCCCTGGTAAGCTTTTTAAATCGTTAAGTAAAAAGGTGTAATGTAAGTCTAAAAACCAGTCGGTAAAGTAATGGCTAGTGCCTACTGGCTCCGATAAAATATTGCCCGTGTATTGATCTAAATGAAATTTATACCAGTCCTCTGTACCGCGTTTAATTAAATAAACCCGATCAGCAGTATCATCGTTAAATATTTCCCAGCTACCAACAACATACTCAGGGTAGGTTTTTTGAGTTTTTGTTATAAGTGTATCAATAGGTAAGCGGTTGGCTTGTTGTTGTACAACAAAGTGACTGTCTGGCATTAGTAAGCCGTCAATCTCGCTTTTAAATACCAAAACGCTACCAGTTATACTGATAACAAGCAGCGGAATAAGCGCTATAAGGGCTACCCAGCTGTGAATTTTAAAAAGTGTTTTTCTCATAGTTTATTTTTTGTGTAATTGCCACGGACCTGCGTATGATAACAATTATCAGTTCTATTTCATAGTTGTGCGATGAATGCACAATAATTGTTTTAGAGCGAGCCGATCTCTAGAGTAAAATGCGTTTAAGCTGAGGTGTAAGGTTGGTAACTTTTAAATGCAAAGAGGCTCTGGTGTTCACTTAAAGTAACGATTTTTGTACAGCTATCTTGCCAGTGCCTAATATAGGTTTACGCTAATTTGTTGAGTAAAATGTATTCATCATTACAATGCGCGCTCACTTTAAAACCCTTTTAAAAACATATGTTTATTTATTGTTTCAGGCGGGTTTTATATTAACATTTAAGTAACGAGCGAGGTTGTTTTGGCGCACTATCTACCTATTTTTTCGGCTTTTATTTTAGTTTTTAGCTTTTTACCGCTATTGAGCAAAATTAGAAAGAATCGCAGTGTGTCGGGGTTATCACTATTAATGATGACCTTTGGTTTAGCACAAAGTCTCTACTTTATTACCTACAATATTTATTTTGAACGCTACTTTATTGCTTTACCATTTTTTGTAACTGGGGCGCTAAGTGGTCTAATTTTATATTACTTTGCACGCTATAACGCCGCAAAAGCTGAACGTATACAGCTTGTGGCTATGCTTGGCTTTTCGTTATTACCTTTTTTATTGCTGTTAAATAAAAGCTTAGAAACATCATCGGTGCTCAACGCCCTTACATACGTAGGGCTGGTAATGAGCTCAGTGCGGGTTATGCCGCAAACGTATAAAACCTTACGCAGTGGTAATATTAGCAATTTAAGCGCCCGCTACTTTAGCTTGCAGTTTGTAGCAGGTACTTGTGGCTTATTTGTAGAGCTAAGCAGTGCTATGCCCAGCACCTCGCATATTTTAATGTTTGTTATGCTACTACTTACAAATGCCGTGCAATTTGCATGTATGCAATATTATAAAATGCGCCCCGCAATGGCTTAACTATAAAATTAATAGTGATTATTTAATGGCTATGTGGCAGGTTTAAACTCTAATTAATTTAGGGGGGGAACCTATGCAACTCACTATCCATCAAATTGATGCATTTACAAGCGAGTTATTTAAAGGCAATTACGCGGCTGTGATCCCGCTTGAGTCGTGGCTTAGTGATGAGTTAATGCTTAATATTGGCGCTGAAAATAATGTTTCTGAAACTGCGTTTACTTGCCCTTTGGCAGATGGCAGTTTTGCAATACGGTGGTTTTCGCCATTAATGGAAATAGACTTTTGCGGCCACGCTACGCTCGCTGCTGCGTATGTTTTATGCGAGCAGCACAACCTTAGCCAAGTGCGCTTTAACGCCGCGGCTGTAGGGGAGCTTATTGTTAATAAAAATAGCGATGGCAGTTTTGCTATGACCTTTCCTAGACAAGCGCCAGATGAAGTACAAGCGGTACCCGATGCGCTATTGAAAGGGTTGTCTATACAACCTATTAAGGTGCTTAAAAACCGCCAAGCATATTTTGCTATATACGAAAATGCTCAACAAATTCATGATTTAACCACTGAGTCTGATTTGTTAAAAACCTTATATCCACTTGATGTGGTCGCCACAGCGAGTTCTGCTGAGTACGATATTGTGTCTCGTTATTTTTGGCCAGCAAGTGGCGGCGAAGAAGACTTTGTTACGGGCTCTATTCACACCGGCCTTGCCCCTTACTGGGCGCAGCAATTAGGTAAAAATAAATTAAACGCGTATCAGGCTTCAAGCCGAGGTGGTTTTATACAATGTGAGGTAGGCGAAAATACAGTGACCTTAACCGGTAACGCTGTGCGGTATTTAAAAGGCACAATTTATTTATAAATAAACAGGCCACGTATTACGTGGCCTGTTTGATTTAGTTAATTAAGCTTCTAACGCTTTAGCAATTAAGTGATCAATATACTTTTTATGCGCTTTAGTTGCTGTATCGGCTCCCCATCCTACGCTTGTATCAGCTATTTGCGTTAGCTGATAGAGCGCGGCAGTTTTTGCCAAATTGTCGTGTTTACTGGCTTTGCCTAGGCCTGCAATAGCAATAAGCTGATTTACATACTCAATTTGTAGATTGCGGCTAATAGACGTGCTCTCTTTGCTATCAACAAAAATACTGGCAGTTAGGTCGTCCATAAATTGCGTTAGGCTATATTCGTTACCGTACAACGCGGTGTCTGAAATACGCAGCATAACAGCAGGGTGCAGCAATTGCGCAAGTACTGTTTTTTGCATGCCTAAAATCATTTTGTGCGCTTTAGGGTCTTCATTTTTACCATAATGGCTAAAACCACGACGCTGTTGCTGTAAATAGTTATACAGTGGTTGCATGCTAGTGAGTACATCTGGCGCAAATACATATTTAGCAAGTATGTTCATTGCTTCTGTTTGGCGCTCAAGCGGTACGGGGGTAAAAGGTTTATCAGCATGCTGGTCGCCCACAACGGCACGTTCAACATATACGCCACCTATTTGGCGAGAAACAATGCCCGCTTGCGAGCGGTATTGGCCAAATAAACTATTAGCTGAGGTAACCAGTTGTTGGTAAGACTCACCTTTTACTGTGGCTTTATCTTTTAGCTCAGTAAATAGCTTATTAATTAGCGCCATACGGTCGGCGCCATAGGCTGCAGGGTTTGATGAAAGGTCGCCTATCATTACGCGTGGGTCTATATGGCGACCCGGTGCGCGCATGTCGTCGGCATCGTTACCAAAGGCAAGCGCATGCTCGCTAGAGCGCGCTAATATAGTATTTAGGCGTGCGCGCTCTGCGGCTTCATCTTCAAGGGCTGTGCTGTAGCCATAGTTTATAGCCCAGTCGTCATAAGGGCCTGGCTTGGTTTGAAAAATATCGCCTTGCTGCACACCAATGGGTGCTATGTTGGCCGGCGCATAATCCATCACTGAGCCTGTAACTATGCCTTGGGTTTTGGTTTTATCATGAATCTCTTTTTCATCCCACAAAATAGACGATTTCATATTGTGGTTTAAGCCTAGTGTATGGCCTACTTCATGAAGAATTAACTGAGTTAAACCTTGGCGAATCATTTCATTGTCATCAATGGAGGCACCTGTTGCTAAGCCTTTAGCAAGTAATAGGTTTTGTTGAATTTCATGGCCTAGTGAGCAATTTAAATCGCCACTTGTGTGCAGGTTTTCGCCGTGGCTCATTGTGCCTTGTGTGTAAAGCGTGTCGTAAATCCAGCGGTTTTTCATAAACACAAACTCAAGCATAATGTCTGAGCCAAGTATTTCACCGGTTAGCGGGTTGGCAAGAGCTGGCCCGTAGCCACCAAATGGCGGTTTAGGTGATGAAGTCCAACGTAATACGTTGTAGTTAATATCACCAGCATCCCAGGTTGCGTCATCGGGTTGTACTTTAACTTCTAGTGCGTTTTTAAAACCGGCTTTTTCAAAAGCGCTATTCCAGGTAAGTACGGCATCGCGTATTGTGTCGCGCCACTCTACTGGGGTGGTATTTTCTATCCACCAGGTAATTGGCTTTACTGGCTCAGAAAGCTCAGCACTAGGGTTTTTCTTTTGTAGGTCCCAGCGTTTAATAACATCTTCATACGGTGCCCAATCGGTCGAGGTCATTAGATCAAATTGATTGGTGAAATAGCCTATGCGCGCGTCATCTTTACGTGGTTTATAGTCGTTTGTTGGTAATGCAACAAAAGAGTGCTGCACCTTTACAGAGACATTGCGCGGGTCGCTTACTGCGCTTGTACCACGCACGGTGGGGCTGGCATTACTAAATACGTAATCTACAACCACATCTAAGTTATTTGGGTAAGGACGCTGCTTAACAATACGCGACTTTTTACTGTTTAATTTACCCACTTTAAAGCGTTTTTTAGCTTTTTTATCGGCTGGGTTTGGCGTTGGCGATACCTTGTGTAGCGCCTCACTTAAAAATAGCTTGTTGACCTTAAAGGCTATTTTTCCTTGCTCTTCTTTTTCTATTTTAATGCTGGCTAAAACGGCTTCGCTAATATTGGCATTGCTTGCTTTGGCAATGGCACTGTTTTGATCAAATTTATAGCGAGGGGTTTTGCTAACTATATCTATGCGGTCAAAGTATTTTCTAAACTCAATAAGCTTGGTTTCTCTATAGGCACCGCGATAATGCCCAGCATCAGTGACACCGTCGACTGTATGGGCAAAGTATACAAAAGGGGTATTAAGCTGCGATTCGCTGATCACCATTAAGTGCTCACCGGTTTTTGGGTCTTGGTATAAATTAAAAATACCTGAAAATTCGGTTTGTCCTTCGACCATTTCGCTTAGGGTTTGTGGTTTTTTGTCTTCTTTTTTATCGCTAGCCAGTGCGTGGCCGCTAAGCGCTACACTAAGTGTTAGCGCAAGGGTTGTTAATTTCATTGTAATAATCTTTTTCGCTGTTATTTATTTAGTGTGACTGTACGTAAATTAAAATTTGTTCGCACATCTTCTCGATGAAATAATAGCCTAAACCTGTAATTTATTGATTTTAAATAGTAAAAGTTTGTAACAAAATATAATAAATGCGATGAATAGCAGGTGTTTGTTAACGGGTACAGAGCTATATTTAGTTCCCAATTTGATTTGTAACAGTTGCTTACAAATGTCAGGTTAATGTTTTATTGCGCTCTGTTATTATAGTGTTAGTAGAAATATGAGGTAATTAGGATATGCAATCAAATTCACTGAGATGGGTGTTCCCATTTGTAGCATTAGCCATTGGTGTAGTGGGCTTTATGGGAATAAACGCTATTGCACAAGAAGATCAAAGTAAAACAGCAGTAGATACACGCCCCACCGTGCAAGTTGAGCCTGTAGAAGCTAATAATCATCAAGTAATAATAAACAGCTATGGCGAAATAAAACCATTAGAAAATACGCAGTTGGCGGCGCAGGTGTCGGGCGAAGTAATTAGCTGGCACCCTAACTTTGTAGCGGGTGGCGTGGTTTCTCGTGGCGATACACTTATTAGCATTGAAAAAGACAACTACGAAGCAGCCGTATTGGTAGCCGAAGCCGATTTAGCGCGTGCCAAAGCGGCCTTAATTGAAGAGCAAGCGCAGGCAAAAGTAGCCGAAGACGAAGCAAAGCGTTTTCCGAGTAAGGCACGTACCGACTTGTTTTTACGTAAACCGCAGGTGCTAAGCGCCCAAGCAGCGGTTAAATCGGCGCAAGCCGCATTAAAAAGAGCGCAACGCGATTTAGAAAACTGCGATATAAAAGCACCTTACGATGCGCTTGTTATAAGCCGCAATGTGGGGGTAGGCCAGTTTGTGGCTATGGGCGCACAAGTGGCCGATTTAAATAATATAGAAACAGCAGAGGTTATTATTCCTATTGCTGGTTTTGATAGCGTATTTTTACCGGAGCGAATTAAGGGCATTAAGGCCACTATTATTCAAAAAGGTTTAAACAGTTTTACACGTGAAGGCGTGATTGACCGCGACCTAGGTATTGTAGATAACGCGACGCGCATGAGCAGCTTAGTGGTACGTATTGAAGACCCATACGGCTTAAAAACACAGCAACCGGCTATTAAATTTGGCAGCTACGTGCAGGTTAATTTTGCAGGCGCCATGCTTAATAATATTTACCGTTTGCCGCAATCATTAGTTAATAACCAAATGGTGTGGATAGTTAACGAAAACCAAGAACTTGAACCGCGCAAAGTAACCGTAGTGAGAGAAGAAGGCGAGTACTTTTATATTAGCAGCGGACTTAACGCCGATGATAAATTGGTTACCACGTTACCTGAGTACCCACAAAAAGGCATGCAGGTTAAAGTGGCTGGCATGGGCGAGCCAAGTAACGCTAATACAAACACCGAAAGTAGCGCTGATGCGCAACAGTTGTAAGGTGTAAATTAATGAGCGAATCAATTGAAAAAAAACAAACAGGGTTAATAGCTTATTTTGCTAAAAACTCTGTTGCAGCCAACCTAATGATGGTTTTTATCATCATCATGGGGATTATTAGCTACTTAACCATTCAGCGCCAAATGTTTCCTAATGTAGAAATTAACTACATTAATGTTGAGGCAAATTACCCCGGTGCCTCACCACAAGAAATTGAAGAAAGCATTCTTATAAAAATTGAAGAATCACTAAAGGATGTGACCGAAATTAAAAAGGGCGTGTACCGCGCCTTTAGAAATGGCGGTAGAGCAAGCCTTGAAATTAACACCGATGCAGAGCTTACCGATGTACTTGATAAGGTAAAGCTGCGTGTTGATGGTATTGCAACCTTTCCTGCGGGTATGGAACCGGTCACCATAAGTCAGATTGAGTTTAGACAAGATGTTATAGGGATGACCTTAGTTGCCGACTTGCCGCTGACAGAACTCAAACCAATTGCCAATCAAATTGAAGATGAGCTATTACAGCTATCAAACGTGTCGTTGGTAGAAAACGATGTGCCGCTTGATGAAATAGCCATTGAAATCGACCCAGACACTTTGCGCCAATACAACTTAACCCTAAGCGATGTAATGACCGCTGTGCGTAATTACTCTGCTAATTTTTCGGCGGGGCAACTAACAACAGATGCGGGGATTATTTCTGTTAGGGTTGAAAACCAGTATTACTCTGGCGATGAGTTTAGACAAATTCCGGTAAAAATAGGCGAATACGGCGCTAAAGTATTGTTGCAAGACATTGCCGTTATTAAAGACCAATTTACCGAAGGCGAGCGCTACTTTAAATTTAATGGCGAAAACGCAGTGTATATGTCGGTAAAGGCAACGCAAGATCAAAACATGATCCCCGTTGCCGATTCGGTTAAAGCATTTATTGAGCAAAAAAATACCCAGCTGCCACCGGGCGTTAGGTTAGAGCCTTTAATGGACATGACGTACTACCTAAATGCGCGCCTTGATATGATGAAGGCTAACTTGTTTCAAGGGGCAATATTAGTCGCTATTATGCTTTCGTTATTCTTGCGCTTTAAATTAGCGCTTTGGGTAATGATTGGCTTACCAGTGTGCTTTTTAGGCGCCATGATGCTAATGCCTTTATTTGGTATAAGCATTAATATTATTTCGTTGTTTGCTTTTATTATGGTGCTCGGGATTGTGGTAGATGACGCCATAGTAATAGGAGAGGCCGCCTATACTGAGGTTGAAAAAAGCGGAGGTGGAGTTGAAAACGTCGTCCGTGGTGCTAACCGTGTAGCAACCCCTGCTACATTTGGCGTACTAACAACCATTGCGGTGTTTGCCCCGTTTACACTTTCAAGCGGGCCAGAAAGCGCCTTTTTTTACGGTATTGCCGTAGTAGTTATGCTGTGTTTAGTATTTAGCTTAGTTGAATCAAAACTTATTTTACCGGCGCACATTGCCCACACGCACTTTTCACCTATTAAAAAAGGGGGCTGGCGCGATAGGTTTAATACCCGCTTTTTTGGTTTTGTAAATGGCCCTTATAAGCGTTTTATATCGCGTTGTGTAGATTGGCGTTGGACAGTATTGTTTGGCTTTATTGCTATGTTTTTTATAAGCATTGCGCTGATCACATCAAATAAAGTACGCACTGTACCTACTCCTAAAGTGCCGCATGATTTTCCGCAAATTCAAATAGAAATGAATGACAATGTGTCTGATTTACAAACTATTGCAGCTATTCGTGAAGTAGAAGCCATGGTGTTAAGAGTTGATGAAGAAACAGAGCGTGAATTTGGCCAAAAAATAATTCGTGATGTACTGGTATTTAACCAAGGCAGAACGGAGTCTCAGTTACTTGCGCCGTTAGTAGATGAAGACTTACGCCCTTATAACGCGTTTGAACTTTCGCGCCGCTGGCGAGAAGCCATGCCAACCATTGCCGGTATTAAATCACTCACTATTGAAGATGATGTTGGCGGCGGTGGCGGCACCGGCGAAGGCGAATTTGGTTATTTACTGTTTGGCTCAGATATAGAAACGCTTAATGCGGCAGGCCGTCGTTTTATTCAGCTATTGCAGCAACAAAAAGGCTTGTTTGATATAAGTTCAACCATTGACCCTGCTAGCAAAGAAGTGCAAATGAGCTTAAAACCTGTAGCTTACGATTTAGGGCTCGACCTTGCTAACATTGCAAATCAAGTAGGCGCTAGTTTTTATGGTGGCGAAGCACAGCGTGTAATACGTAACGGCGAAGAAGTAAGAGTAATGGTACGTTACCCTAAACTGACTCGCGAAGCGTTTTCATCGCTAAAACACACTGTAGTTACTACACCGCAAGGGCGTGAAGTACTTTTAGGTGATGTGGTTGAATTAACCGAAACGCCGGGTATTAGCTATATTCGCCGTGAGGGCGGTTATCGTACTGTTTATGTGTACGGCAGTATTGATGAAGAAGCTATAGAGCCAGGCGAAGTGGTTTCGCAAGTAAAAGAAAACTTACTGCCGCAACTTAAAGAAGAATACCCAAGTGTAAAATCAGAGCTAGGTGGCGCAATAGAAGAGCAACAAGCGCAAGCTAATGAGCAGCTGCTGTTTTTTGTAGGCGGCATGATTTTAGTTTATATATTGCTTGCTGTACCACTTAAAAGTTATGCCCAGCCGCTTATTGTTATGTCGGTTATTCCGTTTAGTTTAACGGGGGCTATTTGGGGACACTTTTGGTTTGATTTAGACATTAGCTTAATGTCGGGCTTTGGTTTAATAGCCGCGGCTGGCGTTGTAATAAACGACTCGCTGGTAATGACCGACTACGTAAACCAAGTACGCCGAGAGGGTGTAAGCGTTAAAAACGCGGTAATAGAAGCCGGTTGTGCACGCTTTAGGGCAATATTATTAACCTCTATTACAACCTTTGCAGGGGTTCTGCCCATAATGTTTGAAACCAGTTTACAAGCTAAATTTGTAATCCCTATGGCAGTAGCGCTAGGCTTTGCGGTAATGTTTGCAACACTAATCACCCTTATATTGGTGCCGTGCTTGTACATTATTTTAGGCGATATTGGCGGCGTGTTTAAAATGGCTTTTCGAAAAGTATTTAGGCGAAAAGCCCCTATAAACCAAACCTCTTAAACTATTAAAAGCCAACTTTAACAAGTTGGCTTTTTAGTTATTTAGGGTTATATAAAAATCTTGGTTACATTCTTTTGTTTGAATAAGCTTTGCGCACGTTTTATAATCACTTTTTTCTGTTGGCAAATTAGTCGAAAGGCTAAGACGCAAAGTTTCCGGTCTAAGGTGTAAACTACGATAGCGGGGCTGCTGCATAATTTTTATACGGTATTGCTTGCCCTCAGTGTCGTTTTTGTGTATCCATATGATATGGATAAAATTTTGTGACTCTTAAGGTGTTACTGTGTTTATGCATACGTCGTTGGCCTGTGGAAAATGGTCAACTATAGGTTGTTTAAACCATCATACTCAATTATTCATTGGGGATGTGGTTAGTGTAACCTTTTCAGACATGCAAGGAGTGCTTGTTGATTTATCGTTTGATTATAAAATTACCTCTTTAGAACAAGGTGAGCCTCATGCTTGGCCACGCTTAGTTGCTGAGTATATAAACGTGCATGTGCCCCTGGTAAGTGCAGGTAGAATGACTAAGCAAGGGTTGGTGGTTGGCTATCGAGATAACGAAATATTTGCCCTAGAAAGTAGCGGTATTAATAAGGCAAAGGTTGATTTTCATTGCATTGCAAAGTGCGATACCCCCGCTAAGTGCACCAACCAAGCATATGATTTTGTATACCCTAATGGGGGCGAACAATACAACGCGGGGACTCGCGTACTGCAGCCTAAAACAGGTTATATATACCAATGTAAGGCATGGCCATTTAGCCAATTTTGCAGAACCAATAATGATAAAGACCCAAGCTTTGAGCCTGGTATCGGAAAAAGCTGGGCAATGGCCTGGACTAAGGTCACTTAACGCTTTTAAAATAAAAACCATCTTCCCATGGGTGTAATGACAAGAATAAAATTGCAGTAATTTTAAAATTTGGACTTATACCTCAAGCCCACTCTCTATGAGTGGGCTTTTTTATTTTTATGATAAACTGCCTGCATTGTTATTTTTTATACGGTTTTGTTGTGTCTTTAAGTGAATTTTCTTCTCAATCATTAGCGCGTTTTCCTGTTGCTAAAAAGCAACCTCATCAATTAACTATGCACAATAAAACGCGCACCGATAACTACTACTGGATGCGCGATGATGAGCGCGAAAACCCAGAAATACTCGCCCATTTAGCGGCCGAAAATACATACTGCGATGAGCAACTAGCCGCAATAAAACCACTTCAAAACAGTATTTTTGAAGAACTAAAAGGGCGCATCGTAAAAGATGACAACACGGTGCCGGTTAAAGATGGCAAGTACTGGTATCACTCAGAGGTACGTGGTGACGATGAGTATTCGCGCCATTACAGAAGCACAAGTATTAACACCGATAACAAGCAGTTACTACTTGATGTAAATGCTTTAGCTCAAAACCATGAATTTTACGAACTAGGTGAAGTCGCGCTAAGCCCATGCGAGCAATTAATGGCATACAGCGAAGACACCGAAGGGCGCAGAATTTACAGCGTACATTTTAAAAACCTGCAAACAGGTGAAATGCTCAGCGATGTTTTAGAAAACACTGAAGGGCAAATTGTTTGGGCTAACGACAATAAAACCGTATTTTACGTTAAAAAAGACTTACAAACGTTACTGGGTTTTCAGGTGTTTAGGCATGAACTAGGCACAGCGCAAAGCCAAGATGTTATGGTGTACGAAGAGCACGATAAAAGCTTTTTTATGGGCTTGGGTAAAAGCCGTGACGAGAGCCTTATTATTATAGATTTGGCCACCACCGAAACAAACGATACCTGGGTGCTTGATGCCAATAACCCGCAAGGAGAATTTAACGCATTACTACCGCGCGAAGAAGGGCATGAGTTTGATATAGATAAACACGGCGATACATATTACATAGTAACCAACTGGCAAGCTAAAAATTTCAGACTGATGACGGCAACAAGCGAAACGATTGCAGATAAAACGCAGTGGCAAGAGCACACCGCGCACCGTGAGCATGTATTGCTTGAAGGCGTAGAGATATTTGACGACTTTTTAGTATTAACTGAGCGCGAGCAAGGTCAAGCTCGCTTTGTTGTTATTAACCAAGCTCAAGAGCGCATGGCGCTTGAATTTAGCGACCCATGCTACTATGCCGCTGTGGCGATGAACCCCGAGCCACAGGCGCGTTCGGTACGTATTTATTATTCAAGTCTAACCACGCCTGGAACGTTGTACGATGTTGATTTAGCCACGGGCAAAAAAACATTGTTAAAACAGCAGCAAGTACTGGGCGGGTTTGATAGTGCACTTTATGCCTCTGAGCGCTTATTCGTGACAGCACGCGATGGCGTGCAAGTACCTGTTTCGTTAGTTTATAGAAAAGACACCTTTACCAAAGATGGCACTAACCCACTGTTTCAATATGGCTATGGTGCATATGGTTACACGATAGATCCGAGCTTTTCGAGTACCTCATTGAGTTTGCTAGACCGCGGTTTTGTGTATGCGATTGCACATGTTAGAGGCTCCGAAATGCTAGGACGCCACTGGTACGAGCAAGGTAAAAAAGAGCATAAACAAAATAGCTTTAGCGACTTTATTGATATTACAAAGGCTCTTGTAGAGCAAGGCTACGGTGATAAAAACAAAGTATTTGCCTCTGGCGGCAGTGCAGGTGGTTTGTTAATGGGCACTGTATTAAACCAAGCGCCAGAGCTTTACTTAGGTGTAGGGTGTCATGTGCCATTTTTAGATGTGTTAACCACCATGCTAGATGAAAGTATTCCACTTACCACTAACGAGTATGATGAATGGGGCAACCCAAACGATGAGCACTTTTATGATGTAATAGCCGCGTACTCACCTTACGATAATATTAGCGCCCAAGATTACCCGCACACTTTAGTCACCACAGGCTTGCACGACTCTCAAGTACAGTATTGGGAGCCTATGAAGTGGGTAGCAAAAATGCGAGAACTCAAAACCGATAACAATATACTGGTATTCAAAACCGACATGGATGCAGGGCATGGCGGCGCATCTGGGCGTTTTAAAAGCCTTGAAGAAAAAGCCCTCGAAATGGCCTTTTTTATTACGCTTATAAATTAACTGCAAAATACGCAAAATGTATTAAGCTTTAATGAAGCACTGATATATAAAAGGTTATTTATGTTTGGAGCACATGGAGAGTTTTATATTTGCTCTCAGCCACCCACCATGTATTTAAAGCTAATGGGTAGTTTTAATAATGAAGGAATTACTTTACTAACTAATGGCGTGGTGAACGAACTAAGTATGCACCCCAAAGGCGCGGTAAAGTGTGTTGTGGTTAATTTAGAAGAATTTGAGTTAATAACTGTAGATAGCATGGACTCGTTAGAGGCGTACTTTGCCAGCGTAAAAGAGCGTGGCTACGAACGCGTAGATTACTTATATGCAAACATTATTGCTAAAAATATGTTCGAGAAGGTCTGGAACAACAGCGATATTGAAGTTAACTTTTATAAAGACTCAGAAAGTTACCTACATCAACACCCAGACGATGAATACATTAAAACCTACTGGTAAATAGTCATTACAAGCCCCTATGCTACGGGGCTTATAATGCTCTCTAGGCAGTTTTTGTACCTTCTTGATAAATTTAACGAGATATTGTTTTTAAGCTTCAC
This sequence comes from Pseudoalteromonas sp. Angola-7, assembly GCF_028599255.1. NCBI lineage: Bacteria > Pseudomonadati > Pseudomonadota > Gammaproteobacteria > Alteromonadales > Pseudoalteromonadaceae > Pseudoalteromonas > Pseudoalteromonas sp. Angola-7. The sequence goes on from NZ_JAQREL010000016.1 coordinate 65,975, forward strand.
TTTATAGTCGCCACTGTCTGTTGGCATAAGCTCTTTTATGGCATGTTTTCTAACAAGCGTGGAGCGGTGAATACGTATAAAACCTTCAGGCTCTAGCTGTTGCTCAATGTTTTTCATGGTTTCACGGTGTAAAACAGGGGCGCTGTTACCATTAAAGTGCAGCTCTACATAATTACCCGCACCGTTTATCCATACAATATCGTTAATATCTATTAAACGTACCTTACCTACATCTTTAACAACAATATGTGCAGCAATGGGTTGCTCGTTTTCAGATGCGGCTTTAAACAAGCGCTCGGCTTGTGTGGCTAATGGGCATAAATGAATAAGCTTATCGAAGCATTTTTCAAGCCTTGAAGCGGTTGCATCGACGGTTAAAAAATCGACTGCGCCGACTTCAAACGCAAAATTAGCAAATTCAGCCGACCTAGCAATCACCACCACTTTCATTGTTTTAGCCAATTCAGTTAGGTGCACTATTTGAGTAGGATCATTTAAATTAGATAATTCGTAAAAAAGCACATTAAAACGAGAGGTATCTATTTGATCTAAACGCTGCTCGGGCAGTTGCGTTTGCGAATCAAAGTGACGGTGAGCTTGCACCTGCTGAGTTAAGAATGTTGCAAATTTGCTCGTGCTAACTCTAATTAGTGCATGAAAGTAAGTAATCATAAAAAAATCCATCTCTAGAGTGTGTAGTTATAAAGACCGTGTATTTAATAAAAAATGTTAAAAAAATTTAATCTAATTTATAACAATCTGGGATAAATACCTTCATCCCATATATCCTGCTGTTTGTACCTGACTAAATGCCTATTAAATAATGCGCATAGTGTCTTAAAATTATTCCACTTAATGTTGAAATGTTTGTAACCAACCAGTTACAAAAATAACATTTCAGGGACATTATAGTATGAAAAAAATAAATAACTTAGATAGTCGTACATTTAAAAAATCTTCATTGTCTTTAGCACTTAGTGCGACAGTGCTTGCTGGCTTTTCTTTTCAAGGTTTAGCCGCAGAAGAAGACGAACTAGAAAAAATAGAACGCGTGCAAGTAACGGGTTCTCGTATTCGTTCAGCCGAGGCGATGTCATCTGCACCTATACAGGTTGTAAGTGGCGAGGCAATTGATGCATCGGGTTCTTTAAACATCCAAAACCTACTGCTAGAAAACCCAGCATTTGGCTCTCCAGCTATTAGCCGTACTAACTCTAACTTTTCAACTGCAAGCGCGGGTGTAGCTACTGTTGATTTGCGTAACTTAGGTTCAAACCGTACTTTAGTACTTGTGAATGGGCGCCGTTATGTATCGGGTGTACCTGGTAGCTCGGCAGTTGATTTAAATACCATTCCTAGTCAATTTATTGAGCGCGTGGAAATTATGACCGGTGGCGCATCATCAGTATATGGTTCTGATGCGGTTGCAGGTGTAGTTAACTTTGTACTAAAAGATGACTTTGAAGGCGTAGAATTTGAAGGCCAATACGGCGAATCAAGCGAAGGTGATGATGAATCGCGCCAGTTTTCTTTTACCTCGGGTTTAACTACGGGTGATGGCAAAGGTCAAGCCATGTTCCACTTAGGCTACTCAGACCAAGGAGCTGTGTTTTCGCGCGATCGTGAGCGCTCTGCAGTAGACCAATTTTCAGGTATTTATTTTGAAGACGATCCGGCGGCAAATCCGGGCTCTATTTTTGAAGCCGTTAATCCGTTTTTCTCATCATTTCCGCCACAAGGGCGTTTTGATGCAGGCGATACACGCTTTACTTACGATCCAAACAACAACTTACAAGACTCGTTTAGCACCAATGGCGGTGACGGTATAGATGCCAACGGCTTTAACCGAAGCGGCGTACGTACCATTGCTATACCAACAGAGCGCTACTTATTTGCCTCAAATGGTAGTTACGAGCTAACAGATAAACACAGCTTCTTTTTTGAAGGGACGTACGCATCTAGTACCACTATTTCAGAGTTAGAGCCTTTTCCGTTTGCCTCAGATGACATTTATGCCAATGGCCGCGTGCCAATTGAGTTTGACGTAAATGGCGAAATGCTCAGAAATGCCTTTGTGCCAGATGATATCTACAATGCAGCAACAGACACCGACGGTGATGGTGCTAGAGATATCTTTTTTGCAAAACGCTTAAGTGATGTAGGTAACCGTGGTGCTCGTGCAGAGCGTGATACATTCCGCTTAGCTGTGGGCTTTCAGGGTGAGATTAACGACAGCTGGTTTTACGATACCTACTATGTGTACGGTAAAACGAAAGAGTCGCAAGTATCAGGTGGCTTAGTAAATGTACAAAGCTTTCGCCAAGGTTTAGAGGCGGTAATTGATAGCCAAGATTTAGATGCGGATGGCATTACCGATGAAGCGATTTGTATTGATGCAACAGCGCGTGGCTTTAATTGTGCGCCAGTAAACATTTACGGATTTAATTCACTATCGCAAGGTGCAATTGATTTTGTTAGTGCGCCAAGTACGCTTTCTACGTCGGTAGAGCAAGAAATTATTGGCGGTAATGTCTCAGGTGATTTATTTGAGCTGCCTGCGGGTATGGTAGGTATTGCGGCTGGTTTTGAATACCGCGAAGAGTTTTCTCGCAGTGAATTTGATGCCCTACAGCAAGCGGGCTTAAATGCCGGTAATGCAATTCCTGCAACCGAAGGTTCTTTTGATGTAACTGAATACTATATTGAGGCTAACATTCCAGTGCTGGATGCGGTAACAATGAACGCCGCAGTCCGTTTATCTGACTACTCAACAGTAGGTAATACAGAAAGCTGGAACGTAGGTGTTGATTGGGAAGTGATGGATAGCTTACGCCTTCGTGCTACCCGTGCTCGTTCTACACGTGCGCCTAATATTGATGAGTTATTTTCACCGCCTTCGCAAACATTCCCAAGTGGTTTAAACGATCCATGTATAGGTGTTACAAACAGTGGCGGTGGCGCTGTAGGTGATGCGTGTCGTGCCGATGCGGGTGTTGCAAATAATATTGCATCAAACGGTGAGTTTACCCTTAACCAGTCTGACTTACAGGGTATTAGTGGTTTTAACCGTGGTAACCCAGACTTAAAAGAAGAAGTGGGCGACTCTGTGACTGTGGGTGTGGTATTTACCCCAGAGGAGTTAATTTCGGGCCTTGACGTTACCCTTGATTACTTTGATATAGAAATCACAGATGCGATTGTATCTACACCGCGCCAATTTATTTTAGACCAATGTTATGGCGGTGGTGACGATAGCTTCTGTAGCTTTATAACTCGTCGTAGCGGCCCTTCTGGTAATAATAGCGCAGGTTCACTTGAGTTTATTGACAGTGGTGTATCAAATAGTGGTGGTTTAGGAACTGAAGGTGTTGATTTAACACTAACTTACTCTGCCGATATTGGCCCAGGCGCATTTAGAACTCGCCTTGCATACACTTACTTGATTGACGGTTACACTATTCCGTTACCGGGTGCGGATAAAGATGAGTTTGCAGGTGAAATTGGCGCATCTGAGCACAAAGCTAACTGGAACTTAGGCTATAAGCTTGATGACTTTGATTTTAACTGGAGCATGACCTACATAGGGGCTGCTGACTTTGATGATCAATTCTTAAGTGGCTTTGGTATTCCAGCTGGCGGCGTGGGTATTGGCTCAGTAACCTACCATGATGTACAAGCAAGCTATCATATAAGTGACGCGGTAGAGCTATACGCTGGCGCTAACAATTTATTTGATAAAGAGCCTCCGCGTATACTTTCAGGTGTAAGTGGCTCAAGCACAGGTACTGAAACCGACGCAGGTACGTATGACCCAATCGGACAAACCTTCTATATTGGTTTTAGAAGTAAATTTTAAGCAGTTAATACTGCACAATTGTCGTTTTTCCAGCTTCACTTAATTAAGGAGCTGGTATTAACAAAAGCCCCAGCCGTTGCTGGGGCTTTTTAATGCAAGCGCGACAAGGGTGGGCTAGTTTGCTTTAAAATTATTTATGCTCCGCTTAAACCAAAAACAACGCCACTGGTAACAGTGGCGTTGTTTAGTCAATAGGGGGCGCTAATATAGTATCCGAATCGCAAAGAAATTTACGATTCTCCCTATTTGTAGCCCTCCCCTTTTGAGGGCTTATTTTTTAGCTTAGTCTAAGTACGCTTTTAACATCCATACTAGTTTTTCTTGCTCTGAAATATAATCACCCATTAATGACGCTGTACCTTCATCATCTGCATCGCCTGCTTGAGTTAGTATTTCACGTTGCATTTTAATTAGAGTGCTGTAGCCAGCTAATAGGTTTTCTACAGCTGCGGTACCTTCGCTAATGTTTTTAGCTTCTTTAATTTCACTTACTTCTAAGTAATCAGAAAACGCATGTAGTGGCGCGCCATCTAACGTTAAAATACGTTCAGCAATTTCATCTACTTTTTCAAGCAGAAGATTGTAAATCTCTTCAAATTTAATGTGTAATTCAAAAAAGTTACGGCCTTTAATATTCCAATGAAAACCGCGCGCATTCATGTATTGAATTTGGTAGCTGCTCAATAATGTATTGAGTGACTTAACAATGTCTTCGCTTTTTGCGCTGTTTAAACCAATTGCATTTACCTGTGACATACCTTGCTCCTTGATGAACCGTTTATTTATGAACTGATGATCATTATTGCTCAGTGCTATTAATTAGTAAAATTGTTTAAACCAGTCAATGCAATAGGTTTTAACTATTAATAACGTACAGCGCAATAAATCACTCATACAATATAGATGGGTTGAATTTATTAAAATTCTACCCCTTAACAATAAAATAAAGACAAAACATGGATAAATTATGATCTAAAACAAGTTTTCTACAAGGTTGAATATTGGCTATTTGATGTATTGATCTAAATCAGTAAATGCTTATGGCTGTAGCGCATAATTCACTCAAGCAAAATAAATATCTTAAATTTATTGGAGAGCGATTATGGATGCAAAAACAGTAAAACAAAATAAAGCAGAGTTAATAGTGGTAGGTATAGCCGTTATAGCATTTGTATTGGGGCTGGTGGCGCATTTAGCAGGCGCAAGTTTTGCCAATGCCGACACGTTTGGCTACATTGCCGCACCCATGCCACTTATTTTGGGGGTGATATTTTTAATCAGTTATAAAATAGCAGAGGCGGGCGAAGACTAGGCTGCTTCGTTAAGGCACTTAATAATGTACTCAAGCACTTGGCGAGAGTAAATCATACTGGTATGGCTTAAATGAAACACTTTATGCTCAGCCATGCCTTTAAGCTTGGTTTCGTCTAGTAAAACGGTGCCATCGGACTGACTGCCTTTGACAATTAACGGCATTAACCCAATGGGCAAATCGCCAGCAATACTGTAAAGCTTGGCCTTAAACGGCCAGTTACCATTTTTAGTGAGTAAAAACTCGACGCTGTTTTTTAAAAAGGTTTCAAACCCTTTTTGCTTCATCTTTTGCGCTATGTGGCTGCCTTGATGGGGTGTGCCAAGCGTAATCACTTTAGTGACATGGTGACTCGCTGGCGTGCCTGCCTCTAAGTAGGCGCGGGCAATTAATCCGCCCATAGAGTGACATACTAATGCAGAGGGCTCATCACCAATAAACTCATCAATTTGTTTAAATATGGTGCTTAAGTTAGGGTCGAGCGTATTGTAAGTGAGATTAAGTACTTTAACTCCAGACTGTTCAAGACGAGAGCAGAGCGGGCGCATAACAAAGCCCGACATATAAAGGCCGTGTAATACAATAACGTGGTTTATTTTCATACGCCCTTACCTACAATTTACATTAACTGTTGTGGTTTTATTTCGATATTAGCCGTATCAGAACTGACCCACACATCACCATCTTGAACGGTAATGGTAAGTTTTATATTGCGGTCAGCTAAATCTGCAAGTGCCTGAGTGGCGGCGTAATCAAGGCTAAAAATACTTAAGTTTTTAAAATCGTACAATTTAGGTTGATGTTTTTGCCACCAAATAGCTTGGTTGTTTTCGCCATAGGTATAAAGCACCACTTTTTTAGCTTTATTGCAGGCTTTTTTAAGACGCTTTTCATCTGGCAAGCCCAGCTCAATCCACAGCTCTATCTCTTCACTGTAGTTTACATGCCAAAGCTCAGGTTCATCGTCGGCACTTAAGCCTTTGGTAAACTCTAAGCCATCACAACTATTTAGCGCATAGGCTAATAAGCGAATCATCAAGCGTTGCTCGGTTTCAGAGGGATGCTGTGCCAACGTTAAATTAAAATCTTGGTACACGTGGCGGTCCATATCGCTTAACGATAATTGCGCTTTAATAATGGTAGATTTAAGAGCCATAATATCTAATCTAAAAAAATTTGCGCCAGTATAGCGCAATTAAATGAATTGCCAGTTAAAATAGCGTCAAATTATATGTTAGGAGTTAAAAATGGCTATCCAGTGGTTCCCTGGGCACATGAATAAAGCCCGTAATGAGATTAAAGAAATAATGCCGCAAATGGATGTGATCATTGAAGTGCTTGATGCACGCATTCCTTACAGTAGTGAAAACCCTATGGTAACCACGCTTCGTGAAGGCAAGCCGGTCATCAAAATTTTAAATAAGGCGGATTTAGCCGATCCTAAAATGACCCAAGCGTGGAAAGACTATTTTGAGCAAGAAAGTGGCGTTAAAGCCATCGCGTTTGGTCATGATAAAGCCGCTGAGGTGCACCGAATTAATGAGCTTTGTAAAAAATTAGTGCCACATAAAGTGGGCGCCGATAAGCAAATTAAAGCCATGATCATGGGTATTCCAAATGTGGGCAAATCAACGTTAATTAACGTATTAGCTGGGCGCATAGTTGCAAAAACGGGTAACGAGCCTGCGGTAACAAAAGCGCAGCAACGTATTAAGCTTGAAGACGGCATTATGCTTTACGACACACCAGGTATGCTGTGGCCTAAAGTAGAAAATGAGAACTCGGGTTATCGTTTAGGCGCCACCGGTGCAATACGTGATACAGCGCTTGAATACGAAGATGTGGCAAGTTATACCGCAGAGTATTTATTAAAAGCCTACCCAGAGCTTTTAAAAGCACGCTATAAAATAGATGAATTGCCAGAAAGTGACTGGGAGTTTGTAGAAATGGCCGGTAAAAAGCGTGGCTGTATTCGTGGCGGTAACCAAATAGACACCTATAAAATGTCTGAAATACTGATTAACGAATTACGTGATGGGATTATCGGCCGTATTACCATGGAAACCCCAGCCATGCGTGAGGAAGAAGAAATTATGGTAGCTGGCTTACGCGCCGCTGCAGAGGCCAAAAAAGCCGCTAAAGAAGAAGAGAAAAAACAGCGCCGTGCACGTGCACGTAAAAACCGCCGTTAATATGTGAATTTATGTGAGTATGTTACTTACTAAATTACAGACATAAAAAAAGCCCGTAAGGGCTTTTTTAGTTTCATATCTACCGTCACCGATATGAGCAATGTAGCAAGTAAAATAGTAGGGCGGTTACTTATCATCAACATCAAGGGGCGTTGCGGTTCATAACAAGTAACCATAGCTGTTTACGTGCGCCACACGTTGTTTCAGGGTCGAGAAACAAATTAGTTCATTCCGTCACAAGTGGGTATGCATTCCCGTCTTGTTGATATTGATTATCAGTTAGATCTAATAAACTGTCAACACCTAAATGCAAATAATTCTTATTTTATTAAGTGCGTTTTTTAGTCATCGCATAGGTGTACTTCACGACCCTTCTTATTAGTTTTTGTTTATGTCTATTTTGTTCATGGTTTTTATGAACAAAATGTACTTTACCGTCATCAATGCACCTTTCCCTCAAAATATTTCGTTAATTTCACGTTAACAATAAGCTGCGCTTTAGATAGCAGTTTGTCGTCGCTTATCTACCTGACAATAAAGATACAAACACAGCGTGGAGAAAATAATGAAAGCAAGTAACACACAGCTCGCTTTAACAATTACAGCAGCGTTGGCTAGCACATCAGCTTTAGCCGATAACGATACTCAAAAACTACAAGCACAATTAGATGCATTGCAAAAAGAAGTTAACTCTTTAAAAACATCAAGTGGCTTTAATTTGGAGTTTGGAGGACGAGTACAGCTTGATTACAACTATTTTGAAGGTGCCTATAACGCAGGCAATGATGGCTCAGATGGGAGCGACTTCTTCCCTCGTCGTATTCGTACCTACGTAGAGAGCGAGCATGGAAACTGGGATCACAAATTACTTTTAGAATTTGGCGAAGGGGATGCCGAAATTGTACTTGCCCGCGTGCGTTACGCCTTTGAAAACGGTCTTAAAATTAAAGCGGGTAAAATCCGTGAAGACATGTCGCTAAACGCACTTACTAGTTCAAAGCACATTAATACTATTGAGCGTAGTACGCTTGCTAATACTTTCTCGCCTTTTTTCCGTTGGGGCGTATCTGCTTATCAATACTTTAAAGACTCAGGCTTTCGATATGCCGTTGGGGTTTATAAAAATGATGCCTTTGGTGCAACGGGTAACGATGAAAACGACCGTCTAACGCTTGCTATTACAGGGCGTGCTACGTGGTCAAGTGCAGCACCTGGTGACGTGATTCATTTAGGTGCATGGCATTCATACCGTGATATGGGTGGCAATGAACTAGGCGAACGTTTTGCGCGTGGTGAAGTGCGCGAAACTAATGTACGCCTTGTTAATTATGCTACAGGCGGCACAGCGGTAGCACTGGATAGCTTATCTCAGTCTGGGCTTGAATTTGCTTTTCAGGCTGACTCTTTAACATTAGAGGCAGAATACGCAAGCCGTGCTTTAGATGCGCTCAACAGCAGCGATGATCTAGATGGCGAGCGCTTTGACGGCTTTCATATCTCAGCAAGTTACTTTTTAGGGGGTGAGCAACGACAGTATAAAGCTGGCTCTGCACTATTTGTACAACCTAAAAATATTAAAAATGCATGGGAGTTAGTTGCTCGAGTTTCTCAAATGGATGCAACGAGTAAAAACCAAGGTAGCGAAGTAACTACCTACACACTTGGTACAAGCTATTACGTTAGTAGTGACATTAAATTTATGGGCAATCTTATCTACAGCGATGTAGATGGCCCAGGTACCGCTGCGCTTGTAGGTGATGAAGACTCTGGTATGGGATTTAGTGCACGTATGCAGTATTTATTTTAAGGGGACACATAATGAAATTATTTAAGTCAGTTAAAACAACATTATTAGCGGCATCATTAGTACTAAGCAGCCCTATGGCATTGGCCGATATTCACTTTTTAGTACCAGCAGGCCCAGGTGGCGGATGGGATACAACAGCGCGCGGTGTAGGTGAAGGTTTAGTAAAAGCAGGCATTGATAATAATGCGTCTTTTCAGAATATGTCGGGCGGTGGCGGCGGGCGCGCCATTGCCTACTTAATAGAATCAGGTACTAAAAAAGGCGATATATTAATGGTTAATTCAACGCCTATTGTATTGCGCGCCTTAACGGGGAAAATTCCCTATAGCTACCGAGATTTAACTCCCGTAGCCAATATGATTGCTGATTTTGGTGCCTTTGTTGTTCGTAACGATTCGCCCTATAAAACCTGGCAGGATGTTATTAAAGCGCTTAAAGAAGACCCAAGCTCAATTAAAGTAGCGGGTGGTTCTGCCCGTGGCAGTATGGATCACTTAGTTGCTGCACAAGCGGCTAAAGCAGGCGGGGTTGATGGCCGCAGAATTCGTTACATTCCTTACGATGGCGGTGGTAAAGCAAAAGCTGGTTTACTCTCTGGTGAAGTAAACTTACTTTCTACCGGTTTAAGCGAGGCGTTAGAAGTTGCAAATGGCGGGCAGGCGAGGGTGTTAGCAGTTACATCGCCAGAAGCTTTAGCGGATTACCCTAAAATACCTACGTTAAAGTCGATGGGTTACGATATGGAGTTTGTTAATTGGCGCGGCTTTTTTGCTGCTCCTAATTTACCTGCCGATAAACTTGCTCAATACACCGAGAAACTTCGTAAATTACAATCAACTCCTGAGTGGGAAACTGTTCGCGCACGAAATGGCTGGTTAAATCTCTTTCAAGAAAAAGATGAATTTATCCAGTCACTCGAAAAACAAGAAGCACAGCTTAAAGTGGTAATGCAAGAGCTTGGCTTTATTCGTAAAGCGGATTAATCGAGGTTTTTATGATGAATCGCGAACTACTAGGGCCAAGTTTATTCTTGACGCTATTTACACTCTACGCCATTGTGGCGTGGCAAATTCCACTATTACCATTTGAAGAATACGAAACGGTTACTTCTGCTACATTACCAAAAGTATACGCAGCTTTTGGCATTGTGGTGTGCTTGCTTTCTATCGGTTCTACTTTGCTTAAGCCAAACGAAAAAGCGGCAGAAAACCAGCCTCTAGAAAAGTCGCATGTCGTACGAACTTTAGGCTTATTAGTTTTAATGGTGATTTATAGTGCAATGTTGGAGCCTGTTGGTTTTTTAATCTCGACCAGCGCCTTTTTATTAGCGGGTTTTTTTGTAATGGGTGAAAGGCGCAAGAAGATTCTATTGTTTGCCTCTATTCCTGTTGCCGTGGTGTTTTGGTTTTTGATGACTCAAGTATTAGGTATTTACTTGGTTCCGGGCGATTTATGGAGTTAAGTTATGTTTGATGGAATTATGCTTGGTTTGTCGACCGTGCTCGACTTTAATAATTTAATGTACGTGATAGCAGGCTGTTTGGTGGGTACTTTTATTGGTATGTTACCTGGGCTTGGACCAATAACTGCTATTGCATTGATGATCCCTATTACTTACAGCATAGGTGCTGATTCAGGGATGATTTTAATGGCTGGGGTTTATTATGGCGCTATTTTTGGTGGCTCTACATCATCCATTTTAATAAATGCGCCAGGGGTGGCGGGTACGGTGGCTTCATCTTTTGATGGCTATCCGTTAGCAAAGCAAGGGCATGCTGGTAAAGCCTTGGCTATTGCCGCTTACTCCTCATTTATAGGTGGAACTATAGGCGCCATACTACTTATGGTTGCCGCACCTCTACTAGCAAAGGTGTCATTGAGTTTTCAATCTCCTGATTATGTTGTGCTAATGTTTTTAGGTTTAACAGCTATTGCTGCATTTTCAAATAAAGGCCAATTTTTAAAAGCAATGATGATGACAGTATTTGGTTTAATGCTGGCAACGGTAGGTATAGATCCATCCTCGGGCACCGAGCGATTTACCTTTGGACAAGCCGACTTACTCGATGGTATTAGCTTTTTATTAATTGCAATGGCAACGTTTGCACTTGCTGAGGCATTAATTAATGTTGTTAAGCCAGAGAAGAAAGACGCTAAAAGTCTTAATGATTCAGATACGCCGCAAATAGGTTCAACTAAATTAACAAAAGACGAAGTTAAAGATATGGCGCCGGTTGTTGGCCGTTCGTCATTTTTAGGATTTATTGTTGGTGTTTTACCTGGCGCAGGAGCCACTATTGCAAGCTTTATGGCCTATGCCACTGAGCGAAATTTGGCACCTAAAGGCCTAAAAGAAAAATTTGGAAAAGGCTCTTTACGTGGTCTTGCCGCTCCTGAGTCTGCAAATAATGCAGCATGCACAGGCTCATTTGTACCTTTATTAACATTGGGGATTCCTGGCTCTGGCACGACGGCCATAATGCTAGGAGCATTAATAGCGTATGGTATTCAGCCAGGCCCTATGCTCATGCAAGAAAACCCAAGTGTATTTTGGTCTGTCATCGTAAGCATGTACTTTGGCAACATTGTTTTATTGATTTTAAACCTACCTCTCATTCCTTATTTTGCAAAAGTATTGGCAATGCCAAAGTCGGTATTAACCATTATGATTTTGTTCTTTAGTTTAATTGGCGTGTACTTGGTGTCGTTTAACACATTCGACTTATTTATGATGGTTGGTGTTGCCTTGGTTGCGTTAATATTACGCCTATTGGCCTTTCCAATGGCTCCTTTGTTACTTGGCTTTATTTTAGGCGATATGATTGAGCGAAACTTTCGTCGCTCAATGATGATTTCGGATGGCTCTTTAAGCTTTTTATGGGATAGGCCACTCACATTAAGTATTTTTATACTTTCTATTTTAGTGTTGTTGTTCCCATTAAAAGATTATTTGAAGCAGCGCCGTGCGGATAAAACAGCTTCTAGGTTACAGCAAGAACAAGCTTAATAAGGACGTTAATGACAAACACCAACAAACCAAGCCCATTGCAGAGCATGGTAAAAAAACCTAAAAGATTAGAAACACGTTTAATTATTTGGGTAACTGGGCTATGTGTTTTACAAGCAATATTGTTTGGGGCGTTGGTGTATCAGCTTACGGCGCAAAGTTTACATAATCACATGGGTGATAAAGCACTCTCTGTAGCAAGTAGTGTCGCAACACGAACTGATGTAATAAATGCGTTAGAGGGAAAAGGTGATTTAACAGCATTTAATTTGCAAATAGAGAGCCTTACGGAGCTAACAAGCGCTGATTTTATAGTAGTTGGCGATATTAATGCACTGCGTATTATACACCCTGATGAGCACAAAGTTGGCAAACCTATGGTTGGAGGTGATAGTCAGGAGGCCCTTCAAGGCGAGCGCTATATATCGGTAGCTCATGGCAGCATGGGGGAGTCAATTCGCGGTAAAGTACCTGTATATAATGCTAACAATGAAATTATAGGCCTAGTGTCTGTTGGTTTTTTGGTGCAATCAATTGATCCGCTTATTTTATCTCGTAGTGCTGAAATACTTATTTGGGGGCTGATGCTTGTTGGTTTAAGTATTATTGCCGCGGTTTATATTGGTCAACGAGTACGTAATGCTATATTTGGTTTGCAACCAGATGAGATAGCAAGATTATTTTCAGAGCAGGATGCTATTTTAAACACTGTACGTAGCGGCATTATTGCACTGGAGCCTGATGGAACCGTGCGTAAACTAAATCAACGTGCCTGTGAAATTCTTGATAAGCCTACATCTACAATCCATAAAAACCTTACTCTAGAAGACCTATTGCCTGAGCATGCTGAATTTTTACTGCGCAATCAAAGCCGCAAAATTGTTGGGTTTGAGTTATTTGCTGCAGATAAACGAATTATTTTGTCGCGGTTTTCTTTACAAGTTCAAGGTCAGGATGATGGTATTTTGCTCAGTATGCGCCCGTCTGATGAACTGGAATATTTAAGTCAGCAGCTAACAAAAGTACAAGCATTTGCTGAGTTACTTCGTGTTCAAACACATGATTACTCGAATAAATTAAACCTAATTGGTGCTTTAGTACAAATGGGCAAAAACGAGCAAGCAATTGAACTTATAGGGCAGGAAAGTCAGGGTTCTCAAGCACAAATTCACAACTTACTTGAGCGGATTCAAGACCCCGTATTAGCTGGTTTATTGGTGGGAAAATACCACAAAGCACGAGAGCTTAATGTTGCTCTTGAGCTTAACCAAGATAGTTTGCTTGGTGTTATAGAACGTAAGGATATGCTTGAACGAGTGGTTTCTATTTTAGGCAATTTAATAGATAACGCCATTGAAGCTGCTATTAGAGCATCTGATACTCGCCCTGCTAAAGTAAGGGTAACAGTTGACGAAACCAGTCAAACTTTATTGTTTGATGTGGAAGATACAGGGTTTGGTTTAGGCTCTGATCATGAAGTCATTTTTACGCCTCAATTTAGTTCTAAGTCTGGGGCGCAACACGGTATTGGTTTGTACTTAGTAAAAACCAATTTAGACTCCTGCCGTGGTAGTTTAGAAATTGGTGAGTCGGATTTATTAGGGGCGCGGTTAAGTGTTTATATTCCAAAATAATAAGAGTAATTAAGCAATGACCTATACTGTAATTATAATTGAAGACGAAGTTGAAGTTGCACAGCTAATTGCCCAGTACTTATTACTGCCGGGGGGCGCTGCGGGAAGTCAAATTGCAAAACAGAGTTTACGCCAAGGACAGTACCAAGTGGTTGGAATTGCAGGTAATTTAAGTACTGCAACAGCTCTGTTGCAAGCGATAGAGGCAGATCTTATTTTACTCGATATACATTTACCTGATGGTAACGGACTCGATTTATTATCAGATTTACGGCGTCGTGAAATTAAGAGCGAAGTGATGCTACTAACGGCTGCCAAAGAAGTTGAAACACTTGAAAAAGCAATGCAACTTGGTGCCTGTGATTTTTTAGTTAAACCGTTAATGTTAAATAGATTAGATCAAGCTCTTTCGCGCTTTGAGGCGCGTCAACAGTGTTTTTCTGATGCAAACGAAGTGACCCAATCAATGGTTGATGTGTTATTCGGCTCAAAAGAGAAAAAACAGGGTGCTATTAGGCTGCCCAAAGGCGTTGACCAGCTTACATTGCAAAAAATCCATGATGCATTCGTACAGCATGATTCAAGTGCATTTACTGCTCAGCAAATGGGCGATTTAGTGGGGGTAAGCCGCTCAACTGCTCGTCGCTATTTAGAGTTTTTATTAGAGTCTGAAAAGTTAAGTGCTGATCAAAGCTACGGTAGTATTGGCAGGCCAGAGCGTTGTTACAAAATAATTAAGTAACTGAGTGCCCTTCAGATTACAAGAATAAAACACAATCTTTTTAATGGGTTACATAATAATCAGTGCTATTTAACCAGTGCTTGATGTAAATCTAGAAAAATTTTATTGAATTGATTGCATTTTAAGCGACTTGTATGGTGATGTTCGCTTTAAGTAATGCTATACTCCCGCCGAATAATTTATCGACTTTATTAAGAGTAAAATAATGGCAGATTTATCGAAGTACAGAAACATTGGTATTTTCGCGCACGTTGATGCGGGTAAAACCACTACTACTGAGCGTATCCTGAAGCTTACAGGTACTATCCATAAAACAGGTGAGGTTCATGATGGTGAATCTACTACTGACTTCATGGATCAAGAAGCTGAGCGCGGTATTACTATCCAGTCTGCGGCAGTAAGCTGTTTCTGGAAAGATCACCGTTTCAACGTTATCGATACTCCTGGACACGTTGACTTCACAGTTGAAGTTTACCGTTCACTTAAAGTATTAGACGGCGGTGTTGGTGTATTCTGTGGTTCTGGTGGTGTTGAGCCACAATCAGAAACTAACTGGCGTTACGCTAACGAATCAGAAGTTGCACGTATTATCTTCGTAAACAAATTAGACCGTATGGGTGCTGATTTTTACCGTGTAACTGAGCAAGTACGTAAAGTACTTGGTGCTGTACCACTAGTTATGACTTTACCAATCGGTATTGAAGATGACTTCGTTGGTGTTGTAGACGTTCTTACTAAAAAAGCATACGTTTGGGATGACACTGGTCTTCCTGAAAACTACGAAATCACAGACGTTCCTGCAGACATGGTTGACAAAGTAGACGAATACCATGAAATGCTTATCGAAACTGCTGTAGAGCAAGACGATGACCTAATGGAAGCGTACATGGAAGGTGAAGTACCTTCTTTAGAAGATATCAAGCGTTGTATCCGTAAAGGTACTCGTGACCTTGCTTTCTTCCCTACATTCTGTGGTTCTGCATTCAAAAACAAAGGTGTTCAACTAGTACTTGACGCTGTTGTTGATTACTTACCATCTCCTACAGAAGTTGACCCTCAACCTCTTATGGATGAAGAAGGTAACGAAACTGGCGAGCATGCAATCGTATCTGCTGATGAGTCTTTCAAAGCATTAGCATTTAAGATCATGGATGACCGTTTTGGTGCATTAACATTCGTACGTATTTACTCAGGTAAACTTAACAAGGGTGATACTATCCTTAACTCGTTTACTGGTAAAACAGAGCGTGTTGGCCGTATGGTTGAGATGCAAGCTGACGAACGTAAAGAGTTAACTAGCGCACAAGCTGGTGACATCATTGCAATCGTAGGTATGAAAAACGTTCAAACTGGTCACACTCTATGTGATCCGAAAGACAAAGTAACTCTAGAGCCAATGGTATTCCCAACTCCAGTAATCTCGATTGCTGTACAGCCTAAAGATAAAGGCGGTAATGAGAAAATGGGTATTGCTATCGGTAAAATGGTTGCAGAAGATCCGTCTTTCCAAGTTGAGACTGATGAAGATTCAGGCGAAACTATCCTTAAAGGTATGGGTGAGCTTCACTTAGATATCAAAGTAGATATCCTTAAGCGTACTTACGGCGTAGACCTTATTGTTGGTCAACCACAGGTTGCTTACCGTGAAACTATCACTCGTGAAATCGAAGATAGCTACACGCATAAGAAACAATCTGGTGGTTCTGGTCAGTTCGGTAAAATTGATTACCGCATCAAGCCAGGCGAAGCGAATTCAGGCTTCACGTTCACTTCATCAGTTGTTGGTGGTAACGTACCGAAAGAATTCTGGCCTGCAGTTGAGAAAGGCTTCAAGTCAATGATGAACGAAGGTGTTCTAGCTGGCTTCCCAGTACTTGACGTTGAAGTAGAGCTTTTCGACGGTGGCTTCCACGCCGTGGATTCATCTGCAATCGCATTCGAAATCGCTGCTAAAGGCGCTTTCCGTCAATCGATCCCTAAAGCGGGCGCACAACTTCTTGAGCCAATCATGAAAGTTGACGTGTTCACTCCAGAAGATCACGTTGGTGACGTAATCGGTGACCTTAACCGTCGTCGTGGTATGCTAAGCGACCAAGAAGCTGGTTTAACTGGCGTTCGCATTAAAGCAGACGTTCCGTTATCAGAAATGTTTGGTTACATCGGTTCACTACGTACAATGACATCAGGTCGTGGTCAGTTCTCTATGGAGTTCTCACACTACGCAGCATGTCCACAAAACGTAGCTGACACTGTAATCGCTGCAGAAAAAGAGAAAAAAGCAGCTAAGTAATTAGCTCTGTAACTCTTTAAAAAAACCCGCATATGTTGCGGGTTTTTTATTGCCTACGATTTAATTACTCTTTGAGTTAGCGTCTCTCAAAAACAGTAATACCAACATTGGCAGCCTAAATAAAAGGCTGCTTAAAGCGGTGAGCTATACATGCTTTAATTAAAGCTGAAGTGATGACCGTAGGAGCAGTGGCTGCTTAGCTTCGCACAGAGTCCGTAAGAGCGCTCACCTAATACAGTAATCTATACTTGGGTTAGTGAGGCGCAGTTATGAAAGAGAAGTTGTATAGCGGCTTATTTTAGGTATAAAAAAAGGAGCAATTATGCTCCTTTTTGTATTTAGTGCGTGCCCATTGCGCTAATTAAACTTCTTAATTGCTTTAGCTCTTAGCGCTTTCATCTTTGGCAAGCGAGGCTTATTAAAGCTTTGTATTGGCATAACCACTAAATGCTCTTGTGGCAGGGCTGGCACCGTTTTAGGGTATTGCCCAGGCTCTGGTACCGAAATCTCTTTTAAATGCACTTTAAGGTTGTTTAGCATAGGGTCGTTATCAACTTCGCTAGGGCAAATAAATATTCCCATTTTACGCAGTTGCACACCTAATTTAATGCTACTGGTGTAGCGTATTATTGGCGCTCCAAGTAATAGACCGAGCAATATAGGCGATAACCACCAAAAGAACACTGGCGTAAAGTAATAGGCTGTAGCGCCCCATACTATGGCAACCAAGGTAGAAAATAGCGTGTAATTAAACGCTTCTTTCCACGGTACCATGCGGCCTTCGCGCGGTTGTGCATCCCACTTAACTTTTTTACCTAAAAATACACACACTACAAAGTAAGCATGAAACACCATCATAAGTGGTGCCACAATAATGGCAAATACAGTCTCTATTATTGAGCCTAGTATTAATTTAAACGAGCCGCCAAAGCGCTTATTTCTGTGCACTAGCGTGACAATTACACCCATTAATTTAGGCACCAATAATATAATAATGGTTAAATAAAGTAGTGAATCAATTAGGTCTGTTTTAGCTATTTGCCACGTTGGGAATAACTGATAAACCCGATTAAAGTACACATCGCTATTTAATGCACGCGTTACCGCATCTATGGTGCTTAGTGCCAGCATAGATAACCAAATAAGCGATGAAATATAAGCGGTTGCGCCTAATAAAAAGTGAAACTTACTCATTAACTTTAATTTAGACGAGCCTAATAAACCAAGATGCTGAATGTTACCTTGAACCCAACGTCTGTCGCGTATGGCATAATCTAAAATGTTACTTGGTACTTCTTCGTAGCTACCTTCAATATCGCTAAGTAATAAAACATCCCAGCCTGCACTGTGCAGTAGTGAAGCTTCTACAAAGTCATGACTCAAAATTTCGCCACCAAAGGGGGCATTGCCTTCAAGCGTAGGTAAACCACAATAGTTAATAAATGCTTCAACACGAATAATGGCATTGTGGCCCCAATAATTAGCTTTGTCGGTTTGCCAAAAAGCAGACCCCGTTGCCAGCATTGGGCTGTAAAGCACAGAGGCAAATTGTAAAAAACGACCAAAGTAGGTGTCTTGACGAACTGGAATAGGGATAGTTTGAATTAAACCAGCTTGCGGGTTGTTGATCATGCTTGTGGTCAGCTCTAGCATACATTTACCCGTCATTACGCTGTCGGCATCAAGTACAATCATGTGATCGTATTGGCTGCCCCAGCGCTCGCAAAAGTCGGTTAAGTTACCTACTTTACGGTGTTTATTATCTTCGCGGCGACGATAGAAAACCTGTTTTGCAGTATCGCCTAAACGCTCACATAAAGCATGCCATGCGCTTAGCTCGTTTTGTGCTATTTCAGGGTCTTGCGTGTCGCTAAGTAAATAAAAGTCAAAATTGGCAAGTTGCCCAGTCTCTTTTAGCGATTGTAAGCTCACTTCAAAGCCGGCAATAACACGGTGCGTGTCTTCGTTATAAATAGGCATAACTACCGCGGTTTTTTGCTGTGCAAGCGCGGCATTGTCAAACTCAATAGGCTTAATGCGTCTTAGGGTGAGCGGGTCAATACGAAATAATTGCAGTACAAATCCTATCGTGCCGCTACAAAATGCCGTAACAATCCATGCAAAGGTTATTGAAAATAAAACCAATAGCGCATATTCAAGCAAGGTCATTCCGTTTGAGCTTAAAATTTCAAACATAATGGAGATGCCGTACCCTGAAACAGTGAGTGCTGCAATAGCAAATAACCATACGCGCAGTGTTTTGAATGGCATTGGTGTGCCCTTTCCTTTATTACTTGATGTCATTTGGGTACCAAACATAGCTCCATACCTCACTAATTTCTTTATCACGAAGTTTTAACGATAAACGCATATCTACGGGTTGATCGTCCTGTGGTGCAATTTTAAACGCTACTCGCCAACCAAGAGATTTAGGAAGTTTTTGCACTGTTACATCCCTTACTTCACCTGTTGTTAGCTGAATGTCGGCTTCAAGTGTTAGCTTTTCAGACAGGTTGTTTAAATCGGGGCCTGCAAAGTCAACGGTAAACTGGCGATGGCTTTGCGGAGGTGGATTATCTTCACCTGGCAGCGCTGCGCTACCAATGCGCGTGCGTGTTACACGCGCCTTTTGGTGTTGAGTTAAATGGGCGTTAAAGGTGCTCATTTTGTAGCTTAGCTTTAATGAATCACCAGCTTTCATTGGCTTTTCAGGCACCCAGTAACTCACTATATTGTCGTTCGTTTCTGTATCTGTTGGTATTTCTACTAGCTCAACTCGGCCATTTCCCCATTCACCTTTTGGCTCTATCCACAGGCTTGGACGGTCGTGGTAGTGCGCTTCAGTATCTAAGTAATTGTTAAAGTCACGGTCACGCTGTGCTAAACCAAACCCCTTAGGGTTGGTGTATGAAAACGACGTAACGCTTAACTGTGTTGGGTTGTTAAGCGGGCGCCATACCCATTTGTTATCAGCTGACTGTGTTAACAAGCCGTCTGAGTCGTGCACTTCTGGGCGGTAGTCATCAAAAAACTTAGTGCTGTTTTCACCGTGGTAAAACATACTTGTTAAAGGGGCTACGCCTAGCTTTTTAATATCTTTACGGGCAAAAATTTGCATATCAACATCAACTAACATGCTGGTTGTTGGGTCAATATCAAATTTGTAAGCACCAGATACCGAAGGGCTATCAAGCAATGCAAAAATAGTGATGTTAGTTTGCTCAGCCTGGGGCTTAACAAGCCAAAACTCTTTAAACATAGGGAACTCTTCACCCGATGTTTCGGCGGTATCGATTGCTAATCCGCGTGCTGATAAACCATATACTTGATTAGGACCAACAACTCTAAAATAAGAGGCCCCTTGAAACACCATTACCTCATCTTTGTATTCGTTTGTGTTAATTGGGTAATGTAAGCGAAAGCCTGCATGGCCTAGTTGTGTGCCGGCTACGCTTTTTGCTATTTCGTCTTTTAAAGGGGCGGCTGTGCCATCGTATTGATAAAAATCGGTACTAAAAGGTAGGCGATTACGTTTTGAGTCGCCTTCTACGGTATTAATTGTTACCGGTGTTTTATATAAAAAACCAGGGTGAAAGAGTTGTAGCTCATACAGGCCTTCATCTTTCCACACTGATTTATCCTGCTTAAATCGAATTGAGCGGTAATCTTGGTAATCAATGTTATTTAATGCTTCTAGCTCTATATTTTTTGGAGGTGCATATTCTTGTTCGGCTAGTTTTTTAGCGCGGGCGCTTATTACTTCAAATAGGCTTTCTTGCGGAATTGCTGCATCAACACTTGCTGCTATTGCCTGCGTGCTATAGCCCCAGCCAGAAAAAATAAAAAGTAGACCCAATAATGGCGTTGCTTTTTTCTGCCAAGTAGGAGGTGTTTGGGTTAATTGTTTCATTTCCATTCCTTTATAAAAACACGACTTATTTTTACGCTTAGGGTTTGTTACTTAACTACTACACAAGGGTGACGAACTTATAGTGCAACTTTTAATCCGTAAATAAAGTGTTTACATTTCAACAGTTAAATTTATTAAAAAGGGTTTTAACTACGGCTTATGTGTAAAAAATACTCATTTAATGTATTTGTTGCGCGGCTAATTCTATTAATAGTTAATAAACGGTATGGAAGATATTAAGGGTTGTTTACTGAAGCTTGTCTGAATTACATTTTTATAAGCATAAAAAAAGCCGCAAAATGCGGCTTTAAAACAAATCACTCGTTATTTTTTCTTAAATCTGCGCACTAATGAAAGTGGTGCTAATAAAAGAGATAACCAAAGCAATGAGCCTGAGTCGTTATCGTCATCACCACGTAGGTTGTTTACTCTTACTACAACCGTTTGTGCTTCAGATACGTTACCTACACTATCCTCTGCTTGTACTGTAAGGGTAATACGATTTTCAAACTCGTAGTCTACTTCGCTTGCAACAATTAACTGACCTTGCTCGTTAATTGATACAGAATCGTTACCTGATACGATAAATTTAACCACAGGTGATACATCAGCGTTAGGGTCACTAAAATCAAGTGTGCCAATCACAGTGCCTACAGCGCTGTTTTCATCTACTGTGAATATTTGATCAGGTGCAATTACCGGTGTTTGCTCTTCAGGG
The DNA here is from genome assembly GCF_028599255.1 of Pseudoalteromonas sp. Angola-7. NCBI lineage: Bacteria > Pseudomonadati > Pseudomonadota > Gammaproteobacteria > Alteromonadales > Pseudoalteromonadaceae > Pseudoalteromonas > Pseudoalteromonas sp. Angola-7. The sequence continues at coordinate 87,443 of NZ_JAQREL010000016.1, forward strand.
GTAAGTACTACTTCAGATTTTATATCAACAATAACTGGGTCGTGATCAGATGCACGGTATGGCCCTTCTGCGTATAGCGTAGATTGATGACCTTCGCTTTTATACTCTAGGTTGTAATCAAGCACGATAGGCTCATCAGCATTGATATGCCAATCATTTGCTGCAACAACTTTGCTTAGTAAAGACTCGGTTGCTAAAGCATGGTCAAGGCTACCTGCACGACCAGAGAAGCTATAAGAGTAGCTTAATGTATCGCCATCAAGCTCTGCGACTACGTTTTTATAGCCTTTTTCATCAAACTTACGGATTGGATCTTCCATTGCATAAGCGTTCATATCACCAACAAGAATGATATCTTCGTCATCTACGCCAGTAGGTTTGTTGTCTAACCAATCAGTAAACGCATCAGCAGCTTCGGTACGAATTTCATTCCAACAGCCTTGGCCATCACCTAGGTCGTCGTTGTTATCATCACCACAGCTCCCTTTAGATTTAAGGTGGGCTACAGAAACAGTAAATACTTCATCTGTTGAAAGTGACTTAAAGCTTTGTGCAATTGGGGCACGGTTGCTGTAATCAAACGGGTAATCAGTAGTAATAGCGGCTGTGCCTACTTCTTCTACTTTATCTGCGCGGTAAATAAGGGCTGTGGTGATTTCGTCGGTACCAATTTGGGCTACGTTAAAATCTACAAACGCGTAGTTGTTAGCGCTGTCAGCATCGTTTAATGCATTTACTAAACTTGCTATAGCACTGAACTCACCAAAGCCATCATTTTCAATTTCCATTAAGCCAACAACATCAGCTTGCATTGCACTAATAGCGCTTACAAGTTTTGCTTCTTGACGTACAAACTCTTCTTCTGAGTCTGCACCACGGCTAGTAGGGAAACCACCGCCTTGGCCATCACCGTTAAAGTAGTTAAGTACGTTAAAGCTGGCGATTCGTAAATCGGCTTCTTCACTTTGCTCAGGCGCATCTTCACGCGCATTAGTCGCTATAAACTGTGGTGTAACTGTTGGGTGAATGCGATACGTGCTAAAGCTGTATGTAACTACCCCTGTTAACGCATTTACAGTATCGCCGGTACGTAGAGTATTTTCTGCCGATAGGCCTGGCGCTGGGTAAGCCGTTGGATCTGAGTTTTGAGCTGTAGAGCCATCATCTAATAAGATTTTTTTAGTCAAGTTAGCCGCTTCAACAGCATTGGCTGCATCACCAGGTAAAGCAACTTGAGTGCCTTGATATAAACGCTCAGTGGCTAGTTCTACTTCACCATAGCGACCTAAGCCGTAGTTGTTAGTAACTACAAGTGTTTGATCTAGGCTTACTAGCATACCTTCATAAGCTTCTAGGTCAGCTTGGCTCTCTAAAGGTAAGCTTATTGAGGTTGCAGAGGCCGCTTCGTCAGTACCACATACAGCAATTTGTGTTACATCTGCAAGTTGTGTTGAATCATAGTATTCATCAACCGTACCCTGTACGCGCACGTGGTCACCTACATTTACATCGGTATCAGTAAAGTATACAAATAGACCTTCAGAGGTCATTGGGTCGTTATCTACATCTGCAGCAAGCGAGGTCACAAAGAAACCATCTAAGCCATCTTCACCTTGAAAATCGGCAGTGACAATACCTTCAATTTCAACAAGGGTATCTACTAACGGGCTTGCTTCACCAGAACCTTGCACAGCGCTAATTAGCGTTTTATCTGCGCCACATACAAGCGGTTCTAATGGTTCTGGCTCAGGGTCTGGCGCAGGAGCCGTACCACCATCGCCAGCATGCGAGCCTAAGCCGTCAAAGGTGTCAATATCAAACTGTTCCCATTCATCGCTAGGATTAAAAGTTGCAGTTGAGTCAGTTCGACCCGTTGTGATGCTATTTTTTCTTCGTAAGGTTTTATTTTGAGTTTGTACGGTATCATCAGACCAAAAAGAGCCAGGATCAACACCCACTTGGCCAAAGCTATCAACTACCACACCATCTTTAGTTAAAACAAGAGCATCGTCACCGTTGTAGTAAGTTACTGTGCTGGTTTCATCTGCAATATCAAGAATGGCAGCGTCTGCACTAGGGTTTGAAATGATAAAGGTGGTATTGGCAGCCAATGTGCCTGATAAATCAATTGAGTTACCTACCGAACTACTACCATTTGAATAAAGTCCTAAAGTATAACCTTCAAGAGAAAGCTCTGTATCAGCATTGTTATAAAGCTCAATCGCTTTATTGTTGCTGCTGCCTTCGACGTATTCAGAAATGATTAGATCGGCGGAGGCTGGTGCACTGAGGCTTGCTAATACAAGCGCCAGTGGCGTTATTTTCGTTTTTAACATTTTTTATTATTCCCGTGTATTTAAATCCCAAAATGGGACACCAGTTTAGGCAATCTAAATGACAAAAAGAATACAAATATGTTAATGATTGTAAAAAAATTAAGGCGGCGTACCGCCTTTGATAACATGTTTACTTATTTTGCAGCCATTGCGCGGCCTGCTTGGCAAAATACGTTAAAATACCATCCGCTCCGGCGCGTTTAAATGCCAGTAAAGATTCCATAATTGTGGCCTCTTCACTCAACCAGCCGTTATCGATTGCCGCTTTGTGCATTGCATATTCGCCACTGACCTGATATGCGAAAGTAGGTACACCAAATTCATCTTTAACACGACGAACAATATCAAGGTACGGCATACCGGGTTTCACCATCACCATGTCGGCGCCTTCTTGTAAATCAAGTGCCACTTCACGAATTGCCTCATCAGAGTTGGCAGGATCCATTTGATACGTTTTTTTGTCGGCCCCTTTCAAGTTACCTGCAGAGCCTACAGCGTCTCTAAACGGCCCGTAATAGCTAGAGGCATATTTAGCTGAGTAAGCCATTATGCGTGTGTGAATATGTCCATCTGCTTCAAGTGCTTCGCGAATAGCACCAATACGGCCATCCATCATGTCAGAGGGTGCAACCACATCTGCGCCTGCCTCGGCGTGCGAAAGCGCCTGCTTAACAAGAATTTCAGTGGTTATGTCATTAATTACATAACCTTCATCATCAATAATGCCGTCTTGGCCATGAGTAGTAAATGGGTCAAGGGCTACATCGGTAATAACCCCAAGCTCAGGAAAAGCTTCTTTTAAAGCACGAACTGTGCGTTGTGCTAAGCCATCTTCACTGTAGGCTTCTTCGGCCATCAAAGACTTTTTGTCAGCAGGGGTTACCGGAAAAATAGCGACGGCAGGTACACCTAAATCTACAAGCTCTTTAGCTTCTTCAAGCAATAAATCAATTGATAAACGCTCAATTCCTGGCATTGATTCAATTGCTTCGCGGCGGTTTTTACCTTCAAGTACAAATACCGGAAAAATTAAATCGTTTACCGATAGTTGGTTTTCGGCCATAAGACGGCGAGAAAAATCACTGCGGCGCATTCTACGCATGCGGGTATATGGGAAAAGGTCGAGTCCTGATTGGGCCATGTTACTAAGCTCCTACTGTGGAATTGGAAAACTAATTACTTGATTTCGGCCGTGTTGTTTAGCGAAATAGAGCGCTTTATCTGCGTCGTCTGTAAATAGCTCAGGGTTACTAATATCGTTTACTACAGCGCTGTTTACGCCAGCACTAATGGTTACTTTTACGGATGTTCCGGCTACGTTTACGGTATTACTCTCTACGGCTTGGCGAATTTTTTCAGCAATATCAACAGCCCCCTCTTTTGGAGTGTTAGGTAGCAAAACAACAAACTCTTCGCCGCCGTAGCGAGCCACTTCATCCAACGGGCGTTTTAAATGCTGTTTTATAATGTCGGCTACAGCGCGTATTACTTGGTCGCCGGTTAAGTGCCCGTAGTTATCATTTACGCGTTTAAACCGGTCTATATCGAGCATAATCATACTCAAAGGCGTTTGTTCACGCCGAGAGCGACGCAGTTCCATCACTAATTTTTTATCAAAAAAGCGACGATTTTTAACGCCACTCAGCGCGTCTTCCATATTAAGTAGCTCAAGCTCGCGGTTTTTATCTTCTAGTTCGCGCAAAGTGACTTGTAGCTCAAAGGTGCGCTCATCAACTAACGACTCTAATTCTTTTTGTGTTTGGGCTTGCAGCGCGAGTCGCTCATTTAATAGTGTATCTTGGGCTGCATTTTCAGCAATCAAGGTTTGTTGAGCAATAACTTGTTCATCACGCTCTAAAATAAAGCGCTTCATAACGCCATAACATAGGCAAAATGTACTACCAAAAAAGCATATAAAAACAAAAGCTAAGCTACTTCTACCTAAAGGATATAAGCCAAATACAGCAATAATAAGGTACACCATAACAAGTAAAAATAGCATGAGTGCAATTAGCAGTGCTTGAATTGGTTTTGAAGGCGCGTTTTGCTGGCAGATGTAGGCGCTTACCAAGCAATAAACAATAACAATCGGGCTCGCCAGTAAGCTAAATGGGGTAAACACTGTGCTAGGTAAAGCCCACATAAACAGCAGGCTAATTGCGTAAATATTAGCAACAATGGTTTGCCATTTTAGTAGTTTAGAGGCTTTAGGTTGGCACAGTTGTTTTTGTAGCGGCACAAAAGCAAGCGTAGTGAGCATTAGTAAAACAGGTATCATTACTTGCTGTAATGAAGGCGAATTTGGATGAAAATAACGAGCGCCAAAACCGCATAAATAAGCCAGTAGCACACCTAAGGTCAGCGTAATAATGCCTGCATAAGCAAAATACAACTTGCGCGAAAACCCATACAAAACCAAGCAACTTATGGCCAATGAAAATAAAAAACCAATGAGTAAGCCATAAATTAAATTAAGTTTACCTTTATGCGCTAGGTAGGCATCTGGTTGCCATAAAGTCAGCGGGATGCGTAGCCCAGCACTGTTGTTAACCTTCATTATTACGGTGCTAATACTATTTGCCGGCAGCCTCAAGGTTGCTAATAAAGATTCACTTTTTATTAGCCGTGATGAGAGCTTAAAGTTATCGCCAGTTTGCGTGTGTGAGAGCAGTGCTGAATTATAAAAATGAAAAATTTGCGCTTCATTTAACAGCGGGTTATCGAGCGATAAAATAGGGCTTATATTGTTATTTAAGGTATTTTTAACTGTAAACTTGACCCATACAGGGCGTTGTTCAAACCCTAAATTTAATGGCTTATCACTTACTGTTTGCCAGTCGTTAACCTCATGGTAGGCATTGTTTGCTGTGGTGGGCGTAAACGAATAGCTCAGGGTGTCTATTTTTATTGATTTAAAATTTTCAGAAATTACGGGGTTTGCAACACTGCAAAATGAACAAAGGAGCATAAATAGGCTAAATAGCGCCTTTGGGCTTGTCATTAGCGACCTGCTATATCAAATAAGCTATAAAAGTTAGCCGTACTATGGGTGGCAATAGTACTTGGTTCAACGTTATAAAGCTTAGCGAGTGTTTCACACACATAGCTAAGATAGGCGGGCTCATTTTTACGTGATTTTGGTTTAGGGGTTATTGTGCGTGGAATTAAAAAAGGCGCATCGGTTTCTATTAATAACCGCTCAAGCGGGATACTTGGCACCAATTGTTGCAATGCTTTACCGCGGCGCTCGTCACACACCCACCCAGTAATGCCAATATAAAGGCCTAATTCTAAATAGTCTTTAAGTGCTTGGGCATTGCCCGTAAAGCAATGCAGCACGCCACGTGCGTTATAGTTAGCCAAAATATTTAGCATATCTTCGCTTGCGTCACGTTCGTGTAAATAAACAGGTAGGTTTAGTTTTTCAGCTAACGCTAACTGGCGTTTTAATACGCTGCGCTGAATATCGCGAGGAGAAAAATCGCGATTATAATCAAGCCCACACTCACCAATGGCCACAACGCAATCGTTACTAGCAAGCTGCGTTAAAGTGGTTTCAAGTTCATCGGTGGCGTCTTTAGCGTCATGTGGATGCACGCCAGCAGTAGAAAACTGATTATATTGTTTTGCTAATGTAAGCGATTGTTCGCTACTAGGCACATCGCAGCCAATTAGTAGCATAGCTTGCACGCCCGCGGCATTTGCGCGGGCAATAATGGCCTGATGCTCACCTTCAAACTGGTGATTGGTTAAATTAACGCCGGCATCAACTAACGTGTAGGTCATTACTGAGTGCGCTTCACACGGATTGAGCGGTTTTGACCATCTTTACGAAGTAAAAAAGAATTAAATACACCGCGGCTAATAACTACTGTGTCTGACTCTTTTAATTTAAGACTGTCAGAGCCAATTTGACGCCATTGCTGATCGTTATCAAGGGTAATAATGAGCTCGCCATAAGGGGCTTTTCTAACTGATGATACTAATGCTGTGATATTTTCGTCTTTATCTTTAGTGATCTCTTTATGCTCAAGGCCAAAATCATCTGCTTTAGCAGCAGGCGCTGCTTTAGAAACAGCTGCAACAGGTGCACTTACGTTTGGCGATACATTGGTTACGGCTTTTGGTGGGGTAAGGGTTTTTTTCTCACTAGGTTTAGTAAGCGGTTTACCTGCCACTGTGTTGTCATAACATAGTAAACGGTTAAAGTCGTTTTCAATAAAGCTACATGCTTGCAAAGCTTGCACGTTAATTTCTTGCGCTGCAAACGTCGGTGCGCTTAGTAAAACCAGTAGTGAGAGTAGTTGTTTTTTCATTTTATTCCTCAGATTCCTGTTGTTCTTTAGCGCTATAAAATTTCGCTAAAATTAACCCTAGCTCAAATAAAAGCAGCATAGGAAGTGCTAATAGTGTTTGTGATAACACATCGGGCGGTGTTAAAAACATCGCCACAACAAATACACCAACCACAATATAAGGGCGTTTTTGCTTTAAACTCTGCGTGGTTGTAGCGCCACTCCAACATAGCAACATTATGGCTACGGGTATTTCAAACGCCACACCAAATGCAAAAAATAGCTTAAGTACAAATCCTAAATAGCTACTAATATCCGGTGCTAGGGTCATCATTTGCGGCCCTACACTAGTAAAAAAGCCTAATATAATAGGAAGCACTATAAAGTAGCAAAAAGCGATACCGCCATAAAATAGCAAAATACTCGAGGCCAAAATTGGCATTAGCATGCGTTTTTCGTGTTGGTATAAGCCAGGTGCTATAAATCCCCAAATTTGATGCAATATCCACGGAATAGCGCCAAACAAGGCAACAAATAGCGTTAGCTTAAACGGTGCAAAAAACGGTGCCGTAACATCGGTAGCTATCATAGTGGCAGTGCTTGGTAAATGTGCGACTAAAGGGGCGGCTACAAACTCATATATATCATTGGCAAAATACACTAGGCCAATAAATATCACTAAAATACTAAAAAGTGATTTAATAAGCCGATCGCGCAGCTCAATTAAGTGAGCGACGAACCCTGATTTAGCTTGTTCAGACATTATTTTTTATACCACGTAATAAGTTGACCACAAATAGGGGAATTAATTTCACTTTTTTTCATCGAGTTGTTCGTTAGATGACGTGCTTGAAGTGTTTTTATAGCTATGAGTAACCGACTGCGCTGCTTTTTGCAGTTCATCAACCGATTGTTGTAGCTCAGGGCTTAAATCTTTAAGCTCTTGTTGCTCTGCTTTTTTTAGGTTTTCGTGAAGCTCGTGTATGCGTAGCTCTTCACTCACTTCTGCTTTAACTGAGTTGGCCATCGACTTAACGGTTTTTACCCAGCGCATTACGGTGCGAATGGCAACCGGTAACCGCTCAGGGCCAAGTACCACTAGGCCAACAATAAAAACAACAACGAGCTCCCACATTCCCATATTGCTTAAACCTTAGTATCGTCTTTGGTTTTTTCAGTGCTTTGTGTCTGTGTTGGCGCTGCTTTTTGAGACTCTTGGATTTGCTCAGCTTTTTCGCTTTCAGTCTCTTTAGTTTGATCATCAGACATGGCTTTTTTAAACCCTTTTACTGCACCGCCTAAATCACCACCCATGCCGCGTAGTTTTTTAGTACCAAAAAGAAGTACGATAATCGCTAAAACAATCAATAATTGCCAAATACTAATGCCACCTAAACCCATGGTTATCTCCAACTGATAAATGCTTAAATGTTTATTTTAAGTACTAATTATACGCCCTGTGGCATAAATAGCACTTAGTTTATGTGTTACGCCACGCCACAATAAAGCTAATTGCAGACGCTGCTAATGTTACGCCTGCCGCTATGAGGTCGTGCTGCAGATAACACAGTGCCGATACAATCAGTGTAGCACTGCCAAATAGGCTAAGTACTAGCGCTTTGTGTGACACTTTACTTGGCTGAGAATGCTGTATTTGCGGACTACGTTTTAAATTTTGATAAATTAAATCAGGTAGTTCTGGCATTTTTTCAGCCCAAAATGGCAAGTTAGCATACATTTGTTTCATTACTGATAACGGTCCAACTTGTTGTTTTACCCAATCTTCTAAAAATGGCTTAGCGGTTTTCCACAAATCAAGCTGAGGATAAAGCTGACGCCCTAAGCCCTCAACGTATAATAACGTTTTTTGTAATAATACTAACTGCGGCTGTACTTGCATGTTAAAGCGGCGTGCGGTGTTAAATAAATTAACGAGTACATGGCCAAACGATATCTCAGCCAGCGGCTTATTAAATATAGGTTCGCACACGGTACGAATTGCAAATTCAAACTCTTCTATGCTGGTATCAGGCGGAACCCAGCCCGAGTCAACATGTAGCTGAGCAACTTGGCGGTAGTCACGATTAAAAAAGGCGATAAAGTTTTCTGCGAGATAGCGTTTATCTTCTTTGTTTAATGTGCCAACAATGCCACAGTCGATACCAATATACATGGGATTTTCAGGGTGCTCGCGAGAGACAAATATATTGCCAGGGTGCATATCAGCATGAAAAAAACTGTCTCTAAATACTTGGGTAAAAAACACTTCTACACCGCGCTCAGCGAGTAATTTCATATTGGTATTTTGCGCAATTAACGACTCAGTATCTGAGACCGGAATGCCGTAAATACGCTCCATAACCAAAACGTTACTGCGGCTATAATCGCTATAAACAGCCGGGATATATAACGAATCAGAGCCTTCAAAGTTACGCTTAAGTTGTATGCCATTTGCGCCTTCGCGCATTAAATCGAGCTCATCTAGCAAGGTTTTTTTATACTCTTTGACCACTTCGACTGGGCGTAACCTTTTTGCTTCGCTGTGTACATTGGCAAGTACTTTAGCGAGCTTTTCCATAAGTGCTAAGTCGGCATTAATTTGTGTTTTTATATTTGGCCTAATCACTTTTATAACAACATCTTGGGTATTGTTATGGGCATCAACTAGCTTAGCAGTATGCACTTGTGCAATAGACGCTGAGGCCAATGGGGTTTGCGAAAACTCACTAAATAACTGGTTTATATCGCTAATTTCGAGCGCTTTTTCAATTATTTTTTGGGCAAGTTCGCCTTCAAAGGGCTCGACTTGGTCTTGCAAAAAAGCAAGCTCTAACGCAATGTCGTGAGGAAGTAAGTCTCGGCGGGTAGAAAGCATTTGGCCAAACTTAATCCACACAGGGCCAAGCTCTTGCAAGGCTAAGCGCAATCGCAAGCCCGCTGGCTTATTTTTGTGCTGGTTACGTAACCAAAACAAGCTACCACGCGCAATTTTAGCGTACCAAGGTATTTTTTGTTTTGGTATTAACTCATCTAATCCGTAGCTAAGTAATGTTTTAGTGATGTAATACAATCGAGCAGTCGACACAAAAAATCCTTAGCGGCTGTTGGTGTTAGAAGAGTTGATTAATGCATTTATGCGTTGTTCAATAGCGGCCACTTGCCCTTTTAGCACTCGGTTTTGTTGTTTAAATTGTTCAAGCTCTAATGGGTGAATAGTTACAGCGAGCTCATCTTGGCATAGGCTAGTTAATGTGGTGCTAATTTGCTGACGCGCTTTACGCTCTTTACTGCGTAAAGCGTTTAGCTGTATGTAAAGTTGTTGTGCGGGCGCATCGCCAATATAGTGCGATAGTTGCTCAGGCCAATCTATATCTAGCCCAGAAAATGCGGCGCTGTAAGCCTGAGCGACGTTTAAGTCGCCTTGCAGGTCTAGCTTATCTTGACGAATGAGCTGTGTAAGCATGGCTGGGTCTTTAAGCGCCATGAGTGTATCTATATCTGCGCTGATCATACACTCTGCGCTATCTTCAACGCTGGCACTGTAAAGGTGTAATAGTTTACCATCAAAGGTTAATACTATTTGCTGCTGCCAATTGCGGATTTCGACCTTTAATGGTTTGTGCTTAACGGCACTGAGCTTATCTATTAAGGTGGCGTCGAGTTGCAGTACCTTATTAAGCACTCGCTCTATAAGCGAAAGTACAAAATTAGGTAACATAAAAAACTGTGAATCGGGTTTTGCTGCGATCACATTTTCGCTTTTTTGCTCAAACGCCATAACTGCCTGCCTTAATATTTAAAACCACGGTGCAGTGCAACAATACCACCGGTTAGGTTTTGATACGTTGTTTGTTCAAAGCCTGCTTCTTCCATCATTGCTTTTAAGGTTTCTTGGTCTGGGTGCATACGAATCGACTCAGCTAAGTATTGGTATGACTCGCTATCGTTCGCCACTACTTTACCCATAGTTGGTAATAGATTGAATGAGTAAAAATCGTACGCTTTACTTAAAATTTCATGCTCAGGTTTGGAAAACTCTAATACTAATAAACGTCCACCTGGCTTTAATATACGGTACATAGAGCGCAGGGCTTTGTCTTTATCGGTTACATTACGTAGGCCAAAGGCAATCGTGATCACATCAAAGCTGTTATCTGGAAATGGCAGCATTTCGGCATTCATTTGCACGTAGTCGATATTGCCGACTAAACCCAAGTTGTGCAGTTTTTCGCGGCCCACTTTTAACATTGATGAGTTAATATCGCCTAAAACCACTTGGCCGGTGTCACCGACTAGTTGGCTAAATTTTGCTGTTAGGTCGCCAGTGCCGCCTGCTAAATCAAGGACGTGGTGGCCTTTGCGCACACCTGAGCTGGCTATAGTTTGACGTTTCCATAATCGATGTACACCAAAAGACATTAAATCGTTCATTACATCGTACTTTGCTGCAACCGAGTGAAATACGTCTGCAACCATTGAGGCTTTATCGTTTTCGGCTACGGTTTTATAGCCAAAATGCGTGGTCTTTTGCTCTGTTTCGTTCATGGTTAGTCTCTATCGTGGCAATAAAGACTAGTGTACTTGATTGTATACTGCAGGTGCAATTTGAATATGATTTATCAGGTAATTTAGCGTAAAACCTAGTGGCCAGCTGTAAAGCTACTTTGCCCCAGTGAGCGTGCTTTAAATGCCGCTTGCGAGGCTTTTTTAGCTAACTGGTTAAAGTCATCATTTTTGAGTTGCTGCGCTATGCCTAAAGATAAGTTAATGCCAGGCAGCTTAGTGCCGCTTTTTGAGCTAACAAAACGAAGTTTTTCTACGCCATTACGCACTTTTTCAGCAATAACATTGGCGGTTTCGGGGTCTATATCTGGCAGTAATACGGTAAATTGGTCCTTTGCTGTACGCCCAGGTAAACCACTTTGAAAGACATATTTTTTTACTTGTTTAGCCACTTTGTTCAAAATAACTTCGCCAATTATATCGCCGTAATTATCTACAAAATGATCTAAATTATCTATTTGAATAGCAATTGCGCAAATTGATTTGTCTTGGTTGCTCCATAGTTGGGTTTGCTGTGTTAAATAATGACGTTTATACAGCCCCGTTTGTGAGTCAATAATGTGCTGCTTACGTAATTGCGCCAGCTGTTTTTGGGTTTTTTCATGTAACTTTTTAGCTTTATATAGCTCGTGTTTAAAGTGCTTATGTTGCTCAAGTAACGTGGCTGATTGCGTGTTTAACGTATCGAGTGCTTGGCGGCTTTGCTCTATATTATTCTCATCAAGCGTGTGAATGCACTCACTTACTTGGCCGGCAAAGCTAACAATTTGTTTTTCGGTTGATTGCGCATTGCGCGACAGTGAATCAATAACCCCATTTACGTTATTAATCATTGCCACTTGCGTGGTATGCCCTTCGTTTAAAAATTCAAAGTAGAGCTGCTCAATCAAAATACTATCAATTTGGGCTTTATTAGTAATGGCCTCGTCTATGGCGTTATTTAGCTGAGGATTTACTTTACTAATATAGGTATAGGCAACGTGGTAATTTAACGGAGAGGGAGGCAGCGTATGACGTTCTAAAAACAGGCATACATTCGTCATTTTTTCTTGAGCTACAGCCATGGAATCATGGAACATCATTTTAACTACCAACTAAGTACGCATTAAATTACACATTAAAATAACTCTTCAATGAGGCGGCAATGCATCCAAGCTTTATTATTTTTTTACTACAATAATCGTTAAGCAGGCTATTTAAAAGTAAAAACCAGTATTAGTGAACTTAAATTTTTACTTTTGCTGCCTAATAGCTGATTTTATCATCAAAGAGCACGTATTTAGCTTAATTTAGGCGGGTTCAGCTTATTTTACCCGCTCCAATTAAGCGTGTGTTATTGAGATTAATCGCATTTGTCTTGCTATTTACTCAGCCTACGATAGTTTTGTGAAATCTATTGTATGGTTAAGTAAAACTAAAATGAATTATTCCTTACCCCCGCGAATTTGCCGCACACTGCTTGTGCTATCACTTTTTGGCACGCTAAGCGCATGTACATTAACAAGCCCCAACGCAAACACACAATTTGAACAAGTGGCGCAAAGTATTGTTGATTACCGCAAACGCGTTAATCCCTACACTCAGCCTGAAGGGGTTGATGGCTATTTATTACCTAATTTATCGGCTGAATTTTTAAAGCAGCAATATGAGGAAAAAACAGCATTATTAAGTCGTTTAGATGCAATTGATAGCGATGAGCTTTCAAGTGAAAACAGTATTAACCTCAGTATTATTCGTGCGCAAGTACAAAACAGTGTTGATGAATATGTATTTAATGCGCACTACATGCCGCTAACTTCTGAGTATGGGTTTCATTCTAGCTTGTCTTATATGATTAATAGTTCGCAGTACAAGCAACCGCAACAGTTAGAAACGTATTTAGCCCGCCTTGAACAAGTGCCGCGCTTTTTTGAGCAAAACATACATTGGATGAAAAAGGGGCTCGAAACGGGGCTTACTCAGCCACAAGCGGTATTAGCTGGGTATGAAGACTCAATAAGCGCATACATAGTAGATGATGTAACACAGTCAGACTTTTACTCCCCGTTTAAAACGAACACAGCAGGGTTAAGTGAAAACGACTTTAAAGCGTTGCAGCAAAAAGCTAAACGCATCATAAAAAACGATGTTATTGCCTCTTACAAAGCGTATTTAACATTTTTTACTACGCAATATCAGCCAGGTGCACGCACTACGATTGGTATTTCGCAAACCCCTAATGGCAAGGCATTTTATAAAAACCGCGCACAGTATTACACCACCACAAATATGAGCATTGATGAAATACATCAGCTGGGGTTATCTGAAGTGGCGCGTATCCGCAGTGAAATGCAGGAAATAATTAAAGAAGTAGGCTTTGAGGGCTCGTTTGCCGATTTTATCCACTTTTTACGTACCGATCCGCAATTTTACGCCACCACTCCAGAGCAGCTATTAAAAGAAGCTGCTTATATAGCTAAAAAAATGGACGCGCAGCTGCCTAAGTTATTTCACACATTGCCACGTATGCCCTATGGCGTTGCACCTGTACCTGCAAATATAGCTCCTAAATATACAACCGGTCGCTATGTTGGCTCGAGCCGAAGCGATCAAGCAGGTTATTATTGGGTAAATACATATGCGCTAGATAAGCGCCCATTGTATGTATTAGAGGCGCTGACCTTACACGAAGCCGTACCAGGGCATCATTTACAAATATCGCTTAATGCAGAGCTTGAAAACTTACCAAGCTACCGACGTGATGCCTACCTTTCGGCTTTTGGTGAAGGGTGGGGGCTTTATTCTGAATACTTAGGTATAGAAGCAGGCTTTTACCAAGACCCATACAGCCGATTTGGCCGTTTAACCTATGAAATGTGGCGTGCAGCTCGTTTAGTGGTTGATACAGGCATGCACATGTACGGCTGGAGCCGAGAGCGCGCTATGAACTTTATGAGCGAAAACACGGCGCTTTCATTACATAATGTTAAAACCGAAACCGACCGCTATATTTCGTGGCCGGGGCAAGCTTTGTCGTACAAAATTGGCGAGCTGACTATCAAGCGTTTACGCACAGAGGCCGAGCAAGCGCTTGGGCCTCGTTTTGATATTCGTGAGTTTCATCATCAAGTATTGCGTCATGGTTCTGTGCCGTTATCAGTGCTTGAAGAGCAAGTTCGTTTGTATATAAAGGCCGAGCTTGAAAACACACAAAGCTAATTATCTAAAAGTATAAACCTTGAACAACGAAAGGTGTTGTGTCATTTTGACGCAACACCTTTTTTATTTTTAAAAACAGCCATCAAGGGGCCTTGGATGAGCGATTTTATTATTTTTAGTATTGATGTATTTGCGAGTATTTTTATTGTTGCATTAGGATTAATTGTACTTACCGTTATTGTTTTTTATTTTCGTGATATTACTCAAACAAAGCATGCAATTAGGCGAAATTACCCGGTTATTGGCCGCTTTAGGTACTTTTTTGAGCGCCAAGGCGAGTTTTTTAGGCAGTACTTTTTTGCCCTTGATAGAGAAGAAATGCCGTTTAACCGAGCAGAGCGCAGCTGGGTGTATCGCGCTGCAAAAGATGTCGATCGTACCGCTGCATTTGGCTCCACGCAAAGCTTAGAGGTTACAGGTACAGTGATGTTTATGAACTGTGCTTTCCCTACCTTAGATGAAGAGGCGCTGGACCCAAGTAATGTAACTTTAGGCCCTTATTGTAAAACGCCGTACACCACTAACTCCTTGTTTAATATATCGGGAATGAGCTTCGGCGCGCTCTCAAAACCGGCTGTCAGAGCGTTATCAAAAGGAGCAAAATTGGCCGGCTGCTGGATGAATACTGGTGAAGGTGGGCTAAGCCCTTATCACTTAGAGGGCGGAGCCGATTTAGTGTTTCAAATTGGTACGGCTAAATATGGTGTGCGCGACGAGCTTGGAAATTTAAGTATTGATAAACTTAAAGAAATTGCGGCGCATAAAAACGTAAAAATGTTTGAGCTTAAATTAAGCCAAGGTGCCAAACCAGGTAAAGGCGGTATGTTACCTGGTAAAAAGGTTAATGCTGAAATTGCTAAAATAAGGGGCATCCCTGAGGGTAAAGATTCAATTAGCCCAAATGGGCACCCAGAGATCAAAAAGCCAAGCGACATATTAGATATGATTGCCACAGTGCGAAACGCCACAGGTAAACCTACCGGCTTTAAAGCCGTTATTGGTGATTACACATGGCTAGAAACACTATTTGCAGAAATAAACCACCGCGGGCTTGAATCAGCACCGGATTTTATCACTATTGATAGTGCCGATGGCGGTACGGGCGCAGCGCCACAACCCTTATTAGATTCGGTAGGTTTACCGCTGCGCGAAAGCTTACCGCTGGTTGTTAATATGCTTGAAAAACATGGCTTAACAGGACGGGTTAAAGTCATTGTATCGGGTAAGTTAATTGTGCCCTCTAAGGTGGCATGGGCGCTTGCTTTGGGTGCTGATTTTGTTGTTTCTGCTCGTGGTCATATGTTTGCGTTAGGCTGTATACAGGCCATGCAATGTAATAAAGACACCTGCCCAACCGGTGTAACTACCCATAACGAGCGGCTACAGCGTGGTTTAAATGTTGCAGATAAAGCCCAGCGAGTTGCCAATTATAATAAATATATTCATTACGGTGCTGGCTTAATTGCCCACTCATGTGGTGTAACGAGTGCGCGGGAATTAAGGCGTAAACACGTGCGTATAGTGCAAGAAAGTGGGCTGTCGGAGCCGCTCGATAAAATTTACGAAAACTACCAATAACGGTATTGGTAGTAAAAAAGGCGCTTTGGCGCCTTTTTTAATTTAGCTGGCTTATTAATAAACTAAAAAAGGCATCTTTGTTGTCGCAGCTTTTGGCATTTAAAATAAGTTGCTCACCTAAGCTCAGCGTTTGTTTTTGTACTGCAAGGCGCGTATTTTCATCTTCAATGCTGTCAATATCTACCACATGCGCTAGCCCTATGGTGCGCCTAATTAGTTCTGTTCCACAATAACCTATGGCGTCTTGTAATACGGTTTTCATAAAGTACTGTGGGTAGCCCTCGGTATTAAGGGTGCGATCTGTGCTGTGGTTGGCAATTAAAGCTAACCATTGTTGCTCAAATAAATTATAGCTTTCAACAATGCAGCTAAGTAAATGCGTTTGATAGTTTCGTCGTGCTACAAACTCTTCAATATGCCCTGCTTGTGCGCAGTAATTTAATAGTAAATTGCCAATAAAAGAGCCTATATCAAAGCCAACAGGGCCAAAAAAGCCAAACTCGGGGTCAATCACTTTAGTGGTATTGGTATCTACAAAAATGCTGCCGCTGTGCATATCGCCGTGCAGCAATGTTTGCGGGTTAGATAAAAAATTAGCTTTTAATTTCGCAACTTCTAACTTAAGTGCCGTGTTATCACGCAAAGCGTGTACATGTGTAGTAAGTTGCTCGTCAAAGTGATTGCGTTCGTGATCTGTATACGGATCGCTAAAAAATAAATCTTCTGTAATTTGGCAAAGCTCAGGGTTAGTAAATTGCTGCACTAGGGCCTTTTTATGCTGGGCGGTTAGGTAAAAATCTGAATTATAAAACCCGGTATGGCTTAAATACGTAGCTACGTGCTCGGCTAACCTAGGAAATTGCTCCGCGTTATTTTGCGCGGTACGCAATATTTTTAAGTGACCTAAATCTTCTAAAATGGTAAGTGCGTAAGCTTGGTTATAGTGCAGTACTTTAGCGGTGTTTTGTGGGCAAATAGCGCCATGATTAAGTAACACTTGCGCCTCAATACGAGCTCTATCAAGCGTGAGCGGCCATGATTCACCTACACAACGAGCATAAGGCAGTGCTTGCTTTAAAATAATGCTGTTATGGTGCTCATCGCTAATTCTAAATACTAAATTAAGGTTACCGTCACCAAATTCGTACGCAGTTAAGTGTGCGCCAGCATTAAAAAAATCATACTGTTTAGAGTCAATTAGCGAATTTACATATTCAATTGCGCGCTGCGCATCAAACGCGACATAGTTAGCCATAGTGAGTTCTCAAATAACCTTTTTGGGCATTCTATACCTTTAAATGTTTAGATGTCTACAAGTCTAACTTGAGAGTTATTCAAACTGATGTAAAATACCCTTACGCATTTTATTTAAGCAGCCTCACCATGCAAAACCTAATCGCAAGCAGTTTAAAATATGAAAACGGCACATTAAGTGTGCTTGACCAGTATTTACTTCCTCATCAGCAGGTATGGCACGAATGCCATAGTGTTGAGACGATGAAGGAGCTGATCATCAGTTTAAAAATTCGTGGCGCACCATTAATAGGCTTAGGTGCGAGTTTGCTGGTTGCTCATTTAGCGCAGCAGGGGGGAACTCAAGCGGCGCTTGCAAAAGCAATTGATGAGCTTGAAGCCACAAGGCCAACCGCTGTTAATTTAATGCATTGTATGGCTACATTAAGAGAGGCCCTTAAAAGCGATGATTTTGTAGCAGCTGTGGTGTGCAGCGCAGAGCGCCTTTTTATTGAAGACATTGCCCTATGTGAGCGCATGGCAACGCGCGGAGCTGAGCTTATAAACAGCGGCGACAATATTTTAACCCATTGTAATACTGGCGCATTAGCGACTGCTGGTATTGGTACAGCATTAGGCGTTATTTACAAAGCGCAGCAACAACACGGCAATATACATGTGTGGGTTGATGAAACGCGGCCCTTGTTGCAAGGCGGGCGTTTAACCGCGTTCGAGCTTGAGCGCTGGCAAGTACCGTACACGCTTATTTGCGATAATATGGCAGCAAGTTTAATGGCCGCAGGCAAGGTAGATAAAATAGTGGTAGGCGCCGATCGTATTGCTGCTAATGGCGACTTTGCTAATAAAGTGGGAACTTATAATTTAGCTGTATTGGCGCATTTTCATGATATTCCTTTTTATGTTGTCGCGCCTTTAACTACGCTTGATACACAAACAGCTTGCGGTAGCGATATAGCAATAGAGCAGCGAAATAGCGCAGAGGTACGCGGCGTAAGTGGCAGTTTTGGTGATGCGCTGTGGGCACCCACGAATGCCAATGTGTATAATCCCGCATTTGATGTAACACCTGCAAAACTAATAACAGCTTGGGTGTTAGATACCGGTGTTTACAATAAAAGTGATGTAGAGAGTGGGGCGTTAACAGCGCTTAAGTAGTTTTAAAACAGCGCTCCACTTATCCCTTTGTGGAGCGTATTACTTTTGCTATGCGAGCAACGGAAACTGCTTCGCTATTTCAGACTCGGTGCTTTTTGCAACCCAGCCCTCGGTATTATTAAATAATCGAATGGCGGTAAATTCTGGGTCGCTCCCCATATCAAACCAATGTGGGGTAAGGGTTGGGACCGAAATTAAGTCACCTTGCTGGCATAATACTTGGTAAATTTTGGCATCAATATGTAGGCAAAATAACCCTTGGCCTTTTACAAAAAAACGAACTTCGTCTTCACTATGAGTGTGCTCAAATAAAAACTTTTCTCGCATTTGTGCCGCTGCAGGGTTACCTTTTGCAAGTGAAATAACATCCACCGTTTGGTAGCCATTTTGCGCTTTTAAGCGCGCTATATCATTTTTATATGCTGCAATAATTTGCTCATTTGTGGTGTGCTCATTAATGGGTGCAGTTGCTTGCCATTGTTCAAAACGTACATTTACTTTTGCTAATTGCTGAGTAATTTCGCTTAAATCGCAGGTGTTTACCAGCGCATTAATTGGATTGTTGTTAGCATAAATTGTTAATTGGCTCATGCAAATTGCTCCAATTTAACTGTGCTAAAGTCATGTACGTATGGGTGCGCGCTATGTGCTTGGCCATCACGTATTAAGTGCAAGGTGTTAAGCCCTGCGGCTTTAGCTGCATCAAGCTCACCTGCCACATCACTTAAAAACAAGATTTCGTTAGCACTAAAAGGGAGCTGGTTAACGATAGTGTTATAGGCAGCTTGCTCTTGCTTTGCGCCGACTTTGGTATCAAAAAAATCATTAAACAGGGGGCGTATATCGCCATAGTCACTGTATTTAAAGAGTAACTGCTGCGCCCTCACCGAGCCTGATGAATACACATAGAGTGCGGTACCTTGAGCGTGCTGAGCTTGTAAAAACTCAAACGCATCTGCGTATAGGTGGCCTTTAAAATCACCGTGCTCGTAGCCCGTTTGCCAAATTAACCCTTGTATTTGCTTTAAAGGGGTAATTTTTTTATCTTCTTCAATCCATTTTAGTAACACGCTAATGACGTTTTCTATATCGGCATCTGGCTCATTAATAATGGCTTTAACAGCCGCTATTTGCTCAGCGACATGGGTTTTATTTTCGTTTAAGCGCATAAACGTTGCTAGTTGCTTGGCTGCATACGGAAACAGCACCTCTTTTACAAATGAGATACGTGTTATGGTGCCTTCAATATCAGTTAAAATTGCTTTTATCATTATAGCTGTGCCCCAATACCTTCTATTTTTAACCGTTCCAGCTCGCAACTAAATAAAAACTCTAACCCTTCTAAATGGCGAAGTGCTTGCTTGTAATTACGCCCTACTACATAAACGCCATGCCCACGAATTAACACTGCATGCTCAATGGGTGTATGTAAGTGGTGATCGCTAAGCAGCAAGCTTAAGCGGTCTATGTCTTGGTCGTTTTCAAAAATAGGAATGCTGAGCGTATCTAAATGCGAGGTTACCCCACTGAGTGACTTTTGCATTTCGTAACCGCTTAAATTTAATGTATGGCTTTTAATTACACGCGAAAGTACGGTGGCTGCTACTGAGTGAGTATGCAGTACCACGTTTGCGTGCGGAATAAGCTTATACATGCCTAGGTGCAGTTGCGTTTCGGCCGATGGGTTGCCAGCACCTTTAGTGCGATTACCTTGATGATCAAGCTCAATGAATGTGTGTGTACCGAGCTGACCTTTATCAAAGCCGCTAGCGGTAACCACATACCCTGTTGCGGTGCGCGCCGAAAAATTTCCGCCGGTGGCGGGAACCCAGCCTTTTTGACTGATCCATTTTCCGGCTTCAATAAGTTGCGAAATAGCGGTATTGTTGTGCATACATTCCTCACCAATGAGTGTAATACCAATGCGTAATAATACTTAATGCGTTTGAGGCGCTAAACCAAACGCGAGCTGCGTTTTTGCTACCTCAAAATAGCTCAGTTAATTAAGCAAATTGATATAAAGCTATTTAATTTTAGACGGCTATACTTCTGTTTTAAGCAATGATAGCATCGCTTTAAGCGCAAAACCATCATTAAGGGCCTGTCGTGTTTGAAAGTAAATTACCAAATTTAAGTGTTAGTATATTTAGCCAAATGAGTGGCTTGGCAAGTCAGCATTCGGCAATAAATTTATCGCAGGGTTTTCCTGAGTTTGATGCGCCAGAACTACTGAAAAACCAGCTAAATTTTTATGTTCAGCAAGGGGTTAATCAATATTCGCCATCCAGTGGTGTGCCCCGTTTACAGCAACAAATAGCAAATTTAGTTTCGCGTAAATACGCGGCTAATATTGATGCAGCTGAGCAAGTTACGGTAACGTCGGGCGCCACCGAAGCATTATTTGTGGCTATTCAAACTATAGTACGCCCCGATGATGAAGTCATTGTGTTTGACCCCGCTTATGACTCTTACCAGCCTGCCATTGAGCTTGCTGGCGGTAAAACAGTTCATATTGCATTGCATGCCCCCGATTATGCTATTGATTGGCAAGCTGTTCGCAGTGCAGTGAGCAAAAGCACGCGCGCTATAATTATTAATACGCCACACAATCCAAGCGGAAAAATACTTAAAAGCCATGATATAAACGCGCTCAAATCGTTAGTAAGCGATCACGATTTATATGTAATAAGTGATGAAGTTTACGAACACATTACCTTTGATGGCGATAAGCACTTAAGCATGCTTTGTGATGAGCAGCTGCGTGAAAAAAGCTTTGTTATATCAAGCTTTGGCAAAACATTTCACAGTACCGGCTGGAAAATGGGGTACTGTATTGCGCCTGCACCGCTTGCTATTGAATTTAGAAAAATACACCAGTATGTTACTTTTTCAAGCTTTACACCTGCACAACACGCATTGGCCGACATGCTTGAACAACAAGGCGAGCATGTAGATGAGCTGAGTAATTTTTATCAGCAAAAGCGCGACTTACTGGCGCAACACTTAAGTGACAGCCGTTTTAATATTTTACCAAGCCAAGGTACGTACTTTTTATTGCTAGATTACAGTGAAGTGTCTGATCTTAATGATGTGGATTTTTGCCACTGGTTAGTAGAGCAAGCCGGGGTTGCTGCTATTCCTTTAAGTGTGTTTTATAAGCAACCTTCAAATGATAAAGTGATTCGACTGTGTTTTGCTAAAAACGATGAAACCTTAATAGAGGCCGCGCAAATATTATGTCAACTTTAACGCTTACACTCGTTCAAAGTGCGCTGCATTGGCTTGATAAAGACGCCAATTTAGCCATGTTTGATAAAAAATTAGCAGCGATGAGCGCTCAACCTGATTTAATTTTACTACCCGAAACCTTCGCCACAGGCTTTGCTATTAATCTTGATTGCGCAGAGCCCGAAAATGGCAAAGTGTTGAGCTGGCTAAAAACCCAAGCACATAAACATAAAGCCGTTATTGCAGGTTCGGTTTTGGTTGCTCAAGGCGATAAAAAAGCGAATCGCTTTTATTGGGTGACCCCAAGTGGCGAGGTAAATTATTACGATAAACGTCATTTATTTCGCTTAGGCAGTGAGGGCGATTACGTTGTGGCAGGGCAAGCGCGTAAAACGTTTGAAATTAACGGTTTTAAGTTACTGCCGCAAGTATGTTACGACTTGCGCTTTCCGGTTTTTCAGCGCAACAATAATGATTACGATGTAATGATAAACGTTGCAAACTGGCCTGCGGTTCGCCGCCATATTTGGGATACGCTATTAATGGCGCGTGCTATGGAAAATCTATGTTATGTAGTAGCTGTTAACCGTGTTGGCGACGATGGCAATGGTGTTGCGCACAATGGCGGCACGGCCGTGTACGACTTTAAAGGCGATACAATCGCCAAAGCAAAAGACAATACACAAGAGTTACTTACCGTAACACTTGAAAAAGCACCGCTTGATGATTTTAAAGCCTCGTTTCCTGCTTATTTAGATGCCGACGCGTTTACCTTGGTATAAATCGCTAAGCATTAGCGCCTAGCCAATAAAGTGCTAAAATAGCCGCTGATATGTTTATTGGCGGCTTTATGAATACAACCCTTATAACACCGGTAATTTTAGCGGGTGGCATTGGCACACGGTTATGGCCGCTGTCTCGCCAAGCTATGCCTAAGCAATTTTTACCTCTGCTTGATAACAAACACTCACTATTACAAAGTACGTTAGCGCGTGTGTCGGGCAAGGAGTTTGCAAAGCCAATACTTGTTTGTAACGAACAGCACCGCTTTATTGCTGCTGAGCAAAGTGCACAGGCCGCTCCTCATGCACTTTTGTTAGAGCCGCAGGGTAAAAATACCGCGCCGGCTATTGCGCTGGCAGCACACTACGCTTTACAGCAAGGCATAACCGGGCCAATACTGGTGATGCCTGCCGATCATCATATATCCAACTTTACTGAGCTCACACTTAAATTAAACGATGCAATTGAATTAGCCCAGCAAGGTATGTTGGTCACGTTTTCAATTACACCAACACAGCCCCACACTGGGTTTGGCTACATTAAGCAAGGTAGTAAAATAGTAGGCTCAAATTGCTATAAAGTGGCTGAATTTAAAGAGAAGCCAAGCTTGGCTACCGCTGAGCATTATTTAACTCAAGGCGGTTATAGCTGGAATAGCGGGATGTTTTTATTTACACCACAAGCCTATTTAAATGAGCTAGAACGCTTTGCCCCAAAAATTGCACACAGTGTAAGCGCGGCGGCTAATTTCTCTGACGATTTAGGGTTTACAAGGCCGGTAAGTGAGCCACTTAAAAACTGCCCAAGTGACTCTATCGATTACGCTATTTTAGAGCGCAGTAATAATGTAGCAGTGCTGCCTGTTGCTCTTAATTGGAGTGATGTAGGCAGCTTTAGTGCCTTGGCTAGCCTTATTAAAAAAGATGTACATGGCAATAATGAAAACGACAGCCATACCGCGCAAAATAGTACTAATAATTTCGTTATAAGCGAAAACGATCACAGCGTTGCTACCCTTGGGGTTAGCGACTTAGCTATTATTCATACCCACGATGCCACCCTCGTTGCCAATAAAAACAAGCTCGATGGTCTGCCTTTATTGCTCAAGCAATTAGCGGTTAGCCAAAGTGATAAACTCAATCACCATCAGGTTGTGTATCGGCCATGGGGCAATTACCGCACTTTGGTTGAAGGTGATGGTTTTAAAGTTAAAAAAATAACCGTAAACAGCGGGGCTAAACTTTCAACGCAGCGCCATCAGCATCGTGCAGAGCATTGGGTGGTGGTATCGGGGATTGCCGATGTACGTATTGATAAGCAAGCATTAACACTTAGCCACGACCAATCTTGCTACATTGCAGCAAAACAAATACACAGCTTAGCGAACAATCAAAAAGAGCCGCTAATTGTCATTGAAGTACAAACTGGCGCCGTACTAGATGAAAGTGACATAGAGCGTTTTGATGATAAGTATGGAAGAGAGTAAACAGCTTAATCTGTAATAGAAAAGCCCATTAACTTAACTGCCCGCGCACGTACTTTAAGTATTGTTCTAGGCTGCGCTGCCATAGCTCTAACGCCTCATCTAGCAGGTTATTATGGGGTTTGTTATCAAGCAAGCGGCGCTCTATTTTTTTAAGCTCAATACCGTAACGGTTAAAGCCTAATTGCAGCGCGGTGCTTGCTTGGCGGTGCAATAATTTAATACACTGCTCTGGTTGCTGGTCAATAAGTTCTTGGCATCGGGTTAGTTTAGTCCGTGCTGAGAGTACAAATTCATTGTAAATCGACGACACTTCATCCTCACTAAATGAGCTGGTTAGCGTTTCTGCTGCGGTTTCGTCGTACAAGGTGTCTACTAGCTCTACAGCTATATTTGCAGTTTGATTGGATTGTGAATCACTCAGTGCTTGGCGAAGCTTTTGCTGCTTAATTGGTTTGCCTACTATGTCTTTTATTCCCAGAGCTAAGTATTCTTTTACCTCGTCAGGGCTTAAGCTTGCTGTAAAAGCCAGTACGGGCGTGCGCTGGTTTTTATGCTCCAAACGCTGCAGTCGTTTTAATACTTCTTGGCCGGTAAAGTCTGGCAGGTTCATATCCAGTAAAATAACGTCAAAGTGATGCGTTTGCAGCAGTTCAATAGCACTTTTGCCATCTTTGGCGAGCTTTATTTTATGCTCATCTTCGGCCATAAATTCAATGGCAATTTTTTGATTTAAATCTAAATCCTCGACTAGCAGTACTTCAAGGCCGGTTAAGTAGTCTTTGTTTTGATGTCGCTGCTCTACCAAACTAAGCTCCCCTAGCGTAAAGGTGGTAGTAAAGCTAAATACGCTACCAGTGCCTAGTTGACTGGTTATTTCTAAACGGCTGCCTAGCTTTTCTAGTAAGCGGCTGGTGATGGCAAGCCCAAGGCCGGTGCCGCCTTTTTCTTTGCCGGCGCTACTTTGTACGTAGGGTTCGGTTAAGTAGGCTATTTCGTCTTTTTCGATACCAGGGCCTGAGTCTTTAACGCTAATTTTTATGGTGTGCTCAAGCTGCCTATCGCTTATTAAATCAACCTGAATTTTTACTATACCGTGGTCGGTAAACTTAATGGCGTTACCAACAAGGTTAATAATAATTTGCCTTAATTTTTGCTGATCGCAGTAGTAACAGGCTTGTTCAGGAATATTACATACCAGTTCAAACTTAAGTTGTTTTTGCTCCGCTAATGGGCTGAGCAATAAACATAAATTGTTTAACCAGGTTTTAAATTCAATGTCTTCTTCGTAAAGTGCTTCATCACTTTGATCTAGGCTTGCGTAGTCGAGCACTTTATCAACCAGTAAATTTAATGACTCGGCTGAATTAATGATGGCCTCACAATAGGCTTTATTGCGGGTGTCGGTGCTTTGGTTCATAACCAATTGGGCGCTGCCTAATATGCCATTAAGGGGGGTGCGAATTTCATGGCTAATCGTTGATAAAAACAGGCCTCTAATTTCTAAATCTTTTTGGGCTTTGTCGGCCAGCTTGTTAAGGTTTTTTTCTCTGCGTTCATTACACAAAAGCGCCATACCGGCGGCATAAAACATAGGTGCAATAACGCCATTTAAAAACAGTAAGCTGCTAAACCATGGGCTTTGCAATAGCAGGGGTTGTTCAATATTAACCATAAATAGTGAGCGGCTAATAAAGCTCAGGCCAACTAAAGTTAATATTAAAATGTAAACAATGGTGCCATTTGGGTAGGTTTTTCGGGCATATTTAATAAATAAAAACAGCAAAAAAGTGGCTTCTGCAATGTGCTGTACATCCGAGACGTAAATTCGCTCGCGTAAAGAAGGGTCAATAAAAGAATAATACCCCAACATTACTGCGCTAAACGCGGTAAAGGAGCACAGTAGCTTAAAGCCAATACCCCGATAATCTAAAAATTGGCATATAGCCAAGCTGTGCACAATTGATGCGCCAAACATCATACTGCTGGCAATACTAATCACAATAAGGTTGTGCGTTTTGCCAATAAGCGTAAAGCCAATTACTGCGCCTAGTAATAAAACCGGGTAAAAAATATAAAGCAGAGTACCTGGGGTACTTTTGTTGGTACGCCATGTTAAAAAGTTAAGAAGGGTCATTACAATAATAACGGCAATGCTGGCAAAAAAGAGGGTAAATGAGTCGAGCATAGAGGTTCCAGCAATGGGTACTTTAAATAGAGTAATAAAAAGCGATTAATTTAACAAGCATGCAGCATAAACAAAAACAGGCACCATAAGTGCCTGTTTTTAAATTACGAAATTGATTAACGAATTTCGTCTGGAATGTTTTGTTGAGCCCAAGATAGTAGCTCAATACGGTTACGACATTTAGTTTTTCTAAATGCGCTGTATAAATGTGTTTTAACTGTGTGCGGGCTGATGCTTAAATCTTCAGCAATTTCTTTGTTTTTAGAACCCTTACTCATTAACGAGATTATTGCTTTTTCTCGTTTAGTGAGTTTAATTGGCTCTATGTCACCTTCGGTCAGCTTGTGTAGTGCGTCTTTATTAAACTGCAGCATGCGGTTTAATGCATTACACATAATGTCACGTCTGTACCAAAGCTGATCTTCTAAAAGTAAGCGAATACCTTTCATTAATACATCAGCGTTATCTGTCGTATAAAACACGCCACGAATACCGCTCAACAGCGCGCGGTTAGCGAGCTCTGGGTTTTCGTCTAGGTTAAATAATACGATATCGCACTTGGTGCGCAGGTTAACTAGCTGTTCTTTTAGTTTACCCCATGCATCGTTACTTGATGTTTCAATGAACAGTAATCGAGTCCCTTCTGGTACATCTAAAATATTTGTACCCGTGGTTACGTCAAGGCCTTGCGTTTTTAACAAAGGTTCTAAAACGTTAATGCCAATGGTGTTAATTGGCTCTTGATCTAATAACAAAAAGGCTGAACTGCTCATGTTTTTATACTCTTTTTATAAAGCTGACTAGTTAAGTTTATCACGACTTCCACACCTTTTGTATTAGAAAGTCGGGTTTCGCCTTGTGAACAAGTACGATTTTACGATTATTTAAACATAAAATGTTGCAAATAAGTAATTATTTTTCACTTTATATACATGATAAACCATAACATTTGTAACTAGCTAAATACTAATAATTCCAGTGAATTTTTATTATTAAATTTTTAATTTTTTAGCTTCTTGATACGGAGGCCAGCCCATTTCTTTGCCTGCAAGCATATGTAAATGTATGTGATACACGGTTTGCCCGCCGTGTTTATTGCAGTTCATTACTACTCTGTAGCCATCGTCACTAAAGTTAAATTGCTTGGCTAATTTAGCAGCAATCTCGTATAAATTTCCAACTAAATGTGAGTTTTCGCTATTAATATCATTGATAGTGGCAATTGCTTTTTTTGGAATAATTAACACATGAAAAGGAGCTTGCGGGTTTATATCTTTAAATGCAAGGGTAGTGTCGTCTTCGTAAATAATGTCGGCAGGAATTTCGCGGTTAATAATTTTTGTAAATAATGTTTCTGTGCTCATAATCGTTTCAGTGTAAGGTTTGAATTTAAAGTCACTAATGACAAATTTTGTTTGCAGTGTCAAACTCAAAACAAATAAAGGAGTTTTTATGCGTAAACCAATGTTAATAACTGCAGCTGCGGCACTATTGATGAGTATGTCAGTAAGTGCCGGAAATATTCACTTTCCTGAAGAGTTAGTGCCTTTACAAGTCGGCGAAAGAGTGATTGAAAGCTCTCTATTTAGCCGCGTTGACGACATTGAACTTGCCCCTGGGTCTTATCGATTAAAATTAAAATACACCGATTTATACGAGCTAGGCTTTGACGACCATGAGGTAATAGAGTCTGAACCGTTTTGGGTAGATATTACTATTGACGATAACAAAGACTACGACATGGTGTTTAATCGTGCCGATAACGCGGTATCAGCGAAAATATTTGCTGAGGCACCACAGGTAAGTTTAAAAGCAAAGGGCGCGTCTGTGGCACAGCCGCTTAGTGTTATTTCAAATACACAGCTTGCAAGTCAAAAGCCTGCTTTACAAAATACGGTGCCAGCGGGTCCAACGCGTCCAAGCCAACCTATAAAGCCTATTGCGCCTATTAATGGCAAAGGCATGCCAAGTGCACCGCAAATGCTAGAATTTTGGTGGCAGCAAGCCACGATTGCTGAGCGAAAGGCCTTTTTAGAAAAGGTAACGAACCAAGGCGCTGAATAATAAACTTATCTCAGCTACTAATTTTAAGCGCTAACTGCGCTGAACTTAGTTACAGTTTTTAGTTTGAGAAAATTACAGTATTAAAAAAGGCCGATAAATCGGCCTTTTTTAATGGTTTTGCTGCTTTACCCTAAAGGTGTGAACACCTTTAGGGATGGCACAGGTTGCTTATTTATCAAATAAAGCGTCAATGGTGCCTTGTGCAAGTGGGTGGTAGCCTGGGCGTGCTTTGATGTATACATCGTGTGCCCACTCACGCTTACCATTTTTAATAAGTGCTTTGTATAACGGCACAATTAATTTACGGCGGCCAATACCTGATAAGTGCTTATCAAGCGCTGGGTAAATAGGTTGGTAACCATTACCTACCGCTAACATAAACCATGCAAACGCGCGCTCTGCATTGGTTGATTGCGTTAAGTTAAATTGCTTATCAAGCTCGCTCATTTTATCTAAGCTTAAATCACGTGGTAGGTTATTTAAAAAGTGTAACCATTCGTGCACTGTCCACTGAGCCGTAGGTAATTGTGCTGCGCTTGTTTCACCTTTTAACCATGCTGCGCTTGCTGTATCTACTTTATCAAACGCATCCGATGTTGGGTTAGGTGCATCGCTTGGTAAACCTGGCTCAAAAATCCACTCATTCACTTTATCCATGCTTACAACGCCTGGATATTTTTCAATTAAGTTAGCTTTTAAGTAAGTAACAAATTGCGCAGTGGTCAGCGATTTAAATGCAAACTCATTAAAGTAGGTCTTAACAAAGTCATCAAACTTATCACGGCCGTATTTTTCTTCTAGGTAGATTAAAAATAGCTGCCCTTTAGTGTATGGCACTGAGCTAAATGCATCATCTGGATCGCGGCCATTAAGTTTTAAATTAAGGCGAGTATCGGGTGCATCAATGGTTTTAAGCTGAGCACGTAAGCCTGCTGCATCTAAAGCTTGCTCCATTACGGCGCGGTCGCGGCCAAACACTTCTTCCATGATGCGGTTTTCAACGTAAGAGGTAAAACCTTCGTTTAACCATAAATCTTCCCACGTAGCGTTGGTAACTAAGTTACCAGACCAAGAGTGTGCAAGCTCATGCGCAATAAGGTTTACTAAGCTTTTATCGCCAGCAACTACGGTAGGGGTAATAAACGAAAGACGCGGGTTTTCCATACCACCAAACGGAAAGCTAGGCGGTAGCATTAATAAATCGTAACGGCC
Source organism: Pseudoalteromonas sp. Angola-7 (assembly GCF_028599255.1). Classification (NCBI taxonomy): domain Bacteria; kingdom Pseudomonadati; phylum Pseudomonadota; class Gammaproteobacteria; order Alteromonadales; family Pseudoalteromonadaceae; genus Pseudoalteromonas; species Pseudoalteromonas sp. Angola-7. The sequence goes on from NZ_JAQREL010000016.1 coordinate 116,780, forward strand.
CCATGCATACTCACCATACATTTCGTTGGTTTTGTCGATCATGGCTTGGGTGTCGTTAAACTCGGCAACCGAAGCGTCTAAAATTTCAGGCTCGGCAAATATACCTGTTTGTTTTGACATGGCTTTGAATTCTAAATTACCAGCACCAATCGCAATTAAGTACGGCGAAATAGCTTGAGGCATCTCAAAGTGGTAGTCGCCATCTTTGTATAGTGCGTCTTTGTTATCGGCGCTCATTACGGCACGTATATCTTTTGGTGTATGAATACGGGCAGAGTAAGTAACGCGCATGGCAGGGGTATCTTGTACTGGTAACCAGCTACGAGCGTGAATAGCCTGCGATTGGCTGTACATAAACGGGTGCGTTTTGCTGGCAGTTTGCTCTGGTGTTAGCCATTGCAGGCCAGATGCTTCTGGGCGGCTGTTGTAGTAAATACGTACTTTTGGCGCTTGGCTTTTTAAAGTAATTGTTAGTTTTGAGCCTTTAACATCATCGCGATCTGCCAGTGTAAATTTAGCTTTGTGCCAATCGCCCGAGGTGTCTTGGTACATTACTTTATCAATGTCTAAGTCGCGGGTATCAAGTACCAGCTTTTTACTCGTGTCATTGTTCCACTTTAGCGTGTGCTCAACAAAACCTTCTAATTGCTTGTCGGCAAAATCGACATCTAAATCAAGGTTTAAGTGTGTTGTTACCACATCATCTAGGTTGGCGTATGAGTTTTGATCAATCGCGTTTGCCATTGCTTGCGAGCACATACCGGCCATAGCGAGGCTTAAAAAAAGAGGTTTAATTTTCATAAAATACCCTGAACACTAATAATAAGTGCAGGTTTTATATCATGATTGATACAGCGGGTTGAGTGATTTTTACATTCTTTGCGACAATAAGGTAAACTACTGCGATTAGTTACCAGTACACTCAGAGACCTTTGTGGCGCACTCATTAAAACCTTTACATACCTTTGCACTAAACAATCAATGCCAGCATTTTGTTGAAATAACCTCGGTTGAGCAACTTAAAGCACACCGTTTTAGTGCTCCGTTTTGTTTATTAGGGGAAGGTAGCAACACAATATTTTTAGAAAACTACGCAGGCACCGTAATTAAAATGGCCACTAAGGGCATTACTATTACCGAGCGAGAAAATGACGTATTAGTGAGTGCAGCTGCGGGCGAGAACTGGCATAACCTAGTAAGCTATTTACTTGATAAAAATATTGCAGGGCTTGAAAACCTAGCGCTTATCCCGGGCACCGTTGGGGCGTCGCCGGTACAAAATATTGGTGCTTATGGTGTTGAGCTCGCTCAATTTGTAGAGTCGGTTGAATACATTGATATAGCCACAAAAACCAAGGTGACTTTGACTAACGCACAGTGTGAGTTTGCTTATCGTGACTCTATTTTTAAACATGCTTTAAAAAACAAAGCGGTGATCACTCAAGTTAATTTAGCGCTCCCTAAAATGTGGCAGCCAGTTTTAAGTTATGGCCCACTCAAAGTATTGCAAAATCCTACCCCTAAAATGGTATTTGAGCAGGTTATTGAAATTCGTAACGCTAAGCTGCCAAACCCATACACTTTAGCCAATGCGGGTAGTTTTTTTAAAAATCCGATTATTAGCAATGCGCGTTTAGAAGCGCTGCTTGTGCGGTTTAGTGATTTACCGCATTACCCCTATGGGGAAAGCCATCACAAAGTGGCGGCAGGTTGGCTAATTGACCAAGCGGGCTTGAAGGGCTTTACAGTAGCAGGGATTGAGGTGCATCAGCAGCAGGCGCTGGTATTAGTTAATCATGGTGATAGTAAAGGAAGCGATTTAATCACTATGATCACGCATATACAAAATACGGTGTTTACACGTTACGGCATAATGCTAGAGCACGAAGTAAGGCTTATAAACACAAATAGTGAATGCCATGTTATTACGGAGCACGCGTAATGAAAGCACCAGATGGAAATAAACTAGCTATATTAAATGCACTTAACCAAGGTGGCTTTGTATCGGGCCAAGTCCTTGGCGAGCAACTGGGTATAAGCCGTGCTGCAGTGAGTAAACATATACAAACACTGCAAGACATGGGGCTCGATATATTTAAAGTGACGGGTAAAGGTTACAGTTTAAACAATGCGGTGGGTTTGCTAAACCAAGCCGATATAACCAAACATTACCACGCATTAGGTGCCAATACAGCCCAAGTAGAAGTACACCCTATTATAGATTCAACCAACAGCGAACTAATGCGCCGTATTCAAAATAAAGTCACGCTTGAGTCTGGCACTGTTGTGGTTGCCGAAATGCAGCAAGCCGGGCGCGGAAGGCGAGGGCGGGTATGGCAATCTCCATTTGGCGCCAATTTATATTACAGTTATTTTTGGCGCTTAGATGATGGCCTGCAAGCTGCTATGGGTGTATCAATTGCAGTAGGGCTTGCGGTATACGATGCTATAAAAGCACTTTACGATATAGACATTGAACTTAAATGGCCAAACGACATATACATAAATAAGCAAAAACTAGCCGGAGTATTAGTTGAGCTAGATGGGCAACCGCAAGGCCCTTGTCAGCTAGTCATTGGTATTGGCATAAATCTACAAATGCCGCAAAACACCAGCGAACACATTGACCAAGCATGGACAGATTTAAGCCAACACACCACTGCGCTTGATAAAAACCAGTTAGTAGCTTCGCTTACCGTTTATTTAGAGCAGCGCTTGGCAGATTACCAGCAAGACGGGCTAAACAGTATGTACGCACAGTGGAACGCCCTAAACGCCTTTGCAGGAGAATGCGTAGAGCTAAATACGGGGCACAGAAGCTGGCGGGGTATTTGTGAGGGTATTGATCAGCACGGCGGAATACGTATTCGCCAAGACGGCGAAGTTAAAAGTTACTATGGCGGCGAAATCTCGTTAAGAAAGGCCGAATTATGAAACTGCTAATAGATGTAGGTAATACGTCATTAAAAGCGGCCTTATGGCGCGAGCAACAAGCAACGCCCGTTTCTATGAGCGACGTGCCGTGGCAAGCAATAACTGAGGTTGTGTATGCTTGTGTAGGTAACAGTGAATTATTAAATGACGCGCTCACATTAGCCGCCAAAAAAAGTATTCCGTGTTTTGAGGCGCATGTTAGTAAAAATCTCAGTGGCTTAAGCTGCGCATATGAACAGGTTAGCAATTTAGGTATTGATCGCTGGCTTGCGCTGGTGGCAGGTTTTACACTTTGCCCTAACACACCATGCATTATTGTTGATGCTGGCACTGCAACCACTATTGATGTACTGAGCGGCGAAGGCGAGCACTTAGGGGGCTGGATATTGCCCGGCCTTGACTTAATGACTCGCTCATTAACACAAAATACGCAGCGCGTGTTTGATGATGCCAATACCCCCTTTTTAAACGAGCTAGGTAAAAACACACCCAACGGATTAAAAAATGGCGCGCTGGTGGCAACATTAGGCGCTATTGAACAGGCCAAATACCAACTTAAACACGTAACAGGCGAACAAAAACCACAAATTTTGTGCGCCGGTGGTTACGGTTTGCTGTTACAGCAACAAATAAGTGGCAGTATTTTTGATTCTTTATTGGTTATGAAAGGATTAAATTATTGGCATGAGCTAAGTAAAAACGACGAAAAACAGCAAAATTAAGTACTTTTGCATGAATTGTGAGCATTTAAGCTAAAAAATTACATTTTTTTTAATTTTATAGTTGCATCATAATAAACCTTACTCTAATATCTCGCCCCGTACTAAAGCAGTGCCGACTTAGCTCAGCTGGTAGAGCAACTGACTTGTAATCAGTAGGTCAACCGTTCGACTCGGTTAGTCGGCACCACTTTCCTTTTACCGAAAGTGAATTAGTAAAGAATTATCGTGGAGGGGTTCCCGAGCGGCCAAAGGGATCAGACTGTAAATCTGACGGCTCAGCCTTCGCTGGTTCGAATCCAGCTCCCTCCACCACTTTATTCTTGACGGTTAGAGGTAGTTTAAGAACAGGTTCCTAAAGCGGGCATCGTATAATGGCTATTACCTCAGCCTTCCAAGCTGATGATGCGGGTTCGATTCCCGCTGCCCGCTCCAATTATGGTGTTGCTGATATAGCTCAGTTGGTAGAGCGCACCCTTGGTAAGGGTGAGGTCGGCAGTTCAAATCTGCCTATCAGCACCAGTCATATGAATCTCCTTGAATACTTCCTTTATCTGTCAGAAAAAACTATTTGAAATTTGAAAAAATTAAATTAATCTACCTCTGGTGGATTATTTTCATATGTAATCTAGATACACAAAACTGATAGGTTCCGTCATGGCAAAAGAAAAGTTTGAACGCGTAAAACCGCACGTAAACGTTGGTACAATCGGCCACGTTGACCACGGTAAAACTACACTAACTGCAGCAATCACTAACGTACTTGCAAAAGTATACGGCGGTG
>NZ_JAQREL010000017.1:0-117038 GCF_028599255.1 Pseudoalteromonas sp. Angola-7
TAACGTTAAGATGACAGTAACTCTAATCGCGCCAATCGCGATGGACGAAGGTCTTCGTTTCGCTATCCGTGAAGGTGGCCGTACTGTAGGTGCTGGTGTTGTAGCAACTATCGTAGAGTAATAATTAGCCTAGCTAATTAATACTAAAAAGAGGTCACTTCGGTGGCCTTTTTTAATGCCTGAAGAAAAGTGTTTAGTTTTCAGCTATCAGCTATTAGTCGCTTGGTGTTAAATTATACTTAACACATAAAAAAGCACGACTTTAAGCCGTGCTATTAATTAAATTTTTTGACAACTGACAACTGACAACTGACAACTGACAACTGACAGCTTACAGCTTACAGCTTAGTGCTTTTTCGCATATGCTTCGGCTTGCTTCCAAACCCTTAGCGTATTTTCGCTTAAAATCTTTTTAATGTCTGAATCGCTGTAGCCTCTGTCCATTAAGCCTTGTACTAGGTTAGGGTAGCTAGATACATCCTTTAAGCCAATCGGTAACGAATCGCCAACCCCATCGTAGTCAGAGCCAATGCCCACGTAATCAATGCCAATAAGCTCTACAACGTGATCAATATGATCAAGTACTTGCTCAAGGCTTGCAAACGGGAATGGGTTTTTAGCGCGGTACGCTGCATCAAAGTCTTTACTTGGCTTAGTGCCTTCTTTTTTAACGGTCTCTTTAGTACTTTTAAGGTTTTTGTACCACGCACCGGCTTTAGAGGTTACAAAGCTTGAGCCAAAGTTAATTTGAATAACCCCGCCATTCTTTTTAAGCGCTAATAACATGTCATCATTCATATTACGCTCAAAGCCTGGCGTGTATTTGCGCAGTGAAGAGTGTGAAGCAATAACCGGCGTTTTAGATAGCTCCATTACCTGATAAAACGCATCATCTGATATATGTGATACGTCAATTAGCATACCGACGTTGTTCATTTCAGTAATTAGCTTTTTACCAAATGGGCTTAAACCTTTCCATTTACGGCGAATATCGTATGATGAGTCAGAAATATGGTTGCTTTGCGAGTGCGCAAGCGTGATGTAGCGTACACCGCGGTCAAAAAAGTGCTGAAGGTTTTCCATTTTTCCTTCAATTGGCGAGCCATTTTCCATGCCCATCGCAATTGACAGTTTACCTTGCTCAAATTGCGCTTCTATATCCGCTGTTGAGCTAGCAATAGCAAATTTTTCAGGGGCACGTTGTGCAATGGCTTCCATGCTATCAATCATTTGATTGGCTAGCTGGTAGCTTTTACCTTTGCCTTCAAATTCTAAGTGAGCAGGAATATAAATCGACATAAAAGGGGCGTTTAACCCCCCTTGAACTGCGCGAGGGTAGTCAAAGTCGCCGCCGTCGGTGGCTTTAGTTACATCAACCCATTTTTCGTGGATACGATAAGGTACATCAATATGGGTGTCGATTAAAATAGTGTCTTTTGCTAGTTTTACTGCTTTGTCTGACGGGCTTTTTACTTGCTCTGCAAAGGCTTGTGGTGTTAAAGCTAGTGATATGGCTACCACTAGAGTGCTGAGTTTTATCATGTTTTGGCTCTTTGGGTAAAAAGCCATTGTGTACGTTCAGCTCAAAAGTTACAAGTGTTAGGCGCTAATCAAACGACTGTGCTTCATGCTCTTCGCTTTGCAGTGCTTTAAATTCATTTTTTGAAATAATAGTGACCGACTCATGTAGCTCAGAAAAAAACACCATCGCTTCACCATTTCTAAGCTGCTGATTAACCTGCGCTACTTTACTTTGAATACTCACTTCTTGCTCACCATAATCGGTGCCTTCACGAAGCACGTAGCTTTCAATTAGGTTGTAGAGGGTGTCTTTATCAAGTTGTTCAAAAGGGATAATCATAACTGCTTACTGCTCGCTTTAGTGGGGACGTGCTGGCCAAAATAATGAGGGACGGCTTGTTCAAGCCAAAATACTGGCCTAAACGGATTATTACCGCTAATAAACCCTACGTGGCCGCCTTTTTCAGAGACGCTCAGGGTAACATGCTCACTCACATCTTGCCTACTTGGCACGGCTTTAATCGACAACATTGGATCGTCCTTGGCATGAATTATTAACGTAGGAATCGCAATATGTTTTAAGTAAGGCATTGCGCTGGCTTGGCGATAGTAATCATGTGCGTTTTCAAAGCCATGCAGTGGAGCAGTTAGTTGATTATCAAACTCCAGCAAATCATCAATTTTCATTAACTGCTCAGAGGTAATAGGTATTTGCTGCTTAATTTGTGGCAATTTACGCTGCATTGATTTTTTCATTCTATCGAGCAAATACTTTTGGTAAATTTTGCCTAAGCTTTTACGAATAACATCGCTTGATGATGATAAATCATAAGGAGCCGAAACCACGGCTGCAGCACTTAATGGGCAGTTTTCTCGCTCTTCGCCTAGGTATTTAGCCAGTACATTGCCCCCTAACGAAAAACCAACAGCCATAATAGGGCGGCTGGGAAATTGCTCCCTTAAATGATTTATAAAAAAAGCTAAGTCGGCGGTATCGCCACTATGATAAGCGCGCGGTAAGCGGTTAACTTCACTTGAGCAGTTTCTAAAGTGCATAAGTACTACGGCATAGCCTTGCTTTTTTAAGGCTTTCATCATGCCTTTGGCATAAAAGCTATTTATGTTGCCTTCAAGGCCATGTAAAACCACAGCAAGGGGAGCGTTTTCGTTATGAGGCAGCGACCATGCAAGTTCAATAAAATCGCCGTCGGGCGTATCAAGTTGCTCAAGTTCGTAGGACGTATTGTGAAATGGACGGAAAAAACGCGGCATTATGGTTTGAACGTGACGATTGGTCATCCACCATGCTGGTTTAAACTTATTGATCATGTTTGTACTACGCACTATGAAAAAAACGAAACGTTAGTGTACCAAATTTTTCGCTTTATAAAATAAAAAGCGCCTAATCAGTAACCTGAGTAGGCGCTTTGTGCGTCGTGCTTAATGATGCTCGGGAACTTCAGCCTCGCTAATTTTTTTAATAAAGTAAAAAGCGTAAAATAGGCAAAGAGAAATCACTACGCCTAAAATCCCAAAAGACATAAATAAAACTGGGTCGCTAAAAAAGTCTCTAAAGAATACGTTCATGATTAATCTCCTCGTTCAGTTGATGGAGACATCATAAAGTGACTTTGCAAAGCATAATGTGATCGAGATCAAACTATTCCCCTGCGTGGAAAAAGTAACCAAGTAAAGTTGATGTAGATCATGTTTTTGGGGTTATTCAGTTCCTACTACAGCGCCTATAGGCTTTGAATAATCAATTGGCTTAAAGATCTTTTGCACAAAGAAAATAGAATGAACATTTAGAAGAGGGTGTAAAAACTGACAGCCTAAGTGGCTTTCACATACAGCTCGATATTGTTTGGCTTTACAGCTTCTAAAAAGCTAAGTTTATTCGCTGTATCAATCAGTATTTGCTGTTGTTGCTTTTCAAGCTTTAATTCGGCGCTTAATAGCTCTTGGCGTATTTTTGCATAGTCGCTGATACTTTCTTGATTGGCTTTTAAATACTTGCGTGTGGCACGCAGAGGCTTAAGTGCCTGCGTATCAAACTCATTAATCGACGCTATTAACGCACTGAGCTGCTCGGCATTAATGCTTAGTTTAAGTGAATCTAAGTACAGCAAAAATAAGCACAGATTAACGTTTTTACCCTGCTGGTTTTGCAGTGCCAGCAAGGTTTGTTGTTGCCCTGGCTTTGCGTACAAAGCGCAGGCAAATTGCCAAAAGTCGTTTTTATTGAGCAAGTTCATCGGCAAAGGCCTGCTCTTTTTCTTCCATTTCTTCAAGCGCCATCAGTAGCTCTTCTTCAGTGTCGTTTACTTTAGGGGTAAGCGTTGCTTGCTTAGCAATTAGCTCTTTTAACTGGGCTTTATTGTCGTCGTTGTAGAGTGTGTTGTCGCCAAGGGCTACTTCAACTTCGCTAAGCTCTGCAGTAAATTTATCGAGCTGCTTTTCAAGCTTTTCAATTTGTTTTTTAAGCGGTTGAATGGCTTTTCTAAACTCAGCTTCTAGGCGCTTTTGCTCTTTACGATTAACGCTTGGATTTGCTTTTGGCTCGTCAGGTTGCTGGCTTTTAGCGGCTTCTTTATTGGCATTGAGTAACCATTGGTAATACGCATCTAAGTCGTAACCAAACTGAGTCACTTTGCCATCATCGACTAAATAAAATTCATCGGCGGTGTTTTTAAGCATATGGCGATCGTGCGATACGGTAACCATGGCGCCTTCAAAGCCTTGCAGTGCCATCACTAGCGCGTGGCGCATTTCTAAATCAAGGTGGTTAGTTGGCTCATCAAGTAGTAGTAAATTGGGTTTTTGATACACCAACATGGCTAGCACTAAGCGGGCTTTTTCACCGCCCGAAAACGGCGCCACGGGTTCAAGTGCTTTATCGCCAATAAATGCAAAGCCACCTAAAAAGTCACGTAATGATTGCTCAGTGGCCTGTGGGTTTAAGCGTTGAATATGGGTCACTGCGCTTGCTTTTAAATCAAGCGATTCAAGTTGGTGCTGCGCAAAGTAACCTATATTTAAGCCATGGTGCTGAACCACTTTACCTGCTTGCGGCTCAAGCTCGCCCGCTAATAGCTTTATAAGCGTTGATTTACCCGCGCCGTTACGACCGAGTAACGCAATACGGCTGCCAGGAACTAGGTTTAGCGCGATATTATTTAAAATAGTGACATCGCCATAACCTGCTTTTGCTTTATCTAGGGTCATTAGCGGGTTAGGCAGGGCTGTTGGCTCGGAAAATTCAAAGTCAAACGGTGAGTCGGCATGCGCAGGTGCCAGTTTTTCCATACGTTCGAGCGCTTTAACACGGCTTTGTGCCTGTTTGGCCTTACTGGCTTTGGCTTTAAAGCGAGTTATAAACTGCTCAAGATGGGCAATTTGCTCTTGTTGTTTTTCAAACATTGCTTGTTGTTGCAATAAGCGCTCTGCTTTTTGGCGTTCAAACTGTGAGTAGTTACCTTTGTACACATTAATAAGCTGTTTATCGACATGCCAAATTTGATCAACCACGGCGTCTAAAAACTCGCGGTCATGAGATATAAGTACCAAGGTGCCTGTGTAGGCGCGTAAAAAGCGCTCAAGCCAGTAAACGGCGTCTAAATCAAGGTGGTTGGTAGGCTCATCGAGTAATAGTAAGTCGGCATCGCGAATAAGTGCTTGTGCAAGGTTTAAACGCATACGCCAACCACCAGAAAACGCGCTTACAGGGTTTTCTATTTGGTGATTAGCAAAGCCTAAGCCGTGCAGCAATTCGCCTGCTTTTGACTCTATGCTGTAGCCTTTAATATTTTCAAGCTGAATATGTACTTTGGCTTGGGTGTCACCATCGTTTGTTTGCTCAGCTTCACGCAGGGCAATGCGCAATGCATAGTATTCAGGGTGACCTTGAAGTACATAATCAATGGCGCTTATTTCAAGGGCTGGGGTTTCTTGTTTTACAGAGGCAATAGACCAATCTTTAGGTATATTGCAATCACCCGCATCGAGTTGCAGCTCAGATTTTAATAAACTAAATAAGGTAGATTTACCACAGCCATTAGCGCCAACTAAGCCCACTTTGTGCTGTGGAAATAAAGTAGCCGAGGCATTTTTTAATAAGGCTTTTCCGCCACGAAGTAGTTCTATTTCTGAGATTTGGATCATGAATGCGTTACTTTACTGTGCCCTGGTTAAGTTGGCGCTATCATACCATAGAACGTATTGCTCTTATCAAGCGTATCAACGTAGGAAGTTATACGATAAAATATGTGCAGTTCAAACCACAGGAAAAATGTTGTGAGACAAAAGAAGCGATTTATTGCTGGTGCATCGTGCCCTGAGTGTAAAGCCATGGATACCATGATGCTATACAGAGAACATGATGTTGAAAAAGTAGAGTGTGTAGAGTGTGGCCACAAAATGGCGCAACCCGATAACGCTGTTCAGGCATCTACTCGCCAATTTGAACAAGTAATTGGTGTATTTAAACCGGGCGATTAACCCGGTTTTTATTTTTTACCCACCTTAGTAATGTGGCGGAGGCGGCTCTTGCATTTGCGACATTAGCGACGGCTGCTGCGCTTCTTTAAGTTTTTCTGCTAGTAACTCAGTTTGGCGCTTCATTTTTGCAAGCTGCTGTTGGTGTGCTTTTAGCTCGTCATTTAATATTTCTATTGTTTCGTCTTGAAAAGCAACTTTTGCCTCAAGCTCCATTAAACGATTTTCAATTGTGTTCATTTGCTTCTCGTATTGTAAAGTGCTCTGCAATTCCGCTCGAGCTCTCGGTTAACAACGACTTGCCGTTATCTATAAACGTTACATCTAGCACCACAGCCGATTTAGGCTTACTGCCTTCACGTGGTGTGACTTGCCAAGTTTGAATTTTTTCTCCGCTGGGTAACTGCCATAAGTCAACGCGCTTATTGGGCGAGCCTGTGGCCAGCAATGTGCCTTGTTCGTTAAAGCGTACCGCAGTAAAAATTTTCTGACGCGCAATATACGCCAGTTTACTCACAAGATCACCTGTAGTCAGCTTCCATACATGTGCTTGCTTCATACTATCTGCGGTAAATGCGTAGCGACCTTGTGGGTCTAGGGTTACTTGGGTAACACGCGTCGGGTGATTAAAGCGATGAATTACTTGCCCTGTACGTGTATCCCAAAAATAAGCAACGTAATCGTTTGAGCCGCTTAAGGCATAGCGTCCATTAGGCGATAAATCAACGGTGTTTACTTTGTCTTGGTGGCCTAAAAACTCAATGCGGCGTCCGGTTTCTAGGTTTAAAAATACCACTACGCCGTCGCTTCTGCCGTATAAAACACTGCGGCCTTGGTTACTTATCGCAATATCGCGAATAGTGGCTTGTTGAATTTTATAATAGCCGCGGTTTTCGCCGCTGCTAATATCCCACACGGCAAAGGTGGTTTTTTCTGCGGTAACGGCCACGCTATTATCAAAGGCAATAGCCACAGCATACACTAGGCTTTCTTGTGATTGCTGTTGAAACCATTGATATTTTAGCACCTGCTGTTGATTATCCCACAGGGCGACCCCATGGTGAATGGAGGAGACTAGGCTGTATTTACCATCGTTAGATACTGCCGAGGAAAACGCACCCTGTGCTGCGTGTTCAAAGCGTTGTGCAGCTTGCTGTTTTTGATCGCTACAAGCTAGGGCTAATAAACAGCTAAAAGCGATTAAAAAAGTACGAAATATCGACATATTACAGGTATTTCCTCTTAACTCTTAGTGACTGAGAGGTTAGACTAGGTCACGTTGAAGGCCTAGGGTGTTTGTCTAATCACTATAATAGGTTAGGTTTTAATTTAGTTAGTTATTAAACAAGCAGCCTATCATGTAGGCCGTTAATCTTTAACTAGTAATAATACAATAAATGACAACTGCAAAGTGTGTCGGAGATTTAAAATGAAAAAGACGATTAGATTGTCATTGATTGCAGCGTCGGTTTTAGCGCTTACAGCTTGTAATCAAGAAGCAAAACAAGAACAAGCTGAAGTTAAATTAGACACTGTAGAGCAGCAACAAGCATACGGTATTGGTGCATCAGTAGGTAACTTTTTAAATAAAGACCTAGCTGATAAGTCAGAGATTGGTATTGAACTAGACCAAGCACTATTAATTCGTGGTTTTGAAGACGCGCTTGCTGGTAATGCAAAAATCGATGAAGAAAAAATCCGTGAAGTGCTAACTGAGCTAGATACATCAGTGCGTGCAAAGCAAGAAGCTAAAGCTAAAGTTGAGTCTGAAAAAAGCAAAGAAGCAGGTAAAAAATACCTAGAAGAAAATGCTAAAAAAGAAGGCGTAACAGTAACTGAGTCAGGTCTACAGTACGAAGTACTTAGCGAAGGCGAAGGCGAAAAGCCAGCAGCAACAGACGTAGTTAAAGTACATTACAAAGGTACTTTATTAGACGGCACTGAGTTTGATAGCTCTTATGCGCGTAACGAGCCAACTACTTTCCCTCTTAACCGTGTAATTGCGGGTTGGACTGAAGGTTTACAGCTTATGTCAGTAGGGTCTAAGTACAAGTTCACTATTCCTTCTGAACTTGCTTACGGCGATCGTGACCTAGGTAAAATTCCAGCTAACTCAACGCTTGTTTTTGAAGTAGAACTACTTGAAATACAAGATGACGAAGCACCTGCGCAATAAGCGGTAGCTTATAACGCAAAAAGGGACCATAACGGTCCCTTTTTTGTTGGCTATTTTATTAATCTGTGTGGTTAGAAAATAAATTATCTATTAGCTCATCTTCTAGTTCAAAACGCGCTTCTAACGTTTCGCCAAGTACCGACAAATCGTTATCAAACTCTGCTAATAAGTCCTCTTTATCTACTTCTGCGTATTTATCGTTAAAATCTAAAGCAATATCTGTTGTGCTAGAAATGCGCGGGTAAATTGTATTTGCCAGCTCTTGGCTTTCAAGGCCTTTGCTTTCACAGGCTTTTGCAATGTCATCGTACACTTCAAAATGGCCGGCAGATAAGTAATCCATTAAAATTTGGCAAAATGATTGAATTTGTTCTGGCTCTGGTAAGGCGTGATCTTTTTTGTCGTATGGCGAAAACCCAGCCATTTTACAATAAAGTACAATTAACTCTTGGCGCTCGTTTAACCATTTATCAATGACAGTATGGCTACCACCCCATTTTCGTTGAGCTTTCTCTACGCGCGTCAGCATTACTGTTCTCCTAAGCTGGGTCACTTTTATGGTTAAATTTAAATTTTCTTATACATCAAGATATATTTTATTTAAGTGTATATCAACAAGTAAAAGGTATGAGCTGGTGCATGTGTGTATTTATTGTAGGTAAATTATTATTTTATTGCAGACAAGAAAAAACCACCGGTTAAGGTGGCTTAATTTCTTGTTTTGGCCTGTTAATACAAGCTTTCTTATTGTTATAGAAGATTTTTGTTATTTTTATTATAAATATTTTTGTTATTGTTGTTTAAGATTTTTATTATTGTTCTTGTTAACGCGGGACAAACAATACCAAGGTTTTTGTTATGTTGCAAACATATTAACAAAAAGTTTTTATTGTTAGTTCTTTTTGGTTATTTAACACTCAAACGTGACTAAATAAGCAACAAACTAGGTTCTGTTAGCTGTAACACATGTTTTACGAGCTTAGCGATAGAGAGCCGGAGAATATGGTGGTACAATCTTGAACAATTTCTATAAGCCTCAGGATTATTTACGCTATGAGCGAATTAAAAAACGACCGTTATTTACGTGCACTTGCAAAACAACCCGTTGATGTAACACCGGTATGGATGATGCGCCAAGCAGGACGCTATTTACCAGAGTACCGTGCTACACGTGCACAAGCGGGCGATTTTATGAGCCTGTGCCGTAATGCTGAGCTTGCGTGTGAAGTAACACTACAACCCCTTCGCCGTTACCCGTTAGATGCTGCTATTTTATTTAGTGACATTTTAACTATTCCCGATGCTATGGGTTTAGGTTTGTACTTTGAAACCGGTGAAGGCCCTAAATTTGAAAACCCTATTTCGTCACTTGCTGATGTTAAAAAGATTCCTAAGCTAGACCCAACTGACGAGCTTGGCTATGTAATGAACGCAGTAAGTACTATTCGCCGAGAACTTAAAGGCGAAGTGCCACTAATTGGCTTTTCGGGTTCACCGTGGACACTAGCAACTTACATGGTTGAAGGTGGAAGCAGTAAAGTATTTGGTAAAATTAAAAAAATGGCGTTTGCAGAGCCGCAAACACTACATTTATTACTAGATAAACTAGCTGATTCAGTCATTGATTACTTAAACGCGCAAGTAAAAGCTGGTGCGCAATCGTTAATGGTATTTGACTCGTGGGGCGGCGTATTAAGCCCGCGCGATTACAACGAATTCTCACTGCAATACATGCATAAAATTGTTGATGGTTTAATTCGCGAATACGACGGCCGTAAAGTGCCGGTAACGCTATTTACCAAAAATGGTGGCCAGTGGATTGAAGCAATTGCAGCAACAGGCTGTGATGCAGTAGGTCTTGATTGGACTATTAATATTGGCGACGCTAAACGCCGTGTAGGCGATAAAGTTGCATTGCAAGGTAATATGGACCCGTCAATGCTTCACGGTACGCCTGATCGTATCCGCCAGGAAGTAGGCACTATTTTAGAAGACTTTGGCACAGGTGATGGCCACGTATTTAACCTAGGCCACGGTATTACACCAGATGTAGACCCAGAAAACGCCGGTGTATTTATTAATGCAGTACATGAGCTAAGCGCGCAATACCACAAATAACAACCGTAGTATTAATAGCTATTAAAAAGCCCGCTAATTAGCGGGCTTTTTGCTGTGTAGTAATCGGGTTAAGTAAATAACCTATTTAATCCATTTAACGCCGCAACACGGTAGGCTTCTGCCATCGTTGGGTAGTTAAATGTGGTATTTACAAAGTAGTCAACGGTGTTGCCTGCCCCTTTTTGTTCCATAATGGCTTGGCCAATGTGAACAATTTCTGAGGCACGCTCACCAAAGCAATGCACGCCAAGTACTTCTTTTGTTTCACTGTGAAACAATATTTTTAAACTACCAACTTCTGTACCCGCAATTTGCGCACGAGCTAAGTGCTTAAACTGAGCACGACCAACTTCATACGGTACTTTTGCAGCGGTTAGCTGTTGCTCTGTTTTACCTACCGAACTCATTTCAGGAATGGTATAAATACCGGCCGGTATATCTATAATTAGCTTATCTTCGCAATTACCGCAGGCAATAGCATCGGCAGCTATACGGCCTTGATCAAATGCTGCACTCGCTAAGCTTGGGTAGCCAATTACATCACCTACTGCGTAAACGTTGTCTACCTCAGTTTGGTACATTTCGTTGACTTTAAGTTGGCCTCGACCATCGGCTTTTAAACCAATAGCTTCAAGGTTTAGCGTATCGGTATTACCTGTGCGCCCGTTAGCAAATAAAATACAGTCGGCTTTTACACGCTTGCCCGATTTTAAATGCATTACAACGCAATCTGAGCGCGTTTCTATACGGTCAAACTCTTCGTTATGACGAATAACAATACCGCTGTTCCAAAAGTGGTAGCTAAGCGCGTCAGAAATTTCTGCATCCATAAAGGCTAATAAGCGGTCGCGTGTGTTTACTAAATCTACCTTAGCGCCTAAGCCTTTAAAGATTGAAGCGTATTCACAGCCAATAACACCCGCACCGTATATAAGTACACGTTGTGGGTCGTGCTCTAGGCCTAAAATAGTATCGCTGTCGTAAATACGTGAATGGCTAAAGTCGACCTCAGGTGGGCGGTATGGGCGTGAGCCAGTAGCAATTACAATGGTTTTAGCGGTAATACGCTCTGCTGAGCCATCAAGGCGCTTAATTTCAACCGTGTGTTTATCTACAAAGCTCGCATCGCCTTGGTACATATGAATGCGGTTACGGTCGTAAAAGCTGCTACGTAAGTTTGACTGCTTAGAAATAACAGAGCTTGCATGGCTTAAAATATCAGGAAACGTTAAGCGGCTAGGGCGCTCGCCAACATTAAAAAGTGGGTTTGCTTTGTATTCAATATAGCGGCTAACCGAGTGGCGTAATGCTTTTGAAGGAATTGTTCCCCAATGTACACAGCCACCGCCAACCGCTTGTTGGCGCTCAATAACCGCTACTTTTTTATCGTTTTTAGATAGGTTCATGGCGGTGCCTTCACCGCCAGGGCCCGTACCAATAATTATTGCGTCATATTGGTAAACTACGGGTGCTTTTTTTTGTTCTGGTTGTTTGGCCACAGCCACTCCTAAATTAATTAAAAGAGGCTTTTAATAACCTCGCATTAAGTGCTAGCCATGCCTGTTTTTGATTTTCCCAGGCGGCTTCCAGCTCATGGTATTGTGTCATTAATGCTGATTGTTCACACTGCTTTGCCATGTTATTTTTTTTAGCTTCTAACACTTGTTTTTGTAGTGAACAGTAATTTTGCAGCTTTTTCAGCAGTAAATCGTACTCTTGTTGTAATAATGTAAGCTTATCTTGCGCTAAAGGCAATTTTGAAAGGCGCGTTTGCGTTTTACTCATTAGCGTTTCGGCTTTGGCTTTTTCTATGCGCTCAACCGGGGTGCGCTTTAATTTACTGGCTAAACCGAGCGCTGCTAAAGAGCGAATCATCCATTTTGTTGGGTCGTAATGAAACCACTTAATACCGTTACGGTAATCGCTTGCAAAAATATGGTGGA
Source organism: Pseudoalteromonas sp. Angola-7 (assembly GCF_028599255.1). NCBI lineage: Bacteria > Pseudomonadati > Pseudomonadota > Gammaproteobacteria > Alteromonadales > Pseudoalteromonadaceae > Pseudoalteromonas > Pseudoalteromonas sp. Angola-7. The sequence continues at coordinate 12,253 of NZ_JAQREL010000017.1, forward strand.
AGTTATGGTAACCCTCGCCATAAGTAAATAACGCTAAAAAGCCATTATCGCGTGCAGTGTTTTTCTCAGTGTATGGGCGTGAGCCCCAAATATGAGCCAATGAATTAATGAAAAAGGTAAAGTGCTGGCTCAATACTAAGCGTAATAAACCTGCAAGTAGTAGCATACCCCACACATCGCCTACTAATAAACCAAGCACAAGCGGTAAACCGACATTCATGGCTATAACAAGCTTTAAGTAGTGTTTATGTTGCCACATAACAATTTTATTGCGCTGTAAATCGCGACAATTACTGTAATCGTTATAACTGTCGCCTTGGTAATCACGTAGCATCCAGCCAATATGGCTGTACCAAAAGCCGTTAGTTGCGGCGTAAGGGTCTTTTACTGGGTCATCTACTTGGCCGTGGTGTATACGATGATCGCTACTCCAGTGCAACGCACTGTTTTGCAAAGCAAATGCGCCACCAAGAGCAAAAATAAATTCTATTGCAGGGTGTACGTTATAGGCTTTATGCGCCCATAATCGGTGGTATCCGGCAGTGATAGATAGGCCTGCGTAAAACATACAGCCTACAAATGCAATCCAATGCGCGCTGGTAAATCCGTAACTAATGCCGTACCAAGGTACAAGTGTGACAGCCGCCAAAAAGGTTAGGCTAAAAAATAGGACGTTTGTCCAAATAATCGGTGGTTTATTCATCGTTTTTACTCTCAGCGTACAACTGTAAGCTAAAATAGTGTTTCAAACTCTTGGCGTCAAGTATTAGACTAGACAATTCGGCTAATTATCATTAAAACTTCATATAAAATTACTCAGGGAGCTGTGGATGTCGGGTGTTAGAGCACAACAGAAACAAAAAACACGACAAGCCTTAATTGAGGCGGCATTTAATCAGCTTAGTGCTGATCATAGTTTTTCTAATTTAAGCTTACGCGAAGTTGCCCGCGAAGCCGGTATTGCCCCCACCTCTTTTTATCGCCACTTTAAAGATATGAACGAGCTAGGTTTAACCATGGTCGACGAAGCAGGCTTAACCCTTCGCCAGCTTATGCGCCAAGCTCGCAGACGTATAGCCAGTGGTGGTAGCGTGATAAATACCTCGGTTGTTACCTTTATGGAGTTTATTGATAACTCAAGCAACCAATTTAGATTACTGCTGCGAGAACGTTCAGGCACCTCAAAAGCCTTTAGAGCCGCCGTAGCGCGTGAGGTAAAACACTTTATTTTAGAGCTTGCGCATTATTTAGAAAGCGAAACCAAGTGTGATTCAATTCATGCTTATATTCAGGCCGAAGCCATGGTAACACTAGTATTTAATGCCGGCGCTGAAGCACTCGATATAGAAGGTCAACAACGCGAAGAACTCATTGAGCGGGTTATTTGGCAGCTACGTTATATTACCCGCGGTGCAGGTCATTATATTCGGGAAACAAATAATCAGGTTAGCTTAAAAAATTAGCAATAAGTTAATCTAAGCACGCAAGTTTACTCAACACATTAATTTAAGCTAAAAAGTGTATCCGTGTGATTTATAAAACCTGAATATGCTATTTTTAGGTATATAAATTCCTTCAATGTGGGGTTTTTATTCCTTTGTTTGGAATATTTATGCTTGCACCAACTGCTTTGTAATGTTAAAAATAGGCCTCACTGAACACACACACAAGAAACAAGATGCAAAATATTCGTTTAATTACACTAAAACTTAACCTCTTACTGCTATGGTCAGTGAGCGGGGATTAGTGTGTTTGCATCGAGTTAAACACTAAAAACCCCGCAATTGCGGGGTTTTTTATTATCTCGCGGCTGGGATAAATTGAAATTTGGGTAACAGAGGAATGAGGGGCAGTTATGCAAGACAAAGATAAAGTATGGATTTTTGATACCACCTTACGTGATGGCGAGCAGGCACTTAAAGCAAGCCTTACAGAAGACGATAAAATTCAGCTAGCGCATACTATTAGCCGCTTGAACGTGGATGTGATGGAAGTGGGTTTTCCGGTTTCGAGCCCCGCTGATTTTCGCTCGGTGCAACGTATTGCAACCGAGGTTAAAGGCCCAATTATTTGTGGTTTAGCACGTTCAGTAGCAAAAGACATTGAAGCCTGTGGTGAGGCGCTTCGCACAGCACAGCAAAGCCGTATTCATACTTTTATTGCCACAAGCCCTTTGCACCTTGAACACAAATTACGTATGAGCCTAGACGATGCAACGGCCATGGCGGTTAAATCAATTAAATTAGCGCGTAACTACACTGATGATGTTGAGTTTTCGTGTGAAGATGCCGGGCGTACGCCGCACTGGGATTTATGTAAAATTGTTGAGCAGGCAATTAACGCCGGTGCCTCTACTATTAATTTACCTGATACCGTTGGCTTTGTAACGCCAGACGAATACGCCGCAATGATCCGCCATTTAATGAATAACGTGCCGAATATAGATAAAGCGCGTTTAAGTGTACATTGTCATAACGATTTAGGTTTAGCTGTAGCTAACTCGGTAGCCGCGGTACAAGCCGGTGCTCGCCAAATTGAATGTACAATAAATGGTATTGGTGAGCGTGCGGGTAACTGCTCGCTTGAAGAAGTGGCGATGATCATGAAAATGCGCAAAGACCACTTAAACGTACACACCGATATTAAAAGCGAAGAAATTTATCGCGCATCTCGCCAAGTGGCAAAAATATGCAATATGCCGGTACAGCCAAATAAAGCCATTGTGGGCGAAAACGCCTTTGCACATAGCTCGGGCATTCACCAAGATGGCGTATTAAAAGCGCAAAATACTTATGAGATTATGTCGCCAGAAAGCGTCGGTGTGCCAAATAACCAATTAAATATGACCTCACGTTCGGGTCGTCATGTTATTGAGCACCGCTTAGAAGAGTTAGGTTATCAAAAAGCTGACTACGATATGGACAGCTTATACGAGAGCTTTTTAGCGTTAGCTGATCAAAAAGGTACCGTATACGATTACGACCTTGAAGCCATGATTTACTTTAATCAAATTAACGACAAAGACGAAAAATACCAATTAGAGTTTGTAAACTCAGCGTCTAACTCACAGTCGGTAGCCAGCTCTACCATTGGGATGTTAATTGATGGCGAAGCAAAACAAGAAGCTGCTACAGGTAATGGCCCTGTTGAAGCCTCATTTGCGGCTATTGAGCGTTTAACTGGTATGAGCGTTGAAATGATTGAATACAATTTAGAAGCCACTGGCCAAGGCGCAAGCTCGCTTGGTCAAGTAAACATTATTGCTAAATACGATGGCCGCCCTTATCACGGTGCGGGTATTGCTGCGGATGTGGTAGAGGCGTCGGTACGCGCCATGATCCGTGTTTACAACTTAATTTATCGTGCACAAAAAGTGTCTGATTTAAAACAACAAAGGAAAGCAGGATGAGTAAAACAAACTACAGCGTTGCCGTATTAGCAGGCGACGGTATTGGCCCAGAAGTAATGGCAGCAGCAGAGCAAGTACTTGATGCTGTAAGCAATAAGTTTGGTTTTACCCTGAACCGTCAGCATCATGCTATTGGTGGCGCAGCCATTGACGAATTTGGTGAAGCATTACCACCAAAAACGCTAAGCGCGTGTGAAAACGCCGATGCCATTTTATTTGGCTCGGTAGGTGGCCCAAAATGGGAAAACCTACCCCCTAACGAGCAACCTGAGCGTGCATCGCTTTTACCGCTTCGTAAGCACTTTGGTTTGTTTTGTAACTTACGCCCAGCACAGCTTTTACCGGCGCTTAGCGCAGCATCGCCATTACGTGCAGATATTAGCGAAAAAGGCTTTGATATTTTATGCGTACGCGAGCTTACAGGCGGCATTTACTTTGGTGAAAAAGGCCGAAGCGGCGAAGGCGCTGAAGAAGCTGCATTTGATACACAAACTTACTCGCGTAAAGAAATTGAACGCATTGCCCGCTTTGCCTTTGAGGCAGCAAAATTACGTAGTAACCATGTAACGTCGGTTGATAAAGCAAACGTGCTTGCATCAAGCGTATTATGGCGTGAAGTCGTTACCGAAGTAAGCAAAGACTACCCAGAAGTAAGCCTAGATTACATATACGTAGATAACGCAGCTATGCAATTAGTTAAACAGCCTAGCCAGTTTGACGTGCTACTTTGCGATAACTTATTTGGTGATATTTTGTCAGATGAGTGTGCGATGATCACAGGCTCAATGGGCTTATTACCATCGGCAAGCTTGAATCAATCGGGCTTTGGTTTGTATGAACCTGCTGGTGGCTCCGCGCCAGATATTGCAGGCAAAGGCGTTGCAAACCCGATTGCGCAAATTTTAAGTGCCGCACTTATGCTACGTTACTCATTAGGCCAAGACGAAGCAGCGCGCACTATTGAAAAAGCCGTAGCCGAAGCCGTAGAAGCAGGCGTTGGCACGCCAGATATCTACCCACAAGGTGGATACAGCACAAGCGATGTGGCAGCTGCCATCGTTTCACGTATTTAATATATAAATCGCAGCACCGTTATGCTGCGACTTAACAAAGTAGGGAATTAGCAAGTGGCCCAAACGTTATACGACAAAATTTGGCAAGCACATACCGTTGCCAGCATAAACGAGCAAACTGATTTACTTTATATTGACCGTCATTTAGTACACGAGGTGACATCACCGCAGGCTTTTGCAGGCCTACGTGAAAAAAACCGTACGGTACGTTGCCCAGAAAAAACCTTTGCAACAATGGATCATAACGTATCGACTAAAAGCCGATCACTTGATGCCGCAAGCGAAGTATCTAAAAACCAGTTAATGGCACTTGATGCTAACTGTAAAGAGTTTGGCATTGTACTTTACGATTTAAACTCAATTAACCAAGGCATAGTGCATGTAATGGGGCCTGAACAAGGTATTACCCTGCCTGGCACTACCATTGTATGTGGTGATAGCCATACTTCTACGCATGGCGCGTTTGGCGCATTAGCGCACGGTATTGGTACTTCTGAGGTTGAGCATGTATTAGCAACGCAAACGCTACAGCAAAAAAAGGCAAAATCGTTAAAAATTCAAATTAACGGTGTGCTTCGCCCAACAGTAACCTCTAAAGATTTAATTATGGCGGTTATTGGTAAGTTAGGTACAGCTGGCGGTACAGGGTATGTTGCTGAATTTTGTGGTGAAGGCATTGAAGCGCTTTCAATGGAAGCCCGTATGACGTTATGTAACATGAGTATTGAAATGGGTGCAAAAGCAGGTTTAATAGCACCAGATCAAATTACGTATGATTACTTAAAAGGTCGCCCATTTGCACCTAAAGGCGCTGACTTTGACGCTGCAGTTGAATACTGGGAAACCTTAAAATCAGATGAAGGCGCAGAGTTTGACTTGAGTGTTGAGCTTGAAGCTGACGACATTCAGCCGCAAATTACGTGGGGTACAAGCCCAGAGCAAGTAATTGGCGTTGATGAATGCATACCAGATCCTGACCAAGAACCAGATTTAATTAAAGCCGATGCTATTCGCAGCGCACTTAGATACATGGACTTAAAAGCGGGCGATAAATTATCAAGCGCAAAAGTAGATACGGTCTTTATTGGCTCATGTACAAATAGCCGTATCGAAGATTTACGTGCAGCGGCAAAAATTGTTGAAGGCAAGCAGGTTGTAGCTGGCATTGAAGCACTTATCGTACCGGGCTCTGGCCTTGTTAAAAAGCAAGCCGAAGACGAAGGCTTAGCAGATATTTTTAAAGCGGCAGGTTTTGAGTGGCGCGAGCCGGGCTGTTCAATGTGTTTAGCAATGAACGACGACCGCTTAGAGGCGGGCAAACGTTGTGCATCTACGTCTAACCGTAACTTTGAAGGCCGCCAAGGTCGTGGCGGGCGCACGCATTTAGTGAGCCCTGCAATGGCAGCCGCTGCTGCAATACATGGTCACTTTGTTGATATAAGAGGAGAAGCCTAATGAGCGTATTTTTTAGTGGCTTAATGGCCCCACTTGATAAAAACAATGTAGATACAGACCAAATTATTCCTAAGCAGTTTTTAACATCAACTAGCCGTGATGGTTTTGATGCAGCACTGTTTTACGATTGGCGTTACCTAGAAAACGGTGAACCAAATCCTGATTTTATTTTAAACCGCCCATGCTACCAAGGCGCGCAAATATTATTAACCCGCGACAACTTTGGTTGTGGCTCATCACGCGAGCATGCACCGTGGGCACTTAAGCAATATGGTTTTGAAGTAATTTTAGCGGAAAGCTTTGCTGATATTTTCTTTAATAACTGTGGCAACAACCAAATGTTAGCCATTGCGCTACCGGCTGATACGCTTGAGCAATTGTTTGTACTTAGTGAGCAACACGACGATATAAACATTCAAATCGATCTTGAAAACCAAACACTAACAAGCGATAAGTTTGCGCCAATTAGCTTTGATATTCGTAAAGACGTAAAAGAGCGTTTATTAAGTGGCTTAGATTTTATTGGTGTGACCGAAACGCTAAATCCACAAATTGATGCGTTTGAAAAACAACTTGCTGCTGAGCGCCCTTGGCAGTAACGAAAAGCTATTAATTACATATGAAAACAAAGCGCGGCTGAGTATAAGCCGCGCTTTTTTTATGTTTAAGTTTTCTAATTATTAATGTCTAAAATCTGCCATTAGCGCAGGTATGCCTGGCAGCATACCAACAATAGCCATAACGGTAGTTAAAATAACAAACATAATGAGCGGAATAACCCAACGGCTCATTTTAGTTAAATTAGCACTGCGCTCTTTACAGCCAATTAAGCCTAAGTTATCAAGCAGCATAGTCAGTGACCAACCAAAAGCAGGGTTAACCAAGCTTGACGCAAATACAACAATAGCGGCCGATTGCGTTGTTTTACCTTCGCGTGTCATTTCCATACCCGCCTCAAGCAGCGGAATAAACACACCTACAATAAGCGCAACACACAGCACAGGTTGCCAAATGGCTAAATCCATTGGGTAGCCCCATAAACCCGCAATAATACAAAATACGGCTGTTAAAATGGCGCCCGCCGGGATAGGGCGTTTAGCAATAGCGGCAGGGACAATGTAAGTCCCCCACGATGAGGTAAAGTTAGCACCACCGGCCAGCGAGCCAAAGGTTTGTCTAACCGATGCGCTTAGCATGGTGTCGTCTATGTTCATTTGAACTTTTTCAGTGCGTTGCGGGTAACTAATTTTTTGAAATACTTGATGCCCTAAAAAATCCGGTGACCACATAGCCACAGCCAATACCGCAAACGGCAGCACAACCACAAAGCTTTCAAGCGTAGGTAAGCCAAGCATCCAGCCTGTGTTTTCGCCCCACCAATAAGCTGGGTTCATATTTGGTAAGCCCGGCGCAGTATTAAATTCAAACGGCGCACCGAGTGCAAATGCAACCACACCGCCAATAAGGCAGCTAAGCGGCACAGCCAACCAGCGCTTTTTAAAGTGCTCAAGTAACGCATACAATAAAATGGTCGCCAAAATAACAATAAATGCAATGTGCGCCATATCAATGGCCTCAGCCCATGCAAACAGCTTTTTAACCTGCGAAATTGTGCCAATAAAGCCTAAATATATAAGTAAGCCCCCGCACACGCCTTTACTCGTTAAGCGTGCCAGCAAGCTCCCTCCTTTGGTTATGGCTAAAATAAAGCCAAAGGCACCAATCAGTAAGCCAAACGCCATAGGGTGGCCACCAGCGGCAACCACAATAGGAATAAGAGGAATAAGTGGCCCATGAGTACCTGCTAAGTTAGCGGTGGGTAAAATAAAGCCCGAAAACAAAATAATAAAAATAGAAACAATCAGTAATTCATAGCGTACGTTTTCTAACACAAACGCATCGCTTAAACCTAGTGGCGCTGCAAAAGTAGCGGCAATAGCACCCACCATAACGACTTTACCAATGGTGCCCGCCATGGCAGGAATCGTGTCTTCAAATTCAAAGCGGTAGTCTCTAAATGGTAAATTAGGCCGCCAGCGCTTAGGCTGCATAATTTGCAGCTCGTGCTCTAGGTATTCGTCGCGGGTATTAAACTCTGAACTAGCTTTATGCTTATTTTGATAGCTGTTGGCATCATCTACGTGGGATGCGCTTGTTTTTTCTGGCTCGTTACCCTTTGGGGTTACTGACATAGTCCCTCCTGTTACTCGTTGCTTATTTATTAATACGGCTTTTGTTAAAGCAAATGAATAGTGAAGGAGCAGAGTAGATCAGCTTTTACTTAGGAATGTATAGGCAAAAGGTCGTGTATGGTTTTATTTTATGCTAAATCATTGTGTTGGTATTCTTAAATGTAAAGTATATTTTGTTTAAAATCAGTGTGTTGATTTATTTTTATGTGTGTTCTAATTTGGTGAAACATTGTAAAAACAAGGCTGTTATCCTTTAGTCTAAGTAGTGGTTTATGTATTTTAATTGAACTGAAATAGCGCATCTGCTAGGTTCAATGGTTACTCAAATAATAAGAAATTCAATGCAAATTCAATCTCCTAAATCAATTGGTATTTTACTTGGTACGCTTTACGGTATATTTATGCGGCTGTTTGTGGAGCTGCTTGATACTTATAATTTAAGTAGCCTTGTATCTATTTCATTTATGTTTTTAGTGCCCGTTGCAATTGGCTATATTCGTATTCATTTTGAATTTAAAAGCTCAAATACATTAACTAAAAGGCAAATGGTGACAATTGCTTGGCAGCCAATTTTTGTTTTTTTACTTGTAAGCGTTATTACACTACTGGAAGGCAGTATTTGTGTGGCAATGGCTTTGCCTGCCTTTATGCTCTTTGCAAGTATGGGTGGTTTACTGGCAGGCTTTATTAAAAACCGCCAAACAAAAAACGCTAACAGGCCTTTACTTTCAATAGTTTTGCTTCCTGTATTGCTCTCACCTATTGAAGTAAATTATTTACACTTATCAAAAACGTATGAAGTCACCAACTCTATAGTTATTGAAGCGCCTATAAACCGTGTGTGGCAGCAGCTTGCTAATGTAAGCACCATAGAGCCACAAGAATTGCCATTTTCGCTTACCCAATTAATAGGTGTACCTAAACCTTTAGAGGCAAATATGAATGCTACGGGGGTTGGGGCTGTTAGAACCAGTAAATGGCAAAAAGGAGTTACATTTAAAGAAGTGATTACGGATTGGCAGCCAAATAAACAGATGCTATATAGATTTGAGATAGACCCTGATGCTATTCCCGATGACGCACTCGATAAACACGTAAAACTAGGCGGCGAATACTTTTCACCTCTTTATGGTGGGTATGCGTTAAGTGAAGATAAAAGCGGCAATACGATTTTAACTTTAAAAACGACTGTGCAAGATAATACAAATTTTGGTGTTTATTCGCGAATATGGGGTGAGGTGATTTTTCAAGACTTCCATTATTCACTTTTAACATTAATGAAAAACAGAGCAGAAAAGCCACTTGTCGCAGCTATTTCCCATTATTAACTTAAACCGCTATGGTATTAAAAAACTATTATAAGAGTACTTTATGAAATTATTAACGGCAGCAACGTTATTACTTGCCTCATCAGCGGCTATTGCGCGCCCTGCGCCTTTGGTATCTATACCAACACACGATGCATTTTTTAATAATATAGCTGCGCATTGTGGTAAAGCGTTTGAGGGCAAAGTAAGCGTAGATAACGCAAAAGGCCCAAGTTCATTCGAGAATAAAAAACTAATTATGCATGTTCGTAAATGCACAGATAGCGAGCTACAAGTACCATTTCATGTGGGAGATGATGCATCGCGTACATGGATCATTACTAAAACGGGCAGTGGTTTGAGCTTAAAGCATGATCATCGCCATGAAGATGGCAGCGACGATGCTTCAACTATGTATGGCGGTCATACTCTTGATGCGGGTTTTGCACAAATGCAGTCTTTCCCGGCCGATCAATACTCTAAAGAGTTATTTGTAGCACAAGGGATAGCGCAGTCGGCAGGTAATACATGGCAAATGTATATTTATCCTGAGGTATTTACGTATCGGTTAATTCGCCAAGGGCGCGAGTTTAAGGTGGACTTTGATTTAACTAAACCAATTACTCCACCAGCAGCGCCGTGGGGCTACGAAAAATAAACTATTTTTCTTTTTTCTCGGGTGCGTCACATTGTAGTAAAACGTTTAATGGTGGTTGATAAGCGCGTGGTTTAGTAGGAAAACGTTCGTACTCTTGCACGCCTTCAAGCACTTTTAACATAAAGGTTCTGCCGCGGCATAATCTGTCTGCGTGGCGCAGTAAAAACATACTTTGATTAGCAAAGTGTTTGTAGTCGTCTGATTGTATTTCTATTTTATAGTTGTCTTCACCAATTTTGGTTTGGTAGTAATGTACTTTGTTATCAAAGTCGTATGACTTTTCTTTTTCGCCCACTTCTGCAAAGGCGCTCCCTATACCAGAAAAGGCTAGCAATGCAGCGCCAACAACTAAATGCGGTGTGTATAAGCCTTTCATAAAAATGTATCCTTTAATTTGCGAACTTAATACCCATTAATAAAGCATTAAGTGCGATGTATTTAAGTTAAGTCTAACACCCAAAAAGAGAATATGTGATGTTCAAACAAATAAAACAACTGTTTGCCGCTTTTGACGAGCAACAGCCAAGCATAGAGCAGCATGATCTAAAAACAGCGGTTGCTGCGCTGCTTATTGAAGTAATGCGTGCTGATTCTAAGCTCGACCATAATGAACAACACACCCTGACTGTAACCTTAAAAAAATACTTTAATTTAACAGAATCGGAAGTTGATGAGCTCACCACTAATGCCGCTGGTAGCTTAGATGGGGCTATTGATTACTTTCAATTTTCTAAGCAAATTAACGATCACTGCAGTGCGGCGCAGCGCATTGAAATAATTGAGCTACTATGGCGATTGGCGTATGCCGATGGAGAGATAGACCCTCAAGAAGAGTATGTAATACGCAAAGTGGCTGGGCTTTTATATGTAGCGCACACCGATTTTATCGCTGCTAAATTAGCAGCGACACAATCGTAAAAATTAGCTTAATTTACTAGCAACAGAAACGAGCTGCTGCGTTAATACGCTCACTTTTTCTGCTGTGGTAGGGTCGCTAATTTTTCCATCTTCGTCAAATACAGTAAATGCTGATGGGATAGCGAGCTGATCGGCAAGTACTAACGAGCCAATCCCGCTTAAAATATCGCGTACATGGTTTAAGCCGCGCAGCCCACCCAAACCGCCCGGTGATGTAGCAAATAACGCCACTACCTTGTTGCGAAATGCGGGTACTGCGCCTTGCTCAGTTCGCGATGCCCAATCAATTGCATTTTTAAGTGCAGCAGTAATTGAGCCGTTGTACTCTGGGCTTGCTAGTAAAATACCATCAGCATTACGCAGTTTATCTTTCAATAGTTGGGCATCGGTGGGTGTGCCTTGCGCTTCAATGTCTTCGCTAAATAATGGCAAATTTAACTCAGCGAGTGTAATTACTTCCACTTCAGCACCGGTTTGCAGAGCAAAACGAGCTGCTTCGTTAATGAGTTTTTGGTTAAAGCTATCTTTACGCAGGCTACCCGCGAGCGCGATAATTTTTGGTGCTGACATAATTTAGACCTTTTTATTGGTTGGGTATGACACTAATGTAGCAAATTTTTGCTTGTAGAAAACCCGAATAAACGCAACACTTATGTGCTTATATGCACATAAGTAGAAGGCGGGTAGCGTGGCAATAAAATTTGACGACTGGCAAGACGTAAAAGTTGCCTTTGAAGTGGCAAGGCTAGGTACTTTGACCGCCGCAGCAGAGGCATTGAGTGTGCACCATAGCACAGTGTTGAGGCGCATAAATAACTTAGAGAAAAACTTAAATGTACGGTTATTTCATCGCCATGCGCGCGGATATAAAGTAACCGAAAGCGGGGCAAAATTATTTGAAACCGCACAAGCAATAGATAACTCACTCGAAGGTTTACATAATGCCATTGCCGCAGCCGATAGTGAGCTCAGAGGGAGCTTGTTACTGACTACCGTAAGTGGTTTTATGGATATGCTAAGCAACGTGTGTGAGCAGTTTCAAACATTGCACCCACAAGTGCAGCTAGAAGTGATTTTAGAGCAAAAGCGCCTAAGGCTTGACCACGGACAAGCTCATATAGCAATACGTGTAGGCCCTAAACCTGATGAAGGCGACTATATAGCGCAGCACTTAGCTAAGCTATCGGCCGGCCTATATGCCCACAAACGTTATATTGCTAAACACGGCATGCCAAAAACCTTAGATGACTTAAAGCAGCATAATTTTATATCGGGTATTGCGGGGTTTAATGCGCGTGTACCTTACTTTAGCTGGGTTGATGAGTTTATTCCTCAGTCGCAAATTAAATTAAGAGTATCAGAAACCTCAGAAGCGGCGCGCGCGGTTATTAAAGGCTTAGGCATAGGGGGGTTGCATCAAAGCGCGATAGAAAATAACCCCGACGTAGTGCCTATATTGCACGACAAATTACATTGGGAGTTTGACTCTTGGTTGGTTACTCACCATTTAGTGCACCGCACGGCCAAAGTGCAAGCCTTTGCTGCGTTATTAAAAACCTACTTTAGTAACATGCCACACGTTAAATAGTTTTTTTAACTTTAATGCCTAAGCGTTTGGCAAGCCTAACTAGGTTGGCTCTGTCGAGTTCAAGGGTTCGTGCAGTAGCTGCCCAATTATAATTATGCTGTTTTAATTGCTCGGTAATAACCGTAAATTGCAAAGATTCAACGGCCTGTTTTAAGGGCTGATGATGAGCAATGTGGGCGGTAATTGACGTGCTAACGTGCGCGTTGTTGTTTGGTTGTTGGGCTAAATCGCAGTGCTCGCTTGTAATTGTTATTATTGGGTTTTGCCACTGGCTTTGTTTAGCTTTTAATGCGCTGCGGCTAATAACATGCTCAAGCTCGCGTACATTACCAGGCCAACTGTATTGGTTGAGCAATACTTGCGCTTCAGTGCTTAGCTTTAATTGTTTAATACCTAATTTACGGGCAGTTTGTTCAATAAAATAACCAGCCAATAAAGTTATGTCGTGCTCGCGTTTATTAAGTGGCGGCACGGTAATAGGGTAAACACTTAGCCGGTGATATAAATCGGCTCTAAAGCGGCCTTGCGCTACCTCATGTTTTAAATCACGATTAGTGGCTGCTATTACCCTTACATCCACATATTTTGGCGTGTCTTCTCCCACTGTTTGTATTTCACCACTTTGCAACACCCGTAATAGTTTGCTTTGCATAGCCAATGGTAGCTCGCCAATTTCGTCTAAAAATAACGTGCCACCATCAGCTAACTGAAACTTACCTTGGCGGGCATTTTGTGCGCCAGTAAATGAGCCTTTGGCGTGGCCAAAAAACTCACTCTCTGCAAGGTTTTCGGGGAGTGAGGCACAATTTAAGTGAATCAGCGGTTGATCTTTTCGGGCAGAATTTAAGTGAATATTACGCGCTACTAGCTCTTTCCCTACGCCCGTTTCTCCTAACACCAATACACTAAAATTAGAGGCTGCAACGAGTTTTATTTCATTTTTTAGCGTTTGCATTACAGGGCTTTGGCCAATAATTTCGCCGCCATCGCGAGTAAGTGCATCACGCGTTAGCGCTTGTACAAGGGCGTTTGAATGCTGAGCATGATGTTTGTAATGGGCAAGCTCTAGGGCTGTTTTAAAATGCGCACTGCACAGTGTTTGTAAGGTGCTTAGCGTATCCACGCTGATACTGCTAAAGGCATTTGCGTTTAAGCTATCGAATGTAAGCACGCCTAGCAAAGTGCTTTTATCGTAAAGGGGTAACCCTAAGCAAGCATGCACAGGAATATCGCCCGTTTTAGCCAGCAATAGGCCGTCGTATGGGTCGGGCAGGGGGCAGTCGTGTGCAAACTGTAATGCGTGGCTTGCACTACAAATGGCCGCTAATCGTGGGTGCTCAGCTATTTTAAAACGCCTGCCAAGGCTGTCGGGCATCAGACCTTTGATGGCTAAGGGTTTAAGTTGCTCGCCCTGCACGACAAGTAATGCACTGGCATCGCTAGGTATTACACGCTCAACCGTTGCCAATAATTGATCAAAGCTGTGCTCGTGCAGCGTGCTTTGGGCAAGCTCTAAAGCCACTTGGGTAAGGTTGAATTGCTGGTTCATGTCAAAATGACCTATTCGTGTTTCTATGATTTAAATTAGAGTGTGTCATAAAGACTCAATTTGTAAAGCGTTTATAGTTAACTTGCTGAATATTAATGTTTTATTTTATTGGCACGCTATGTGTAATAGCTAAGTGACGTTAATGGTTACTGAGGTAGTTATGTACACACTTACACTAAATAATGTAAACAACCAGCTTGAGTTAGGCGCATTTTTTAGAACGCTATTATTTACTGCTAATACAGTATTAGGGCTTAGCGCTATTTGTATGGTTGTTAGCATTTTAATTAGTTACCCGTACGCAGAGCACTTTTCGATGCAGGTACAAATATCAGCGCATATTAGTACGATTGTAGTGGCAGCTATTTTAAAAGTTAGTTATGTGCTGCGTTGTGTTGCTCAACATGGTTTAGGGCAGGAAGTACGCTAATGCGCCCACTAAATTTAACAAAGCCAATGCCTGCACGCGTGGCTATTCATCACGTAACAAAATGGCCGTTATGGATGCTTGCATTTAGACCCTACTTTTTAGCAGGCGGTTTGCTGGCATTTTTATCGATAGGGTATTGGCTACTTATTTTAACGGGCTATGCTAGTTGGCACTTAACCATGCCAGCCACACTTTGGCACGCGCACGAAATGCTATTTGGCTTTGCAGGAGTGGTAGCAGTCGGTTTTTTACTTACGGCGGCACAAACTTGGACGGGCGTTGAAAGTATAAGTGGCAAAGCACTTATGCTGCTTACTTTTGTATGGATAAGTGCTCGTTTAGCGTTTTTTATAAAGCTGGCTGATTTTGCTAATGCTAATTTATGGCTTGTTACTGTGCTACAGCTAGCATGGTGGCTAGGGGCAATTACGGCACTGGCTAATATGCTAATAACAGCACGCAGTAAAAATAATTACCCGTTTTTAGTTATTTTAAGCGTGTTGTGCGCCCTTAATACTCTTTATTTACTACTTGTTTTAAATAACAACATGCAGCTTGCATTAGCTGTAGTTGACACTGCGGTATTGGTTGTCAGCTTACTGGTCGGCATTGTAGCAGGGCGGGTTATTCCTTTTTTTACAGCTAAAGGTTTAGCGCTTAGCGAGCAAGTACGCACTCCTAAAATTGATAAAGCGCTGCTATATTTATCAATATTGGCAATTACTTTATTTTTTATCAGTAAATTATTTTTAAGCTCAATTAGCCCTGCATTCATTGTTGCAATAGTGGCTGTGCTTCACTTAATTCGAGCAAAACTTTGGTGGCATGCAAACGTGCTAAAAGTGCCTTTATTATGGTCTTTGCATTTTTCTTATTTTGCTTTAGGTGTTGGCTTAATGATGATTGCACTGAGCTTTTACATTAGCGAAATACATTTTAAAGATGCGCTCCACCTTATCACTATTGGCACAATAGGGATGATGATTTTAGCCATGATGACCCGTGTATCACTAGGGCATACAGGGCGTAGGCTTAATATACCTAAATATATATCTGTTGCTTTTGCGCTTGTGCTGGTGGCAGCTATTACTCGCTCCATACTCCCCTTAATTATTGGGCCACACTTTACTTGGCAGCTCAGTGCCTTGCTGTGGTTAGTGGCTTTTTTGTTATTTTTAATTTACTGCACACCTATATTAACGCGCCGTCGTGTTGATGGGCGCCGTGGTTAGTTTACCTACAGGACTACATTATGTTATCTGATAAAACCATTGAGATTGTTAAAAGCACTGTTCCGTTATTAGCGCAAGCCGGCACGGTTGTGACCGATCATTTTTATAAGCGACTATTTAGCCATAACCCAGAGCTTAAAAATATTTTTAATATGGCTAACCAAAACACCGGGCGCCAGCAATTTGCTTTGTTTAACGCCTTAGCGGCATACGCCCAAAATATTGATAACTTAGCGGTGTTAAAAGAGGCATTAGCGCGCATTAACCATAAGCACACCAGTTTAAATATTTTACCAGAGCACTACCCCATTGTTGGTGCTCACTTAATTGGCACCTTAAAAGAGCTAATACCAGAGCAGTTTACGCCGGATGTAGAATACGCTTGGCGTGAAGCTTACACACTGCTTGCTGATATTTGTATTACCGAAGAAGCGGCTTTATATGAGCACAGTAAAAATAAACACGGTGGTTGGGCGGGCACGCGCCAATTTGAAATAACCAACAAACAGGTTGAATCAGCACTCGTAACAAGTTTTACACTTACGCCTATAGATGGCAAAGCGGTTATTACCCATAAACCTGGCCAATATTTAGGGGTTAAAGTTAAACCAGCGGGCGCTGAATATGAAGAGATTCGCCAGTATTCTATTTCACAAAAAGCCAATGGTAAAAACTACCGTATTAGCGTTAAAAAAGAGCTACAGCCAAAGCCTGGCATGGTGTCTAATTATTTACACTCACTAGCTCAAGGCGACGTAGTTGAACTGTACCCGCCTGCAGGAGATTTCTTTTTACGAAATAGTAAAAAACCAGCGGTACTTATTTCAGCAGGTGTAGGGCAAACCCCAATGCTTGCGATGCTCGAAACGCTATTAAGCGATAACCCTAAGCAAAATATTATGTATTTACATGCGTGCGAAAATACGCAGCAGCACTCATTTGCACACTATTTAAATGAATTAAGTGCGGCTTATAACAGCTTGCAAACTATTACGTGGTTTAATCAAAGTAGTGATAGGGCTGATTTTACAGGGTTAATGGACTTAGCTGCCATAAAAACACAGTTACCTCTTACAAATGGCGATTTTTACTTATGCGGCCCCGCTGGGTTTATGGCGTTTGTGAAAAGCCAGTTACTGGCACTAGGCGTTAAAAACGAGCATATTCATTACGAAGTGTTTGGTCCGCATCAAGACTTATAAACCAAGAGAAAAATGATAAAGGCACACAGCATAAATGCTGTGTGCCTTTTTAATAGTATTTTATTGTGCTTTACAGCTTACGTTTTTAAGCTCAATAGACATATCTTTTTTAGGATAATAAAGCACGCACTGCTTGCCGATTATTTGTAAAACAAACTTTTCTGGCTTGATATTATGCGCGCCCATTATGGGCATACCATTTGAGTCTTTACTATTTCCATGGCTTAGTAATAACTCGCTGCGTTTAGTAAAAACGGTGTCGGCCAGCGTAACTAGTGTGCCGCCCTTTGCTTTTATAATCGCTTGCTGGAGCGTGGCTATAACGCCTGGGTTTACCTCGGTTAGTAGTGCAGGCTTAGCAGTGGCATTACTCATACTGTTACAGCCTCCAATAAATAATAAGGTTAATATTGCCAGTAGTTTAGCCATTACTTATCCTTATTTAACGTAGGCCAGGTTAAATCCATATTGCCACGGTTAACGTTATTAGGTGCGTTTAAAGGTAATAGCTGCTTGCTATCGCCAGCAGCGCTTTGTACTTGCGTTTTAATACTTGCAGAGGCGGTGCTAACAGGGCACGTGCCGTTATTATCAATATGATAAAGCGCAGTAAAGAGTATCCCTTCGTTTGGATCGCCTAGTTGATTATCAAAGTCGTCACTGACTACACAGCCTTTTACATCAGCATCAAACTGTGGTGTAGGCGTTGGCGTAAAGCCTGCTGCATATTCACCAAACCCTTTACTGTTAATACCGCTAAATTGAATGGTGTAATAGGTGGTGCCACAGTTATGTGTTGGGGTAAAACCGTATGGTTTACCGCAGGTTGTGTCGCCAATGAGCACTACCTCGGCGTCAATGCCTTTTAAGCCATTAATAAAGGCTTCTGAGGCTGAACACGTACCCGATGTACTAAGCACATACACCTTAGATAGGTTTAAATCGGGGAGGCTTTCGCCAGTGCTAAAAAAAGTTGAGTAATCAATTTCTTCATCTATAAACGGAAAAGGCGACTCTACCGGTTGTTTATCGTTTTGCTGAGTTTGGTAATAAATACGGTTTTGAATGTTGGCGCTGCCCGCCACCATGTAAGCCAGCTGCGAAGAAAGCGCTAATAAACCGCCTCCGTTATATCTAAAGTCGATAACAAGCTCTTCTACGTTATCGGTTTTAAATTTATTAACTGCAGCAATTAAGCCTTCTTGGGCAATACCTATATGGCTATTAAACTGCATGTACCCTACGCTAGTGCCATTTGCAGTGGTAATGGTTTTTACGTTTTGAACCGGTGTTTGCTCTATGTTGCCGGCAGTTACGTTAAAGGTTTTTTCAGCGCCATCGTTACTGCGCACCACGATGGTGTGCGAGTCGCCATTAGTGGGGCTAAATAAGCCTTCGTTTAAGGTATCTACGCCTGCTTGCGTGCTGGTATTAATGCTTACGCCATCAACTTCAAGTACAGTATCGCCACGTTGAAAACCAATTTGGCTTGCTGGTGAGGCGTCTTCTAGGTAGGCAACACGTAAAATTCTATCAGCTGGGTCGCCAATAAATGCCCAATTTATACCATAGCCTGAGGTTACACCTGATTGCGCTTCTTGAAAGTAGTCCTCAGAAGGCTCTGAAAAATGAAAATTATCTTTTTTAGCACCAGAGTCGGTTAGTTCTTCGGTTTTTAGTTGGGCAAAATAATCGGCCACTGTAGCAAAGTTTTCAGGGTCGTTATCAGCTATTTCATCATACCAAAGGTAGGTTTCGTCGCTCCACGAGCGAAGCCAAAGCTTTTCGTAAAGGGCCGAACCCGCTTGGTCAGGGTAGGGCTCATTATTATTAAACGGATCGTTACCTGTGCGTGGGTTTTCGCAAAAGTTTTTTAACTCATCCGATGGCTCAAACACACCTGCCGTCCATGTTGGGGCTGTGCTTGCAGGAGGTGTGACGACTGGGTCGGGCGTTTCATTCATGCTGCTACCACCGCCACAGCCCACAAGCGTTAGGCTTGAAAGTGCAGCAATAATAGCGAGTGTTGCTTTATTATTTTTAAACATACAAAACTACTTTTTGTAAATAAGTTGTTTGAAATACTACAACACCCGTTCATTTATTCAACGTATTAGCCCCTAAATTATGTAAATGAGTGTATACACTTAGGTGTGCTACAGCTTACTTGCGCTGTTTTTATCTGCAAATGCTTGTTTTTGCCAGGCATTAAATAGCTTTTGCTGTTTAGCTGATATTTTTAAGCCGTATGTTTTTTGCATATAAGCGTAGGTGTCGGCAATGCGCTTACGGGCATAAAAAGGAGGCTCTACAACGCGTTGTTTAAAGTTAACCTTTACTTGGCAGCGGCCATATTGGGTAGCGTTTTCGCTAAGCATACCAAAGCGATAGTTAGAGCGATCTGCGTTAATTTCGCCAATAGCAGGGGCTAAATTGTTTATATCGGCTTCCATTTTTCTAAATTTAGCACTAACCTTGCGACAGTTTTTACGACCACCGTTTTGCCAGCATTGTAACTGGTGACCAAATTCCCACGCCGGCACTATATGCTCCCACTCTATACGCAGTGCACGTACATTAACCTTGCCAGAGGAAGTTAACGTATTACGCGGAATATAACCACAGTTGCTAGGGTCGGGGATTAGCTTTTTACCTTGCTTTTTAATGTCGCAGCCGCAGTAAAGGCTTTTGGCGTTTTCGGGTAGGGTTTTAATTAAGTGCCTTTTAGCCGTTGAAAAACGGGTAAATTCTTCACTCGATGCAGAAAAACAAATACAACAAGCCACAAAGGCCAAAATAAATTTAAGCATATCCATCACATACGTGAACTACAGGAGGCGCTAGTCTAAAGTTTTGCTGCTAAAAGATAAAGCCTGAGCAAATTTTAATCCGCAATGTTTAGTACACTCTATACTGATATAAAAAATAGCGAGGAGATGACTATGCTAGGTGCTTTTTCAATAAGTTTAACGGTTAAAGATATTAGAGCCTCAAAAGCGTTTTACGAAAAGCTGGGCTTTAGCGAGTTTGCAGGTAAGATAGAGCAAAGCTGGCTAGTGATGAAAAACGGTGAGCATTTAATTGGTTTGTTCTCGGGTATGTTTGATAAAAACATGCTGACCTTCAATCCTGGCTGGGATCAAAACGCACAAACCGTTACAGAGTTTAAGGATGTTGATGCGCTTAGCGAATATTTTCAAAGCGCTCATATCCAGGTTGAGCCTGTGGGTGATAAAAGTTTTATTATTACCGACCCAGACGGCAACCCTATTTTGATTGACCAACACGTGTAAGTTTTTTTAGCCTAACGTTTTGTATTAATAAAATAATACCGCATAAACAAAAAAGTACGCTGGTGGCTGCAAAACTGATGAGAAGCGGGTTGTTAAAATCTTCTCGCTCATCGTAATCCATTATGTGTAGCATCCAAAAAAAGTCGAATATGCGCCATAGTGTGCTGCGAACGGTGATAACTTTGCCGTTAATTGCATTTAAATACAGCGTGGTATTAAAGGTGTCGTTAAATTGTACTTGCCACACATTTGTTTTATATCCCACCTCTCGAGTGCCTTGTTTTAAAAGCGTTGTGCTAATTGGCTTAGCGTCGATGAGTAAATGCGCTTGTGCATTAGCGGTAATTTGTATTTTAGTGGGTGGCTGAAAAGGGCGCCCCGTTAAACCATTAAAGCTTTGCTGCTCGTCAGTATTAATAACAGTAATAAGCGGGGTCGTTAAAAAGTGCTCAAACACTATTTGCGTGGGGTTAGGCACTTGCGCAGTAATATTATCGAGTGATGTGGGGTAATCTGCTTGAGTAAATGGGTTTGTAAGTATGCGCTTAGCAAGGTGCTTACCGTGTACGTATTCAAGTGGTATCGCGCTCATTACTAAGCCGCCTAAAAGCCAAGCTAAAATTTGTAAGGCAAGTAAATAGCCTAGCCACTTATGTAGTTTTCGAGCGCGCTTAAATAGTTGTTTTCTCATTTTGTGCTTCTTATTATTTTTTGCGTTAGTGTATTACAGCAGCCCATGCTTTTACTGCGGCATTTTGTCGCAGTTATTCATAAGCTTACTCTAACTTTATAAAAATAATAAAAAGGAGCGTTAAAAAATCAGTGAGGCTGTGTTTAATGCTCACGTAAGGCATTTATTAGCCCTTGTTTGCTCATTTTAGAGCGGCCACTAATGCCGAGCTCTTTAGCTTTATTGTACAGCTGCTTTTTAGTGCGCTGCTCATACTTTGAGGCTTTGCCGCCTTTGACAGCGGTTTTATGAGTATTGCTATTAGCAATGCGCGCGGCTTTTTGTTTGCTCATGCCTTCATCTCGAAGCGCATCGTACTGATCGTCGTTTTTAATTTGCGGGCCATGATCTACCATAATTGTCCTCCTGAAGCGTTTAATTACACAGAGTGTGTATAACTTTTATACATAAACGGTAAAATTAAGCGTAATTAGCCTAACCCGTTTTATAAGGCAAATTAGGTGCCAATGGCGTTTAAACAGGTATTTTCTATGAATAAAGCCATGTTTAGCGCTTAGTTGATTTGGTATAAAAGTAAAACTGCGTTAAAGTTTGCGATGAAACTATAAGAGGGTAAAAAGCAGACAATGTCGGAAATTCAATTTTTAAATGTAGATCTAGAGCTTGAGTCTAAACAAGATATTAGCGCCCTAGTGGCAGACTTAAAGAAAAACGCGATGGTTTTGCATTATGACAAAGACGAATATCGTCAATTGGCGCGTATTGAAGCCTCAGGTGATATAACCACGCCAGACAAAGCAATCAACCACTTATGTGAATTAATAGAGTCGTGTTCACGTAATGCGCTTAAGCAGTGGCTAAGCTGTTCGCGCAGAACGTTTGATATAGGCTTTGAGTCGGGCACGTCACCTAAGTGTTTTAACCAAGCTCTACATGCAGATACACTGCTACGTATATCTGCCATTGGCGCTGGTATGGAAATAACGATTTACCCTATCGAAAAGTAGCCATAGTTAATTATTTGCGCTCGACAACCGCTGCGGTCATTTTTGATACGCAGCAAAGCTCGCCGCGGCTATTGGTTATTTTTATTTCCCATACAGAACTGCGCTTACCAATATGAAATGCACGAGTAACGGCGGTTAAAGTGCCATTTCGAGAGGCCTTTAAGTGGCTGGCGCTAATTTCCTGTCCAACACAATAAAATTTTGTAAAGTCCACTACAAAGTTAGCGGCGTAGCTTGCTACGGTTTCGGCAAGTACCACATTTGCGCCACCATGTACCATACCAATAGGATTATGATGCTCAGGAATAGCAGGCATGGTAGCCACTAGGTAATCATCTCCTATTTCGGTTATTTCTATGCCCATGGTTTTCATCAGCGTGCCTTGGCCGTTTATTCCCTCATCTAACTGTTTGCAAAGCTCTAATGTGATGGGTTGATGCCAAATACTCATAATTACTCCTTTATATTGAAAGCAAATTTATAGCATTTTAAATACTGAACGTCTGTAATTACCTAAAATTTATCCAGGTGCGGTGTATTTAGCTATTTTAAAGCACAATTTAAATTTGCGATTTTTATTTAACTGTATATACTCACAGTTAAATGTACTGTATGGAAAACCAGTTGTATGCGACCATTAACTAAACGCCAAGCTCAAATACTCGAACTAATAAAAGTTTTTATTAAAGACACTGGTATGCCTCCTACACGTGCCGAAATTGCGCAAACACTTGGTTTTAAAAGTGCCAATGCCGCAGAAGAGCACTTAAAAGCGCTTGCCAAAAAAGGTGTTATTAAAATGAAACCAGGCGCAAGCCGTGGTATTCAATTGGTTGAAGAAGAGGAGCCTGAGCAACTAGGTCTACCATTAATAGGTAGAGTTGCAGCGGGTTCGCCTATTTTGGCGCAAGAACATGTTGAGAGTCACTGTAAAATAGACCCACTTATGTTTAAACCAGCCGCCGACTTTTTACTGCGTGTTAACGGCATGAGTATGAAAGATATAGGTATTATGGATGGCGACTTACTTGCGGTACATCGTACTCAAACAGCAGAAAACGGCCAAGTTGTGGTTGCACGAGTAGATGAAGACGTAACCGTAAAACGCCTAGAAAAAGCAGGCCGAAAAGTATTATTGCACGCCGAAAACGAAGAGTTTACGCCTATAGAGGTAGACCTTGAAAACGAATCGTTTAATATTGAAGGGTTAGCTGTTGGCGTAATAAGAAATGCCGACTGGATGTAATTTTTAACGATTTTTAATTAATATTTATAAATGCGCACTTTTTAGTGTGCATTTTTGTTTTAAAAACAAACCTTCCGCCATCTCAAAACGCCCTAAAATTATTTAGGCTGTAAACTTTTTTTCACTCATACTTTTATCTTCCTAAGCGTGTTACATCCCTTAATTTTGCTCGTATCTTGGCTGTTAAATAACAATTTAATACGCCGTCATTTAGTCAATTTTAAAATATCACTTGATTGTTTTTTATACTAAAACTTGCTTGTTGTACGTTTTTTAGCTAATCATTAATGTGCTGGACTAACAATAACTCACAGCTTTTTAGTTATGAGAACACACAATATACACAAACCTTTTGTTGTCCTAGCGATACCAATCAAAAATAAGATTGGTTAAAAAATAAAAATAACGAATTGGCGTTTAAGCCGTATGCCTCTTCGCTTTGCATTCGCAATAGCATCAAAGGAGCCGTCACATGGGTAAACTAACCTCTACCTTGTGGCTTGTGTTGATTATGTTCCCGCAGCAAGTGCTGGCTAATAGCCAATACAATATGCGCAAGGGCGTAACCGATATAAGTAATAATGTATATCAGCTACACATGACCATATTTTTAATATGTTGTGTGATTGGGGTGATAGTGTTCGCAATAATGTTTTGGGCACTGATTCATCACCGTAAATCTAAAGGGGCAGTTCCTGCCCAATTTCATGAAAGTACCAAAGTAGAAATTCTTTGGACTGCCATTCCGTTTGTTATTTTAATTGCCATGGCAATCCCTGCCACTAAAACCCTCATTGCGATGGAAGATGCCAGTAAGGCTGACTTAACCATTAAAATTACAGGGTCACAGTGGAAGTGGCATTATGAATATATGGGCGAAGACGTAGAGTTTTACTCTATTTTATCTACCCCTCAAGACGAAATAGCCAACCTTGCTAATAAAAACCCTAATTATTTACTTGAGGTTGATAAACCTTTAGTACTGCCAATTAATCAAAAGGTGCGTTTTTTAATGACCTCTGATGATGTTATTCACTCTTGGTGGGTCCCCGATTTTGCCGTTAAAAAAGATGCCAATCCGGGGTTTATCAACGAAACGTGGACCAACATTAACGAAGAAGGTATTTACCGAGGGCAGTGTGCAGAGCTGTGCGGTAAAGATCATGGTTTTATGCCCGTGGTGGTTGAAGCTAAATCGCAAGAGGACTTTAACGCATGGCTTGCAGATGCTAAGCAAGCTAAGCAAAAAGCCGCACTTGCTGATGCCGCATTGCTTGAGACAACAATTCCTAAAGAAGAGCTAATGACACTAGGTGAGCAAGTGTATATGGCAAGTTGCGCTGCGTGTCATCAACCTACTGGTATGGGGTTACCGGGCGTATTTCCTGCGCTAAAAGGCAGCCCCATTGTTTTGGGTGATATAAAAGATCACATTGATGTAGTGATTCATGGCCGCCCAGGAACTGCAATGCAGGCATTTGCAAAGCAGCTCTCAATTAAACAACTTGCAGCGGTAATTACCTATAAACGTAATGCGTGGGGTAATGAAACGGGTGATGTCATCCAACCTAGTGAAATTCAGGCAGCACTTGATGCGGAGGCGAACTAATGAGTAGCATAGTAGAACAACCTAACGCCAATGACGCTCACCACGGCCATCACCCAGCCAAAGGTTTTAAGCGTTGGTTATACACAACAAACCATAAAGATATTGGCAGCATGTACTTAATTTTTTCGCTGACTATGTTTTTAATTGGCGGTGCAATGGCCATGGTTATTCGGGCTGAGTTATTTCAGCCAGGATTACAATTGGTAGACCCACACTTTTTTAACCAAATGACCACAGTACACGGTTTAATTATGGTGTTTGGTGCTGTAATGCCAGCCTTTACGGGACTTGCTAACTGGATGGTACCGCTCATGATTGGCGCGCCAGATATGGCACTGCCCAGAATGAACAACTGGAGCTTTTGGATTTTACCCTTCGCTTTTTTAATTTTATTGGCCTCGTTATTAATGCCTGGAGGCGGCCCCGCATTTGGCTGGACATTCTATGCGCCGCTTTCAACAACGTATAGTAACGATAACACTGCAATGTTTGTGTTTGCAGTGCACATTATGGGGATTAGCTCAATTATGGGCGCAATAAACGTAATTGTGACCATTGTTAATTTACGTGCCCCAGGCATGACATGGATGAAACTACCATTATTTGTTTGGACATGGCTAATAACCGCATTTTTATTAATTGCTGTTATGCCCGTACTGGCCGGAGCGGTCACTATGGTGCTCACCGATAAATACTTTGGAACCAGCTTTTTTGATGCGGCAGGTGGCGGCGATCCGGTGATGTTTCAGCACATATTTTGGTTTTTTGGCCATCCCGAAGTGTACATCATGATTTTACCCGCCTTTGGTATTATTTCGACCATAGTGCCTACATTCTCACGTAAAAAACTATTTGGTTATGCCTCAATGGTTTACGCAACCTCCTCTATTGCATTACTGAGCTTTATAGTGTGGGCGCATCATATGTTTACGACCGGTATGCCCGTTGCTGGCGAGCTATTTTTTATGTACGCGACCATGCTGATATCGGTGCCTACAGGGGTAAAAGTATTTAACTGGGTAGCCACTATGTGGCGAGGGTCAATAAGTTTTGAAGTGCCCATGCTATTTAGTATTGCCTTTATTGTGCTGTTTACTTTAGGGGGCTTTTCGGGGCTGATGTTGGCTATAACCCCTGCTGATTTTCAGTATCACGATACTTACTTTGTGGTGGCACACTTTCATTACGTGTTAGTTACGGGGGCAATATTTTCGATTATGGCGGGGGCTTATTATTGGCTGCCTAAGTGGACGGGCAATATGTACAACATTGCCTTGGCTAAGTGGCATTTTTGGTTATCGCTGGTAAGCGTAAATGTATTGTTTTTTCCTATGCATTTTGTAGGGCTGGCAGGCATGCCGCGCCGTATTCCCGATTACGCCCTGCAGTTTGCTGATTTTAACGCAATCATAAGCATAGGTGGGTTTGCCTTTGGTTTATCGCAGTTACTCTTTGTGGCGGTGGTAATTAAATGTGCCAGAGGGGGCGATAAAGTCCCTGCAAAAGTATGGGATGGTGCTGAAGGTTTAGAGTGGGAAGTGGACTCTCCTGCGCCGTATCATACTTTTTCTACGCCGCCGGAAATTAAATAATGACACATGCACCGCTATTAAAGCGCCTAATTCTTATTTGTATAGGTATGTTTGCTTTTGCATTTGCCTTAGTGCCCTTATATGACGTGTTTTGCGACATAACTGGGCTTAATGGCAAGCCATCACTTGAGCAAGCTAAACAAAGTACACAGGTTGCACAAAACCGAGAAATAGGTGTGAGCTTTACAACCCATGCGCAAAGTGGTGCGCCGTTTATTGTTAAATCTAAAGAATACAGTGTTGATGTGAAACCAGGTGCCATGCGTGAGGTGATGTTTAGCGCAAAAAACACCAGTGATATTGATAAAGTAATGCAAGCGGTGCCTTCTGTATCGCCCGGAAAGGCAGCCAAGTACTTACATAAAATAGCGTGCTTTTGCTTTGATCAACAACCGCTAAAAGCGGGTGAAGAGCTTGAGTTTAAGCTGCTTTTTTATGTTGATACTGCACTGCCGAGCGATGTAGAAGAGCTAACTTTATCTTACACCGTATTTGATATTAGTGAGCAGCTAGTAGCAAGTAATAACTAGCCTGCATGTCTAGTGTAAAACTAGGAGCAAGTAACATGAATCAAGATTATGAAAACTACTACGTACCCGAGCAAAGTCCTTGGCCCATAGTGGGCGCGGTGGCGTTATTTTTTATTGCAGTGGGTGCGGCTTTAACAGTCATGAACTTAGAAAGTGAAGGGGGCAGCGGTGTGTACCTGCTATATGCAGGCATTGCAGTGCTGCTGTATATGATTTTTAGCTGGTTTAAAAATGTAATTAGCGAGTCTGACCAAGGCTTATATTCAGCGCAAATGGACCGCTCATTTCGACAAGGAATGAGCTGGTTTATATTCTCTGAAGTTATGTTTTTTATGGCCTTTTTTGGCGCATTATTTTACGCCCGCATACTGTCGGTGCCTTGGCTTGGCGGCGCTGGGAATAATGCGATGACCAACG
The DNA here is from genome assembly GCF_028599255.1 of Pseudoalteromonas sp. Angola-7. Lineage (NCBI taxonomy): Bacteria > Pseudomonadati > Pseudomonadota > Gammaproteobacteria > Alteromonadales > Pseudoalteromonadaceae > Pseudoalteromonas > Pseudoalteromonas sp. Angola-7. Next base: position 39,651 of record NZ_JAQREL010000017.1, read on the forward strand.
AGGTGCTTTGGCCGACCTTTGAGGCCGTATGGCCACTACTAACCACACCAGCAGGTGAAACCACGCAAGCTATGGGGTGGCAAGGCTTACCCCTTATTAATACGCTTATTTTATTAGCGTCTTCGGTTACTTTGCATTTTGCTCACGTAGCCATTGAAAACAATAAACGTAAACCGCTAAAAGTGATGCTGGGGGCAACCATTTTATTGGGTGTGTGCTTTTTAGCACTGCAGGTGGAAGAATATATTTATGCCTACAACGACTTAAACTTAACACTAGATGCAGGCATTTACGGGAATACATTCTTTTTGCTGACAGGTTTTCATGGCATGCATGTGACCCTTGGCGCCATTATTTTGTTTGTTGTATTTGTGCGTATTTTAAAAGGCCACTTTACGAAAGATAAACATTTTGCGTTTCAAGCAGCGGCTTGGTACTGGCATTTTGTTGATGTGGTGTGGCTGTGTTTATTTGTTTTTGTGTATGTGTTGTAACGGTTAATGGTGAGTGATTAGCCTTTATAAAACCAAGTTTTACAGCGGCTATCACCATCACCAAAACCACCACAGAAAACAGTACGCGACGGCCTAAAAAATGCGACATAGGCCGACCGCCAGATTTATCGGTCACCATAATAAATAGCGCTCTAAACAAGTTGAAAAGTATAAATAGTAACAGCAGCACAATAATAATTTTAATAATCACTGGGTTGACCCTTTATGCAGTTAATTTTAAGGCGTAAACAAAAGCTTAGCTCATTTATCGCACTTTGCGTTGTGGTAGCTGTGGTGCTGGTATGTGTACGTTTAGGGTATTGGCAATTAGCAAGGGCTGAGCAAAAGCAGCAACAGTTAACAGCTATAGCTAACATGCAAACCCAAGGCGTAATGAGCTGGCAGCAATTACAGGCAATGCCTTCAAAGTGGAATAAAACAGGTGTAGTGGTTGAGCTTGCCGGAAAAATAATAAATCAGCAATACTGGCTTTTAGATAACCAAGTTTACCAAGGGCAAGTCGGTTACGATTTATTGGTGTTATTTAAGCCAAGCCAAGCAAGTGACGCTTTACTCGTTAATTTAGGGTGGGTAAAAGCGCCTATTTCACGCAGCGAACTACCGAACATCCAACTTCCTAAACGTAATATTACGTTTAAAGCGCAGATAAAAGAGCGAAATTTAACGAGCTTTAACTTACAAACCAATGCGACAAAACAAGACCTTCAAAAACGAATTCAATCAATAGATTTACAAAAGCTAAGTGAGCAGAGTAATCAATCGTTATTTAATTTTATGGCTTATCGTCAAGGTGTAGGAGATGCGCTAGCTATACCGCATTATAAAGCGGTGGTGATGAGTCCGCAAAAGCACCAAGCGTATGCAGTGCAATGGTTTTTAATAGCCTTAGCCTGTGTAGTGGTGGCCATTTTTGCCAGTAAAAAGAGGACTAACAATGAAAAATAACCCCTTAGTTTTGTTTGTTGTATGTTGCGCTGTACCGCTAATACTTGCATATGGTGCGCTAAAACTAGACTGGTTGCCGAGCGCTATTACCAATAATGGCGAGTTTTTACAGCACGAAGTAAAGCTTGAAAACTGGCAGCAACATAACCCTAAGCAATGGACAATTGCGCTTAATTACTCCAATAAATGTAATGCTTCGTGCAATGAGCAGCTCAATGCGCTTGATAACTTATATATCGCCTTAGGAAAAAATCAGGGCAAGGTTGATATGGCTGTAATGGGGGCGCCTAAAGTTAAAAACATTCCTTGGAAAACCTTTAACGCGCAACAAAATTTGCAGCCCGCTAGCTTATATTTAATCGATCATATGGGGTTAGTGGTGCTTGAATATCCGTTTAAAGAGCAGCCACAAGAAAACCGTTTAGTGCAAAAAGGTTTATTAAAAGATTTAAAAAAACTACTTAACTATTCTCGTTCAAGCTAATTAATAGCGCATTGTTAATGGGAGATTCCTATGTATAAAAATTATAAAAACTGGGTACTTGCAACGGGGTTACTTGCGCTGTTGGTGGTAGGGCTAGGTGCTTATACACGTTTAAGTGACGCAGGGCTTGGTTGTCCTGATTGGCCCGGTTGCTATGGCTTTTTAACTGTACCAAAGCATGAAGCCGATATCGCACTGGCTACCCAAAGTTATCCAGATATGATGTTTGAAACCGCCAAAGCGTGGAAAGAAATGATCCACCGTTACTTTGCAGGCGCGCTGGGGTTGCTTATTTTAGCGCTATTTGTATTGGCTTTTGTAAAGCGCCATTACTCAAACACGCCGGTTAAATTACCGCTAGCCTTATTGTTGTTAGTTATATTTCAGGCTGCGCTGGGTATGTGGACCGTTACTATGAACTTACAACCGCTCATTGTAATGGGGCATTTGCTGGGGGGATTTAGTATTTTATCGCTAATCACTCTTTTATACCTACGTTTAACTACTAAACCCATAGAGGGCGGAGATAGTAGCGCTAAAGGCTATTTTTCATTGAGCTTAGTTGCATTGGCTGTGTTGGTTATTCAAATTGCATTAGGTGGGTGGCTTGCAGCAAATTATGCGGCGCCACACTGTAATGGCTTACCGCTGTGTAGTTATGCGCAGCCATTTTCACTCAGTAGTGTGTTTCAGCTGCCGCTTGAGCACAGTAATTATGAGTACGGAGTGCTATCGCAACAGGCGCGTATGTCTATTCATCTACTACACAGAATTTGGGCGCTAGTTACATGTATTGTGTTGGCGCTAATTATGTGGCGTATATACAGTCAGGCGCAATCTGCAAAAATAAAACACTGTACTGTCAGCGTGCTTGTTGCGCTACTTTGCCAAATTAGTTTGGGGCTTGCGGTGGTGCATTGGCACTTTCCGCTTGGAGTGGCGCTGGCGCACAATTTAATGGCAGCTATCTTGTTATTGACTATGGTTAGGTTGTGTTACTACCTAAAAGCACGCACTTAAAGGGGAATAATTATGGCACTCACACTCGATAAAAAAGACCTACAGGTTATTAGCGCACACCCTTTTATTCAACGTGCTTATAATTTACTGCAAGATTACTTAGCTATTAGCAAGTTTAAAGTAGTGGCTATGTTGGTACTTACTGCTTGGGTTGGCTTGGCACTGGCGCCTGATGTAGGGCGAGGCATTGCAGTACAATTTATTAGTTTATTAGGCATTGGTTTGCTCTCTGGCGCTGCGGCGGTAATAAATCATGTTGTTGATAGCGAAATAGATACAAAAATGGCGCGCACACGCCACCGCCCTGTAGCTAAAGGCCGGCTTAGTAAAACCCATGCGCTAAGCTTTGCAGGCGTGATAGGGGTTGCTGGTTTTATAATGCTAATGCTTTGGGCAAACACTCTAACAGCCGTACTTACTTTGTTTGCATTAGTTGGGTATGCTTTTATTTATACCTCTTTTTTAAAGCGTGCCACACCGCAAAACATTGTGATTGGTGGCTTGGCTGGGGCAATGCCGCCTTTATTGGGTTGGGTTTCTGAAACCAATCAAATGGCAGCCGCGCCATGGTTACTCGTAATGATTATATTTACGTGGACCCCACCGCATTTTTGGGCACTGGCAATAGCACGCAAAAGCGATTACGAACGCGCTAAAATTCCTATGTTGCCAGTGACTCACGGTATCGATTTTTGCAAAACCTGTGTTGTGGCTTACACCATATTACTGGCGCTTGTATGTGTATTACCTTATTTAATTGGTATGTCGGGCGGTATTTATTTAGTAGGCGCATGCGTGCTCAATGCACTCTTTTTGTATAAAGCGGTTAAGCTTAAATTAGCCCCTACCGATGACACCGCAATGGACTTATTTCGCTTTTCAATTGTGCATTTAATGGTACTCTTCGTGGTCTTATTTATAGATAAATGGCTCCCTTTATGAAGCAGTTACGGATTAGCTTAGTTGTAATTTTTTCGTTTTTACTAGTCGCTTGCTCAGAGCAAAATAGTACACCCGATGTGCAAGCCTTAGTGTATGAGCAAGCAAAGCCTCTTTCTGATTTTACTCTTAACGACCAAAACAGTGAGTTAGTCACCAAAGCGCAATTTTTGGGGCAGTGGAACTTAGTGTTTTTAGGCTATACCAGTTGTCCAGATATTTGCCCATTAACGCTTGCTAAACTAAACAGCGTGTATAAAAAGTTACATAACGAATACCCACTGCAAATTTGGTTTATGTCGGTAGACCCTCAACGCGATACGCCGGTAAAGCGCAAAGCGTATATTGATTATTTTAACCCTGACTTTTTAGCTGTTTCGGGTGAGCACAAAAACCTATTCCCGGTGGTTAGAGAGCTTGGTCTAATTTATGCCATTAGTGACTCACAAGAATCAGAATATGCGGTCGATCATAGTGCTTCGGTGGCTTTAGTTGATGCAAATGGAGCGGTAAGAGCCATATTTAAGCCTGAGTTCCAACAAGGGAATGTGCCCCTTATTAATACCACTCAACTCATTAGCGAATTTAAACAAATAGCGGATTACTATAAAAACTAGTTTTAAACTTTTCACGCATTTTAAAAGGAGCTTAGGCTCCTTTTTTGCTTTTTAGCGCCACTTTTAAAAGTTTTATTAATTTTTTTGAGCCTTTTATGGCAATTTTAATAACTAAGGCTAAGCTTTTGTTATGAATTGAATTGACAGGGAAAGTCCTGAAAAAATGCTAAAACTTCCAAGCGAACTTGCGATTATGCAAGTAGAGACTCTTCACCAAGATTTATTACAAGAACTCAATAGCAACAACGATATTTGTTTAGATGTCAGTGAGGTTGTTTCAGCCGATACCGCGTCAATTCAACTTTTGTGTGCCTTACAAAAACACCTACTTACCATACATCATAAAATTGTATGGGTAGGCAGCAGTGATGCACTTCAAAACGCCATTAATCAACTTGGCTTAAGTCAATATTTAACACTTGAAAGTAAAGGTTAGAGGTTTATATGAAGAAAATTTTAGCGGTTGATGATTCTGCGTCAATGCGTCAAATGGTGAGCTTTACGCTTAAAACCGCAGGGTTTGATGTTACCGAAGCAAAAGATGGCAGCGAAGCCCTCGCGATTGCCAAGCAGCAAAGTTTTGATGCGGTAATTTCAGATGTAAATATGCCCATTATGGATGGCATTACGCTTATCAGAGAGCTCAGGGGTCTTCCTGATTACAAATTTACGCCGCTACTTATGCTAACCACAGAGTCAGGATTAGATAAAAAAGTAGAAGGTAAAGCAGCTGGCGCAACAGGCTGGATTGTAAAGCCTTTCAACCCGGATCAGTTACTAGCGGTACTTAAAAAAGTAATTCGTTAACTGAGGAGTGCGGCGTGAGTATAGATTTAAGTCAATTTTTTGAAGTGTTCTTTGAAGAAAGTTTTGAAGGCCTAGATACAATGGAGGCCGAGCTATTAAATTTAGAGCCCGGCGAAGAAGACTTAGAAACAATAAATACTATTTTTAGAGCTGCGCACTCAATTAAAGGGGGCAGTGGCACCTTTGGCTTTAACTCTGTGGCTGAGTTTACCCATGTGCTAGAAACCCTACTGGATCAAATACGCCAAGGTGAGCGCGAACTCACCACCGAGCACGTTAATTTATTGCTTAAAGCTGTTGATTGCTTGCGTGGGTTACTCGGTGAGCTGCAAGCAGAGCAAGAGCCTGATTTATCACACGCTACAACCTTAAAAAAACAGTTTGAAATTGTACTGGAAATGCAAGCCGATTCAGCCCCAAGCGAGGCAAGCGAAGTCACGGCTGCTGCTGAGGTAAATACCTTTCAAATTGATTTCAAACCGCATCATCACCTTTTTAAAACAGGCAACGAGCCTTTATTTATGATCAGCGAATTAGCTGAACTCGGCGAGCTTGAAACACAGGCATTTTTAGACGATATCCCAGATATTAAAGATTTAAGCAGTGACGAGTGCTATTTACACTGGCGCTTTTTTTTAAATACCAGCGAAAAAGAAGCCGCCATTAAAGAGGTATTTGAATGGGTAGAAGATGATGCCGATATAAAAATAGAGCTCTGTGGCGGGTTATTTGATGAAGACACTTCTCACACCGCAAACGCTGATGAAAAGAGCAGCGATAGCACAGCTCAAACACCGCCTATTAGCGATGCTCAAAAAGCACCCGACAAACCTAAAAGCAAACCCACAGCCGATAAAAAGCCAACATCAGCACCAGAGTCTACCTCCATAAGAGTAGGAATAGACAAAGTAGACTCGTTAATAAATATGGTCGGTGAGCTGGTGATAACACAAGCCATGTTAAATCAGTTGAGCGAGCAAGAAATTAGCGAATCAACCATTACGTCATTACAAGAAGGTTTGGCACAACTGGCGCACAATACCCGAGACCTGCAAGAAAATGTTATGCGTATTCGTATGTTACCGATTAACTTTGTATTTAGCCGGTTTCCGCGTTTAGTGCGCGATATAGCGCAAAAACTAAATAAGCAGGTGGAGTTAAAATTATTAGGTGAGCAAACCGAGCTAGATAAAACGGTAATGGAAAAAATATCTGACCCTATGGTGCACCTTGTCAGAAATTCGCTCGACCATGGCCTTGAAACAATTGAACAGCGGGTTGCCGCAGGTAAAGACCCAGTGGGCACCGTGACCTTAAATGCCTTTCATCAAGGCGGCAATATCGTGATAGAAATAATGGACGATGGGCAAGGCTTAAATACGCAAAAAATTAAAGAAAAAGCCATTGCTAATGAGCTGATCACCGCTGATTGTAATTTAACAGATGATGAAATTAACGAGCTTATTTTTATGCCCGGCTTTTCTACCGCCGATGCGGTTAGCGACTTATCTGGGCGTGGTGTAGGAATGGATGTTGTTAAGCGCAATATTCAATCTTTAAATGGCTCGGTTGAGGTTTCATCAGCGCCTGGCGTTGGCTCTACCTTTACAATTAGGCTGCCCCTTACACTTGCCATTTTAGATGGTCAATTAGTTAAAGTTGCCCAGCATACTTATATTATTCCGCTTATTTCTATTGTTGAATCACTACAGATTGATATCACTAAAGTAAGCCGAGTGGGTAAAGACTTAGATGTACTAAGGCTGCGTGACGAATACATTCCTATTTTACGCTTATATCAAATTTTTAATCATCAAAACGCCATAGAGTCATTAGACAAAACCTTGTTGGTGGTTGTTGAAACCGACAACCAAAAAGTGGGTTTGCTGGTAGATGACTTACTTTCGCAGCAGCAGGTAGTCATAAAAAGTTTAGAGGCTAATTACCAAAAAGTAGATGGGGTGTCTGGAGCAACTATTTTAGGCGACGGGCGTGTATCGTTAATTGTTGATATTAGCGGCTTAATAAAATTATCAGGGCTTAAAAAACCAGGTAGCCAAGAGTTAATCATAGAATCTAAAACACCTCTGGAGGCTTCATGATTAGTGAACAAAGCGAGCTAAACAACAAAATTGATTTAGGGCAACAGCAAGGCGTTAAGCAGTTTTTAACCTTTATTATGGCTAGCGAAGAATACGGCGTAGATATATTAACCGTGCAAGAGATCAGAAGTTGGGAAGAAATTACCGTACTGCCCAACGCGCCGGATTTTGTTAAAGGAGTGATAAACCTTCGCGGCACCATAGTGCCAATAATAGATTTACGCTTACGTTTTGGCTTGCCAAGCACTGAATATGGGCCATTAACGGTTGTTATTGTTGTAAAAGTTATTTTTGAAAACGATTCAAAAATAATGGGCATCGCAGTAGATGCGGTGTCAGATGTTTACAGCATTGCAGAGCAAGACGCCAAGCCCGTCCCTAGCCTGTCTGATTCGAGTAATTGTGAATATGTCGCAGGGTTGGTGAACGTGGGCGAAAAAATGGTCTCGTTAATTGATTTACAAAGAACAATGGATATATAGCCACAGCGCTATGTAGCAACAAAAACAAACATAAAGGTGGTGATGGGCATGGGATGGTTTAGTAATCCGAAGCAGTCAGAATCAAGTAATGACTTAATCGTAAATGCATTAAATAAATCATTAGCGGTTATTGAGTTTGAACCCAGTGGCAGAATAATTACGGCTAATTCAAACTTTTTAAATGCAATGGGATACCGTTTAGAGGAAGTGCAAGGGCAGCACCACTCTATGTTTGTTGAACCAGATGAAGCACAAAGCAGCGAGTATAAAAATTTTTGGCAACGCTTGCGCGGTGGTGAGTTTATTTCTAATGAGTTTAAGCGTCTTGCTAATGGAGGGCGAGAGGTATGGATCCAAGCTACCTATAACCCAATTATTGATAGCCAAGGGCAAGTGCTAAAAGTAATTAAATTTGCTACCGACATTACCGAACAAAAGAAACAGGCCGCTGAAGCGCAAGGCCAACTTGAGGCAATTAGTAAATCTCAGGCGGTGATTGAGTTTAATCTTGATGGCACAATTATTACTGCCAATGATAATTTTTTAAATGGTTTAGGCTATCAACTTAGCGAAATAAAAGGCCAGCATCATAAATTATTTGTCGACCCAGAATACGCTAAAACAAACGAGTATAAACAATTTTGGGATAAGTTAGGACGAGGCGAGTACGACTCGGGCGAGTACATGCGAATAGGCAAACAAGGGCAAGAAATATGGATTCAAGCCTCTTATAACCCTATTTTCGATTTAAACGGCAAGCCTTATAAAGTTATTAAATACGCCAGTGATATCACCGCGCAAAAACAGCTAGAGCGCGAGTCTAAAAAGGCTGCCGATTTAGCAAGTGCGTTAACTGTTTGCCAAGCCAATGTAATGATTGCCGATAAAGACCTAAATATTGTATTTGTAAACGATCAGGTTAAGTTAATGCTCAAAGCGCGAGAAACTGAGTTGCAAGGTGTGCTACCTAGTTTTTCTGTTGATAATTTAATAGGCACGTGTGTTGATGATTTTCATAAGCACCCAGCTCATCAACGCGAACTATTAAAAAACTTAAAACAACCTTATAAAACTGAGTTACGTTTAGCGGGGCTTATTTTTAGTTTAATTGCTACACCGTGGATAAATCATGAAGGTAAGCATTTAGGCACCATTGTTGAGTGGGAAGATATTACCGATAGCGTAGCAAAAGCAGAGCAAGAACGTGCTGAAGCACAAGAAAACTTACGAGTAAAACAAGCGCTTGATACCGTAGCAACAAACACCATGATAGCCGATGCTTCAAATGTAATTGTATACATGAACAACGCGGTTAAATCGATGATGAGTATTGCTGAAGATGATTTGAAAAAGGAGCTGCCAAACTTTGATAGCACCAATTTAATGCAGCAAAACATTGATATATTCCATAAAAATCCGGCTCATCAACAAAACCTACTAGCTAAGCTTACAACAACTTACCGAGCCGAAATAAAAGTAGGCGGGCGCACCTTTGGTTTAGTTGCAAACCCTATTTTTACACCAGAACAAGAACGCATAGGCACCGTAGTTGAGTGGGAAGATAGAACGGGCGAAGTTGCAATAGAAAAAGAAATTGCACAATTAGTCAGCGATGCAGGTAATGGCGATTTAGAAACCCGAGTAGATGAAAAAGGTAAAGAAGGCTTTTTCTTGCGCTTAGCGCAGGGTTTAAATAGCTTAGTTGAAATTGTGGATGATGCCGTTAGTGATACCGCGCAAATGCTTGATGCAATGGCCAATGGCGACCTATCAAAACGCATAGAAAAAGAGTATCAAGGCTCGTTCGATAAGCTCAAGCAAGATGCTAATACTACAGCAGATAAATTGACCGATGTGATTAACCGAATTAACTCATCGGCCACGTTAGTAGCCAGTGGCGCAGAGGAAATTTCGCAAGGCAACGCCGATTTAAGCCAGCGTACCGAAGAACAAGCTTCATCACTTGAAGAAACCGCCTCAAGTATGGAAGAAATGACCAGCACCGTAAGGCAAAATGCAGATAACGCAAAAGTCGCTAACGATTTAGCCGAAGAAACCTGCGAGAAAGCAATTCAAGGTGGTGAAGTAGTTAATAGAGCTGTAACGAGTATGTCGGCCATTAACGAGTCGAGTAAAAAAATTGCAGACATTATTGGCGTGATTGATGAAATTGCCTTTCAAACTAATTTACTGGCACTTAACGCCGCCGTTGAAGCAGCTAGAGCGGGTGAGCAAGGCCGTGGCTTTGCCGTTGTTGCTGGTGAGGTGCGTAACTTAGCGCAGCGCTCAGCTGGAGCAGCCAAAGAAATTAAAGAGCTTATTAGAGACAGCGTTGCAAAAGTTACCGATGGCTCAGTGCTTGTAAATGAGTCGGGCGAAACACTCAGAGAAATTGTTTCAAGCGTACAACGTGTTACGCAAATGATTTCGGATATAACCGAGGCCTCTGAAGAGCAAAGCGCAGGCATTGAGCAAGTTAATAAAGCGGTTGCCCAAATGGATGAAATGACCCAGCAAAATGCGGCACTTGTAGAAGAAGCGTCTGCGGCGGGCGAGTCAATGGCTGAGCAAGCAAACGAGATGCGTCAGTTATTGCACTTTTTTTCACTCGGGCAGCAAGGCATGAACACATTGCCAAATACGCACTTTGAACGCTCAGCGCCCCCTGCGCGCCAACCTAGTGGCTATTTAAAAAATACCCAACCCAAAGGCGAAAACTTTCTAGACTCAGCAGATGAATGGGAAGAGTTTTAGTCATTACTGGCTTGCTAGTTAATACCCTAGCAAGCCTGCTTTACAAGGGATGGTATGACAATGAAAGAATTTTTATGTACCGATAAAAATTTTAAAGACATTGCCACTTTAGTTTATAACGCGTGCGGAATTGTGCTTGGCGATCATAAACGCGAAATGGTGTATTCCCGCTTAGCAAGAAGGGTAAGAGAGCATAAACTTAAAAACTTTTCTCAATACTTAGAGTACTTACACAATAATAAAGAGGCTGAGTTTGACGCATTTATTAATGCTATTACCACTAACTTAACCTCCTTTTTTAGAGAACCCCACCACTTTGAGTTTTTAAAAAACACCATAGTGCCGCAGTTACTTAGCAGTAACAAAGTAACAAAACGAGTACGCGTATGGTCAGCGGGTTGCTCTACAGGCGAAGAGCCTTACAGCTTAGCAATAACCCTTGCCGATTTATTCCCAAGTTCTTGGGATGTAAAAATTTTAGCAACCGATTTAGATTCTAATGTATTAGCCAAAGCACAAGCGGGTATTTATACCGCGGCTAATGTAAATGGCTTAGAAAACAATGTACTTAAAAAGTGGTTTTTAAAAAGCAAAGATGGGCAAACATATAAAGTAAAACCACAGTTAAATAAACACATTTTTTTTAAACGCCTTAACCTTTTACAAGAATGGCCCATGAAAGGGCAGTTTGACTTAATTTTATGTCGTAACGTGGTTATTTATTTTGATAAAGAAACAAAAGACACCTTATTTAAACGTTATGCAAATGCACTTAATCGTGACGGTTATTTGTTTTTAGGGCACTCAGAGAGTATGGGAAAAGAGCATTCTGAGTTTAAAAATTTAGGGAAAACCATGTATCAAAAGCAACACAATGCACGCACAGTTTAGGCCGGTGCTCCCAGGGTTTGAACATATAAAACGTTACTGGGATGCAGGGCGCACAAGCGTGGTGGCAAAAATATTACCTGGCGAATTTTATGTATCGAAAAATGATGAGCTTATTTCTACAGTGCTTGGGTCGTGCATAGCCGCGTGTGTTTACGATGAAAAAGCCGGTATAGGTGGCGTAAATCATTTTATGTTGCCGGTAAAAAAAGGCCTAGAATTAAACAGTGCCCATAGTTTGAGCTGTCGCTACGGAAATTGGGCAATGGAATACCTGATCAACGAAGTACTCAAAGGTGGTGCTGCGCGAAAAAATTTAAAAATAAAACTCTTTGGTGGCGGCAAAATAATTAGCGCAATGACCGACATAGGGATAGGTAATATTAGCTTTGCCAATGCGTATATTCAGGAAGAGTCGCTCAATCTTGTTGCAAAAGATATGGGGGGGCCGTGGCCTCGAAAAATTTTTTTTCATCCGCATACGGGCAAAGTCCACGTAAAAAAGCTGAAGAATTTGCACAACAATACAATTGAAAAACGCGAAGTGCGCTACCTGCAAAACCTTAAGCAACAAGATAAAGCCACCGAGACTAACATAGAGCTGTTTTAGGAGCCGTAATGGTTAAAGTTCTGATAATAGATGATTCACCACTGATAAGGCGTTTGCTGAGCGAAATATTATCTCAGGCTAGCGATATCGAGGTTGTTGGCTGTGCTGAAGACCCTTATCAAGCACGAGAAATGATTAAATTGCTCAATCCAGATGTGCTTACCCTCGATGTAGAAATGCCAAAAATGGACGGCATTAGCTTTTTAAAAAACCTAATGCGCTTAAGACCTATGCCCGTTGTGATGATTTCTACACTAACCCAGCAAGGCTCGCCTATCACCTTAGAAGCGCTTGAGCTTGGTGCAGTGGATTTTATTGCCAAGCCGACCGTGAATGTTAAGCAGCAAATGAGTCAATATGCATATGTTGTGCAGCAAAAAGTGCGCGTGGCAGCAGGTGCAAGGGTAAGAAGTTTTAAAAAGGTAAGCACCGTGAGTGAGCCTTTACCTAGCAATGCACAATTTTTATTAAACAAGGTAATAGCGATAGGGGCTTCAACAGGGGGCACAGAAGCAATAAAAGAAGTGCTTATAAAAATGCCGACCAATTGCCCTGCGATTGTGATTACCCAGCATATTCCTCCGGTATTTAGTACCTCGTTTGCCCAGCGTATGGACCGCACCTGTGCAATTAACGTAAAAGAAGCGCAGCACGGCGACAAGCTCACTGCGGGATGGGCTTATATAGCCCCAGGTGGTTTGCACTTAAATATAAAAAAAAGAGGGGCAAGTTTATATTGCGAGCTTGATGATTCTGAGCCTGTTAACCGCCATAAACCGGCAGTAGATGTATTATTTAACTCGTTACTTGAGTGCGGCGCAAAAAACATTGTGGCAGCGTTACTAACCGGTATGGGGAGCGATGGAGCAAAGGGCTTGCTTAGCATTAAACAAGCGGGTGGTTACACCATTGCACAGGATGAGTTTTCTTCTGTGGTGTGGGGAATGCCCAAAGCGGCGGTTGATTTAGGCGCCGCTCACGAAATTGTTGCGCTTGATAAAGTAACCCAGCGCTTATTGCATCAGGCTATAAAGGTGTAACTGCTACTGAATAACCCACGGCTGCGAAAACCAATAGTAACTACCAGGGTGATCAATAGAAGGGGCGGTACAATTAAAGCGTGAACGGCCTTTATTTAGCGCCTTTGGCGAGTCAATTTTTACAGTTGTGTCGCTTACCCAAGTTAACTTAGCCTGCCCCACACTTGATACATAACACGCAAACTGACTTTTATGAAAATCACCCATTTCAAACTCAATGCTGAGCGTTGGTGGGTTTTGTGAGGTTACACTGTCTTGGTAATCTAGGGTTTTAATACTAAACGCCCGAGAGTTTAATTTTGTAATTAACGTATCTAATTTGCTGTAAAAGCCGGAGGCTGGAAAACGCGGTAAGCGGGTAAAGTTAGCGTTTTTATTTACAGCGCCTGAGTGCTGACCAATGCCAATAAAGCCAAGCTCTTTTACAAGCGCTTGCAGTTTGTTATTAAACTCACCATACGGGTACGCTAGGTATTTATAGTCGTGGCCTATTTCTTCTTTAATACGCTGTTGAGAATGCAAAATATCTTGTTTAATACGTGCTTGCCACTGTGCATCACTCTCATTTTTTAGCTTAATATGCAGGTAGTCATGCTGGGCAGTGTGATTGGCAATTAGCGCCCCTTTGCCTGCGAGCTCTTTTAATTTATCCCACCCCATTACGTAGCCTTTGCCTTCATCAATAAGGGTAGGGTTTACAAAAATAGTATAGGGGTAACCAAATTTTTCTAAAATAGGCGCCGCTTGTTCGTAGTTATTGTTGTAACCATCGTCAAAGGTGATAGCGACTGTTTTCTCAGGTAAGGTTTTGCCTTGTTGTATAGCGCTTATTAGCTCATTTAGTGCAATAACATTAAAATTATGCTCTTTTAAGTAGCTCAAATGCTTGGTAAACGTATTTGCGCTTACACTGGTCACAGCCGGAAGGGTTTCGCTTACATGGTGATACTGTAAAATAACCGCCGCATGAGCACGTACTGATAAACAAATGAGAGTAATTAAAACTAAATGAAACAATTTCTTAAACATAATAAGGCACACCATAAAAGCTTGCTGTTGCTAGCGGGTCCAATGATATTATCAAATATTACTGTCCCACTGTTAGGAATTGTTGATACCGCTGTTATTGGCCACTTAGGTAGCGCACATTACTTAGCGGGCATCGCACTTGGCTCAGCTGTTATTTCTATTTTATTTTGGCTCGCCGGTTTTTTACGTATGAGCACCACAGGGTTAGTGGCCCAAGCATACGGGCAAAATAACTTAACACAGTTAGCAGCGCTTTTAAAACGCAGCTTATTACTTGCCGTGTGTGTGGCGTTAGCGCTTATTGCCTTATCGCCCTTGATAAAACAAGCCATTGCATTTTTATCAGGCGCAAATAGTGAGGTTCTTGCTCAAGCATATCAGTATTTTAGTATTCGTATATTTAGTGCCCCTGCCGCACTTTGTAATTTAGTGCTGCTTGGCTGGATGCTTGGCGTACATTATGGGCGAGGGCCATTTTACTTGCTGTTAGTGACCAATATTACCAACATAGTGCTCGATATATATTTTGTGGTGTATTTAGACTGGGCAGTAGCGGGAGCAGCGTGGGCGTCGTTAATTGCAGATTACAGCGCGTTGGCTTTTGCGTTGCTACTAGTGATTAAGCTCGCTAAAAAGCAAGGCGTGGAGCTAAGCGTGCCTAACTGGCTCAGTGTTAGCAAAATGGCAGAGCTACTTAGTTTAAATAGAGATATATTTATTCGCTCTTTAATTTTGCAATTATGCTTTAGCTTTATGACCTTTTATGGCGCCCGCATAGGTGAAACAACGCTTGCAGCGAATGCCGTGTTACTTAACTTTTTAATGTTAGTAAGCTTTGCACTTGATGGAATAGCCTATGCAAGCGAAGCCAAAGTTGGTCAAGCTAAAGGCCAGCGAAGCGTTAATAACATTAGATTGTGGGTAAAAATAAGTGTGTTTTGGGGGATGCTTTTTGGCGTGTTATACAGCGTATTTTTTGCTGTATTTGGCAGCGCTATTATTAAGCTTTTAACCAATGTACCCGAGGTAATAGAAGCTGCGACAAATTACTTACCGTGGGTAATAGTATTGCCTATGTTAGCAATGAGCTGTTTTTTGTTTGATGGCGTATTTGTAGGGCTTACACGGGCAAAAAATATGCGTAACAGTATGATTCTTTCTGCTGCTGTTGGCTTTTTTGGGGTGTTTTGGGTGTTTATAGAGTGGCAAAATAATGCGTTATGGCTGGCTATGAGTTGCTTTATGCTTATGCGCGGCGTTACGTTAATTATTAAGTATTTGCAGTTAAAAGCAACTAATCAGCTGCTAGATTAAGCGAACGTGTCATTTCCATAGGTCGGGGTCGTGATCTTTTGGCCCCATATTTTTTAAAACTTGCGAGAAACGATTGGCAAAAATACCGCTATAACCCCATGCAGCAAAAAATAAAGCCGGGATTAAAATAACTACACCTATAATTTGTAAACTAAAGTGAGTGTAGTAGCCAAGGGCAATAAATATCACGGCTAGCACAAACAGTGCTAAGCCGCGAAAAAAGCGCGTTAAACTCAACTTAGGGTTACTCCCTAAGCGATAAATAAGCGGCTTTAACATTATTGCTTAGTAATAAGAGTGATCGCCCGCCTGGTGCTCGGTAATGTCGGCAACACCGGTGATTTCATCAAACTTTGCAATCATTTCTTTCTCGATGCCTTCTTTAAGCGTTACATCGATCATAGAACAGCCATTACAACCACCACCAAATTGAAGTACTGCAATACCTTCAGCGGTTACTTCAACTAGGCTTACTTGGCCACCGTGGTTAGCTAGCTGCGGGTTTACTTCGGTTTCTAGCATGTGTTGAACACGCTCATTTAGCGATGCGTTATCGCCTAGTTTACGTGCCTTTGCATTAGGCGCTTTTAAAGTTAACTGAGTGCCCATTTTGTCGGTAACAAAATCAATTTCAGCTTCTTCTAAAAAAGGAGCGCTTTCTGTATCTACTACGGCATCAAAACCATTAAAGTTAAGACGAATATCGCTGTCTTCTACGGCGTCTTCTGGGCAATAAGAAACACCACATTCCGCTTGTGATGTACCAGGGTTTACAACAAACACACGAATATTAGTTTGTTGTGCTTGATCTGCTAAAAGTTTAGCAAAATGCGCTTGTGCTGTTTCGGAAATAGAAATCATAAAACCGTCTATACTTGACTAAATTACTCGGATACTGCATATCATACTCCGCTCATCGTGTTGCGGCTAGTGTTGAGCGTAAAAAGTTGGCATCTATTTTAAGCAATGCTAGCGTGCAAATAACAAACATTTTTAGAGTGATTTATATGCGCTGGATAGTAACTATAATGGTGGCAATACTTAGCTTTTCAAGTATGGCAAAACCACTTTCGTATTATTTTGAACAAGATGTAGAGTTTGATAAAACAATACCCACCCCACAAGACGTACTTGGTTACGAAGTAGGTGAGTGGCATGTAAGGCACGACCAACTGGTGCGTTACATGGAAATTCTAGCGCAAAAAAGTAATCGTATAAATTTTGAAGTAATAGGGCGCACACACGAGCAACGTCCACTTGTGATGCTAAGTATTAGCAGCGCTGAAAAGCTAGCTAACTTAGAGCAAATTCGCCAAGCGCACTTAGCCCGTTTAACAAACAGTGAGCAAGCTAAAAACACACAAAATGAGCCTGCCGTAGTTTGGATGGGATACAGTGTGCATGGCAATGAGTCATCAGGCAGCAATGCCGCTTTATTGGTTGCGTATTACCTTGCTGCAGCGCAAGGCCCAGAAATAGAAAAACTATTAAATAATACCGTTATTTTTCTCGACCCTTCACTCAATCCCGATGGCTTGGCTCGCTTTGCCAATTGGGCTAATAGTAATCGGGGGATGAACTTATCAAGCGACCCTAAAACGCGTGAACACGTAGAAAGCTGGCCAAGTAGCCGTACAAATCACTATTGGTTTGATTTAAACCGCGATTGGTTATTACTACAACACCCAGAGTCGCGTGCACGCATTGCTAAATTTCATCAATGGAAGCCAAATATTCTTACCGACTTTCATGAAATGGGCCCAAACAGCAGCTACTTTTTTCAACCTGGCATTGCCAGTCGCAAGCACCCAATTACCCCAGATGAAAACGTAACACTTACTAAAGCTATAGCCAATTACCATGCTAAAACTTTAGATAAAAATAATGCCCTTTATTTTACCGAAGAAAGCTTTGACGACTTTTATTACGGCAAGGGTTCAACCTACCCCGATGTAAACGGCGGTATAGGTGTTTTATTTGAGCAAGCCAGCTCACGTGGGCATGTACAAGAAACCATAAATGGTACGCTTACGTTTCCTTTTACTATTAAAAATCAGTTATTAACAAGCCTATCAACCTTTAAAGCAGCGGTAGATAACCGCGAGGCGCTATTAACCTATCAGGCAAAATTTTATAACCAAGCAATTGATTTAGCACATGATGAAAGTTTTGAAGGCTATGTGGTTGAGGGCGCTAAAGACAACACCCGGATTAAACTATTTTTAAACCTGTTAAAGCAGCATCAAATTAACGCCTATCCACTTACAAAAGCGCTAAAAGCCAATGGCAAAAACTTTAGCACTCAGAGCTATTTTGTGCCGTTAGCTCAGCCACAGTTTCGTTTAGTAAAAGCTATTTTTAGTGAGCAAAAAAGTTTTGCCGATAACACATTTTATGATGTGTCGGGCTGGACACTCGCCCACGCTTTTAATTTAGAGTTTGCACAAGTAAAAAGTAGTTGGGGCTTAGATGTAGCCAGCACTGCGTGGCAAAAAGCAGTTAAACCATCATTTGCTGCGTTAAAGCAAAGCTATGCATTTGGCTTTGCCTGGGACGATTACTTAGCGCCTAAAATGTTAAATAGCTTGCTAAAGCAAGGCATTAAAGCGCGTGTCGCGTTAAGCACCTTAACAGCTAAAAGCAGCACCACCGAAATAGACTTTGCACCTGGCAGCATTATTGTCCCCGCAGGGCTGCAAACAAACCCTGATTGGGTGGCTATTTTAAACGATGCTCAAACGCAATTTGGTATTGCGATAAAGCCTATTACCACGGGCCTTACAGGGAAAGGCGCCGATTTAGGGTCGCGCACTATGGCTGTATTAAACGAGCCAAAAGTACTGCTTGTGGGCGGTAAAGGCGTAAGCCAATACGAAGCGGGTGAAGTATGGTATTACCTTGACCGCTTTGTCGGTACTTCTCCGACCATTGTAGAAATGGAGCGTTTAGGTAGCCTAGATTTAAATAATTACAGCCACATTGTACTAGCTAATGGTAATTATTCGGGCTTACCCGATAGTGATAAAGTTGCCATTAAAAGCTGGGTAAGAAAAGGCGGCGTAATTTGGGGCCACAAAGGCGGCGCTAAATTTTTAGCTGATCAGCAATTACTTAAGGCTAATTATTTATCTAGGCAAGATGTAGCCAGCGCTTTTAATACTCAAGGGCTAAATTACGCAGATAAAGATCATTTAGCTGGGCGACAACGTATAGCCGGCGCTATTTTTAATACCGATGTAGACACCACGCATCCACTAACGTTTTCGCTTAATCGTGAAACGCTGCCTGTATTTAAAAATAGTACCTGGTTATTAGAAAAATCATCCGCCCCGTTTGTAAACATACTCACTTACCCGCAAAAACCACTATTAGCAGGGTTTACCGATGGCGTAAATGAGCAGCAAATTGCCGGTGCAGCAGCCATGATGGCCCACTCATACGGGCGTGGCAGTGTTATTGCGATGACAGATAACCCTGTATTTAGAGGATACTGGTACGGCACAAGCCGATTACTCAGTAATGCTTTATTTTTTGGCCACACATTTAGAGTAAGAGGTGATTAACTACACCTTTAAAGTGGCGTTAAACACGTAGCAAAAGCCCAGACTTGTTTAGCGCCCGCTTGCTTTAATACCCGGGTAGCCGCGTTGAGCGTGGCGCCTGTGGTCATTACATCATCTACAATAACCACCGTTTTACCGCTCATATCTTGTGTACATACAAAGGCATTTTTTACATTTTTAATCCGCTTGGATCTAGATAATTGTGACTGTGCTTGCGTGGTTTTATTGCGTATTAGCGCATTACTTATACAAATATGTTTTGCCAAACACGGTTGCCACACTTGGCTTACCTGATTAAACCCGCGCGTTAAAAAGCGCCCTCGGTGCAAAGGTAAAATAATAGCTATGTCGGGCTGGGTAGTTAAATTTTCAAAAAACACCGTTAGCTGGCGTTTAATTACTTGTTGCAGTGCTTTTTTATAGTGAATTTGATTATTAAATTTGAGCCGTTTAAGCCAATGCTCAAAAGGGGGCTGATAAAAAGCACAGGCAAAGAGCTTATCAAATTCGCAATGCGGAAACATTTCTACAATATCCGGGCGGTGCAATAAATTACTGTGTTTATTTAAATCAAACACGCTTAAATCCGTTAAGCAATAGTCGCATAATCCCTCTTGAGCACTAATAACTCCCTGACATTGCACGCAATAAGAGGGAAATAACCAATTAAAAAATGAGTGTTGCATTGGCTGCTCCTTGCGTTGCTTTCGTCAATGTAAACGTTATTATGTGGCTAAGTTTGGTTAAGGTTAGGCAAATATGCAAAGCGAGTTAGTTTTATTACATGGTTGGGGCATGAACCAAGGCGTATGGCAATTAGTGCAGCCAGAGTTGACGTTTTTATACAGTGGCTCGGTGCGCAGTATTGACCTGCCTGGCTTTGGCAACAGCAATAGCTGCCCAAGTCCTTATAATTTACACGATGCAGCTGAAATCGTAAGCGAGCAACTTAGCCCTGGCTCTATATTAATGGGCTGGTCGCTAGGAGGATTGTTTGCACTTTATATTGCTAAACATTGGCCAAATAAAGTATCAAAAGTAATTTTAGTTGCCTCAAGCCCTTTTTTTGCCGAGGCAGATGATTGGCCTGGAATAAAAGCCAGCGTGCTTGAGCAATTTAAAGAGCAATTAGTTAATCACCGAGAAAAAACCATAGAGCGCTTTTTAGCTATTCAGGCCATGGGTAGCGAGTCGGCACGCGATGATATAAAGCAGCTAAAGCACTTGCTAAATCAGTACAGCGCGCCTAAAAGTGAGGCATTAAGTGTGGGCTTAAATATTTTACAAAATGATGATTTACGCAACGTATTTGCGCATTGCCCAGTGCCTGTAAAAGCGATATTTGGCCGTTTAGATGCGCTGGTACCTTACAAAGCAATTAATAAAATGGCAGCACTAAATACTGAGTTTGAATACGAAGTACTAGACAAAGCCTCCCATGCACCGTTTATTTCTCATAAAAAAGAGTTTTTATCTGCCGTTAAATCAATGCTTTAAAATAGCCTAAAGAAAGGTACTGTTTAAAGCTTTATTTTGCCCATGAAGTGAGCGATAATTAAACAATATTTATTTTTTGGAGGTACAGCATGGCTATTGGTTCAGTATTTAATAGTGGTGTAGAAGGGTTTAATCGTGCAAGCCAAGGTATAGAACGAGCAAGCGCAGAGATAAACCGTGCCACCATTGAAGAGCAAGACGATACGCAACTAGCCCAACAGCGCCAGTTAACAGCTGCGCGACCTGAAGAGGCTGTAACAGCGCCTGTTGCACAACCAGCTCGGGTTGACGAAGCGCTTGTTAATTTAAAAGTTGAAGAGTTTAATGCCAAGGCAAACACGCAATCTATTCAAACTGCAGATGAAGTGCTTGGTACGCTAATCGATATTAAAGTTTAAACGTTATGAATATTGTCACGCCATTTCCGTCTATCAATATAAACACCGCCAATGTTTATACGGAAACCGCTCGGCGTGACAACCAACTGCGCGAAGTTATTCCTGCCCCTGCGCCCAATAGCGCCAGTAATACCGAAACCAAAGCACAAAGCGATGCTGATAAAGCAAAACTGCCAAGCAGTGCAGAAGCCGCCACCTATGATGCAACCGGTAAACTCAGTGATGAGCAAGCTGTTGAGCAGCGCCAGCAAGGCAGCGAAGATTCAGATAGCGAACAGCAACAAAACCAACAAGCAAGCGAAGACACCCCCGAAGAAGAGCAAGATCAGCAGCAGCTAGAATTAGAACAACAGCAAATTGAAGAGCTTAAAGCGCGCGATACTGAAGTGCGTGTGCACGAACAAGCTCATGCATCGGTGGGTGGGCAGTATGCAGGCTCACCAAGTTATGAATACCAACGTGGACCAGATGGCACTAATTACGCTGTTGGCGGTGAGGTACAAATTGATGTATCTGAAATCCCTGGCGATCCGCAAGCCACTATAGATAAAATGCAAACGGTACGAGCAGCCGCACTTGCCCCTGCTGAACCTTCTAGTGCCGATAGAGCCATTGCCGCTGATGCAACCCAAAAAATGGCCGCAGCGCAAGCTGAATTATCAGCCCCTGCTGACGATGAAGCGCAAGCACAAGAGCCACAAAGTGCGTTATCAATAAACGAAACCAGTACCGCTGAGTCTCAAAGCGATACTAATACCGAGCAAGCACGCGACCCTGAAGTAGACGCACGAGCTGGCCGTATAGCTAATTTTTATCAAATGACTAGCTCACCCCAAAACGAGAGTGGTTTTTCTGCGTTTGGTTAACACCAGCTAAGCATAATTAAAAAAGCCGCTCAATGAGCGGCTTTTTAGTTTGAGGAGAGATCACTTAATGAAGCTAAAGAGTATTATTTTTTTACTTTTACTTTTGCATTAGCAAATGCATCGGCAAAGGCATTACCCATCATGGCGTTACCGTTATCGCGCTTTGGTTTTGCTGCACGCGGTTGCTGGCCCTGATTACTGCGTTGCTTTTGCGGCGCGGCAGCGGGTTTATTGCTTGTGTCTATTTCATCATCTAAGCGCATAGTAAAGCTAATGCGTTTACGTGGGGCATCTACCTCAACCACTTTTACTTTTACAATGTCACCGGCTTTTACTACTTCGCGCGGATCAGAGATAAACTTATTAGTAATTGCCGAAATATGTACTAGGCCATCTTGGTGAACACCTACATCAACAAACGCACCAAAGTTAGCAACGTTAGAAACCACACCTTCTAAAATCATACCGGGTTTTAGGTCTGTGATTTTTTCTACACCAGCTTTAAATTCAGCAGTTTTAAACTCAGGACGAGGATCGCGCCCAGGCTTATCTAGCTCTTTAATGATGTCGGTAACGGTAGGTAAACCAAACTTCTCGTCGGTGTAGTCATTAGCAACCAGCTTATTTAAAAACTCGCTATTGCCTATTAAGCTATTTACATCAAGGTTGTTACGCTCACAAATAAGTTTAACAACAGGATAAGCTTCAGGGTGAACTGATGAGTTATCAAGTGGGTCTTTACCCTGATTAATACGCAAAAAGCCTGCTGCTTGTTCAAACGCCTTTGGTCCTAAACGCTCAACTTTTTTAAGTTCGCTACGCTTAGTAAACGTACCGTTAGTGTCGCGGTAATTTACTATATTTTGCGCTAAGGTTTTATTTAACCCCGATACGCGAGTAAGAAGCGGCACCGAGGCCATATTTAAATCAACACCCACTGAGTTTACACAGTCTTCTACCACTGCGGTTAGTGTTTGGCCTAATTGGCTTTGCGATACGTCGTGCTGGTATTGGCCTACACCAATTGATTTTGGCTCAATTTTAACAAGCTCGGCAAGTGGGTCCTGCAGGCGACGCGCAATAGATACCGCGCCACGTAAAGACACATCTAAGTTAGGAAATTCATTTGCTGCAAATTCAGACGCAGAGTAAACAGACGCGCCGGCTTCGCTTACCATAATTTTGTTTAATTTAAGCTCAGCATTGGCCTTAATAAGTTCGCCTACTAGCTTGTCAGACTCGCGTGATGCGGTGCCGTTACCAATCGCAATAAGTTCTACTTTATGCTGGCGACATAGTTGCTCTAATGTACGTAACGATTTTTCCCAGTGATTTTGTGGTGCGTGGGGGAAAATAGTTTGGGTTGTAAGCAACTTACCTGTGCCATCAACTACGGCAATTTTACAGCCAGTTCGCAAACCAGGATCTAGACCAAGCGTGGTACGCGGCCCAGCAGGGGCGGCCATAAGTAAGTCTTTTAAGTTTTTAGCAAATACATCTATAGCGCCGGTTTCGGCTTTTTCTCGCATGGCTGCTAAAAATTCATTTTCTAGGTGTAGGCCAAGCTTTATTTTCCATGCCCACTGCACAACACTTAATAGCCATGCGCTAGCTGCTTTATATTTCACATCTAAACGGTAGTGATCAGCAATCATTTGCGCGCATAGCTGGGCTGCATTTTCGCTGCTTGGCTCTGGGTTAATACTCAGCTGCAAAATACCTTCGTTACGCGCGCGCAACATAGCAAGTGCGCGGTGAGAAGGGACCTTTTTAAGAGGTTCTTGATGGTCAAAGTAGTCGCGGTATTTGCTACCGGCTTGCTCTTGGCCGTCAATAAGTGTGCTTTGTATAGCGCCGTGTTGGCTAATGTGGCTTCTAAATTTAGCTAATAACTTGGCATCTTCTGCAAAGCGTTCCATTAAAATAAATTTAGCGCCATCAAGGGCTGCTTTGGTATCAGCAATGCCTTTGTCGGCATTTATAAACTGCTGCGCTTGTTGCTCTGGCTCTAAGTTTGCATCGTTAAATAGCGCATTGGCAAGTGGCTCAAGGCCTGCTTCGATGGCTATTTGCCCTTTGGTACGACGCTTAGCTTTATAAGGAAGGTATAAATCTTCAAGCTCAGTTTTACTTTGTGCGCTGGTAATATCGGCACTAAGTGCTGGCGTTAATTTATTTTGTGATTCGATGGTTGATAAAATAAAGCTGCGGCGCTCTTCAAGCTCGCGCAAGTACGACAAACGTTGCTCTAAAAGGCGTAATTGCGTGTCGTCTAATCCACCGGTAATTTCTTTACGGTAACGCGCAATAAAAGGAACCGTTGCGCCTTCATCAAGTAATTTTGTAGCAGCAACAACTTGTTGCTGTTGTGCATTTAGCTCAGTGGCTAAACGTGCAGAGATATCGCTCATGCATAAACCTTTTAATACAAAAAATAAAACCAGAAAATCCCTCTGGTACTGTTATACCCAGCTTATTAAAGTTGCTATTTAATGAGTTTGGTAGGTATTTATTAGTTGAATAATATCACAGCAGGTTGTAATAAAAAGCTCTTAAAGCAAGCAATTTTGCTTGCTTTAAGATGGTTGGCTTGGCTGAGCTTACAAAGCGTAAAAGCGCGCTTTAGTGAGGGTGCTCTACGCTTTCTAAAACATCACTAAACGTGTGAGCAATAGGGGTAATATGCACTGGAATGTGTAACGTTTTAGCTATTTGACGCGCCGAGATTAACCCGCATATTTCGTTATTAGTGGTTGTTGCTAATAAAAACATGCTGCCTTGATGCTCCATTGTTTGTAGTGCATCGCCAATACTTGCATAGCTTAGGCTTTGCATACTTACGCCATTAAGTTGGCTAATAGGTGTCATAATGTAGCGTAAGCTCACTTCATTGCGGCTGGTATTTAAACGCTGTGCAATGGCCGTAATTTTAGCGCTTTGTAGGTCGGCACTTGAAACAATACCAATTAATTTTTGCGCATCATCAGTCACCAATACATAGTCAGAGTGCTCTGCTAGTACTTGTTTAAGCGCCTCGCTAATAGGAGTGTCGTATTGAGCCCGAATTGGCGTTTTTTGGGTAAAGTTATTGATTACGGTTAAAGCCGGAGATGTTAAATCAATAGTGGCTTGTTGATCTTCAAACGTGCTTGCAATAACGCCATGAGAAATATTTTGGGTACGTAATTCTTTAAAGTTAGACATAGTAGTCACCTTATTAGTTATAAAATTTAATCAAAAAGTAAAATTGTGAATTAAATTAAATAGCTAGGTGGACCACGTTGATATGCCGTACTAAAAGGACGGTTTAGGTTTGTACTTTGGTAAAAAGATGAAACAGCATTAGGTAGCGGTTGAAACAACCTAATAGCAAATGCATTAACATGAGAATCTAAGTCAATGTCGGGGGTTGCTTGGTCAGGAAATTCACAAGCGATAAAATGATTAGATATACTGGCGTTATCTATACTTACTTCGGTGGTATTGGCATGCAGAGTCAAACTCACACTCATTAAAAGTGCAAACAATACGGCATTACTACATATGCGCTGTACTAAGTTTGACATAGCCACTACCTTAAAAATCAGGTTAAAGATAAACCTGCTAAACCAATATATATCCTAATGAGATATATTACACAATAAAAAATTTACCTGATCTGAATCAAAGTAGTTATCTATTAATAATGTTATGGGGGACTATTTTTGATATTCAATACTATTTACATACCATTCTTTTTTACCTTGCGGTGTAGGTACCTCAAAATCATCGTCTACTTGTTTTTTTATCAGGGCGCGCGCCATAGGTGAGTCAATTGATATGTAGTCTTTACGGTCGTATATTTCATCAGGCCCTACAATTCTAAATTTTTTAACCTCGCCTTGCTCGTTTTCTATTTCTACCCATGCGCCAAAAAATACTTTACCGTCTTGCTGCGGCGAGTAATCAATAACTTTTAAATCGGGTAGGCGTTTGCGCAAATACCGAACACGACGATCAATTTGGCGCAGTAAGCGTTTATTATATTGATAGTCTGCGTTTTCTGAGCGATCGCCAAGGCTTGCTGCCCAGCTCACTATTTTAGTGACTTCAGGGCGTTTAACGTTCCATAAATGGTCGTGCTCTTGCTGTAATTGTAAGTAACCTTCGCGGGTTATTAAATTTGTTTTCATGGGCTTTTATTCATTAACTCTAATGCTATGCACGTTATTAAAATTGCTAAAATTTGTCGAGTGTAAACTTTAATATTATAACTTTGAAATGTTCAGTAACAATCTAAGCGCGCAATTAGATTTTGATTATTAAGTTTTTCATTTATATTAACTATTAATTGGAAATAAAAATAAGAAACACGCAATGGGACACGAAACCACAAAAGTATTAGTTGTAGATGACGATATGCGCCTGCGCAGCTTACTAGAGCGTTATTTAGTAGAGCAAGGCTTTATTGTTAGAACCGCCGCAAACTCAGAGCAAATGGATAGACTCATTGAGCGAGAAAACTTTCACTTAATGGTGCTTGATTTAATGCTACCAGGCGAAGATGGTTTATCTATTTGCCGTCGGCTACGCCAAAAAGAAAACGAAATCCCTATTGTGATGCTGACAGCAAAAGGCGATGAGGTCGACCGTATTATAGGCCTTGAACTAGGCGCAGACGACTACATCCCGAAACCGTTTAACCCGCGCGAATTACTGGCTCGCATAAAAGCTATTTTACGCCGCCGCGCCAAAGAAGTACCGGGCGCACCCGCAGCAGAAGAAAACTTAATAGCCTTTGGGCAATTTACGCTTAATTTAGCCACGCGCGAAATGAGCGAGGGCGATAAAACCATTTCGCTCACCAGTGGTGAATTTGCCGTACTTAAAGCGCTTGTATCACACCCGCGCGAGCCACTGAGCCGCGATAAACTAATGAACCTTGCCCGTGGGCGAGATTACAGTGCGCTTGAGCGCAGTATTGATGTGCAAGTATCGCGACTGCGCCGCATGATAGAAGTAGATGCCGCCAACCCGCGCTATATTCAAACTGTATGGGGTTTGGGTTATGTGTTTGTTCCTGACGGTGATAAGTAGTTTATATGGGATTTTTTCCGCGTAGTGCGTTTGGACAAACTGTATTTTTAGTGGCCGCTTTACTGCTAATTAACCAAATAGTGTCGTATGTAACGGTGAGCTTTTACGTTGTAAAACCAACCATAGAGCAAGTAAATTTAATGCTCGCTAAGCAAATTAAAACGGTATTTATAGACTGGGAAGACGGCGTAGAAATCAACGACGAAGTGTCTGAAAAGTTTTTTGAAATTACAGGTATAGAAGTGATGACGCAGCGCGAGGCAATGCGCCAAGGGCTGGGTCAAACCCGAGAATACTCGATGCTGTCGCGTAGTATGTCTGAGCAATTAAATGGTTCTGCTCGGGTGCGTATTAGTCAAACCGACCCGCTGATTTATTGGGTAGAAGCGCCGCAAGCACCCGGTTACTGGGTAAAAGTACCGCTTAGCGGGTATCAAGAAAATAACCTTGAATTTTTAACGTTTTACTTATCAAGTATTGGTTTTTTAAGTGTGTTAGGTGGCTGGCTATTTGCTCGGCACTTAAACCGTCCATTAAAGGCGTTGCAGCAAGCAGCCGTGAAAGTGGGTAAGGGCGATTTTAGTAGTAAGCTTGAAGAAGAAGGCTCCAGTGAAGTAATAGAAGTTACCCGTGCATTTAACCAAATGTCGCGCGGTATTGCTGCTCTTGAAAACGATCGCCGTTTACTCATGGCCGGTGTTTCTCACGATTTACGCACTCCGCTTACTCGTATCCGCCTTGCCACCGAAATGATGAACGATGAAGATGACTACCTTCGCGAAGGCATCATTTACGATATTGAAGATATGAACGGCATTATCGATCAATTTATTGAGTATTTACGCCACCACAAAACAGATGAGCTTGTTTGCGAAGATATAAACGCGCTAGTGACTGAAGTGGTTAATTGTGAGCTTAAACAGCAACGCGTTATTACCTTTAAAGGCAACCCCAGCGTAGGGCTTGTTCCGTTAAGTAGTGTGGCTATTAAGCGTGTAATTACTAACATGATTGAAAACGCGCTGCGCTATTCCGATGGCGATATAGAAGTATTAAGCTACTTTAATTCAAACAAAAAATACGTTGTGATAGCGGTAAACGATAACGGCCCCGGTATACCAGAAAGCGAACTAGAATCGGTGTTTGAGCCTTTTAAACAAGGTGACACTGCGCGTGGTAGTGAGGGGAGTGGTTTAGGCCTTGCCATTATTAAGCGTATTATTGATATGCACGATGGTAAAGTTAAGCTAGAAAACCGCCCAGAAGGCGGCCTAAGTGCACAAATTTATTTACCTATAAAAATACAAAACTCTGCACAGTAAGCTGTGCAGAGTTGGCTATTTCCATAACGTTAATAGTATTAAAACTTAAAGTGCTTTAAAGCGGATTGCTGTACCACCACTTGTTGCTAGTTTTAAAGTTAGCTTATCGTTTGCGCTAACTACGCGCTTTTCTATATCTAAATCGTACGGATTGTTTTTCCATTCAGCGTTTTTACCGTCTTGGTATATGTGCGCTTCAAACTTTTTACCCTTTTCTAAAAAGTCGAGTTTTACCTCAATAGTTCGGGCTTTTTCGTCGGTTACGGCGCCTAAGTACCAATCGTTTCCTGAGTATTTATCGCGTTTGCGCTCTTTACGGGCAAAGACAATAAAGTCGCCCACTTCGCCATCAAGCGCAATACTTTGCTGCCAATCGGTTGGTACGTCTTGAATAAATTGAAATGCATCAGGCTTGGCTAAATAGTTTTTAGGTAAGTCGGCGGCCATTTGAATTGGGCTATACAGCACAACATAAAGTGCAAGCTGCTTGGCAAGCGTTGTTTGTGGGCGGTTTGTATCATCGCCTAAGCCATTAAAGCCCATATCGAAAATGCCAGGGGTAAAGTCCATAGGCCCTGCCAGCATACGGGTAAACGCCAGCATAGGAATGTGCTCTGGTGGGTTGGGCGGCGTGCCCCATGCATTAAACTCTTGGCCGCGTGCCCCTTCGCGGGCAATCCAGTTTGGGTAGGTACGGCGCAGGCCTGTGTCTTTTATTGGCTCGTGGGTGTTAATACTAATTTTATGTTTAGCAGCCAGCTTTACGTTGTAAAGGTACTCGTTAACCATAAATTGGCCGTCGTGCCACTCATGACGGGCAATGCCGTTTTCGTCTATGCGTTTTATGTTACCGCCATCCGCTACATAGCCCGTTTTAACTTGGCTTACGTTTGATTTTTCGTAAAGGGCAAAGGCCTCGTCCATTTGGTCGCGATAGTTACTTACATTACCCGATGTTTCGTGGTGGCCAATTAACTGCACACCTTTTTGTTTGCCGTATTGAGTAAGGGCCGCTATATCAAAGTCGTCGTAGGGTTGTGTAAAACTAAATACATCGCCATTAAAAAACCAGTCACCGTCCCAGCCTATGTTCCAGCCTTCTACTAGTACACCATCAAAGCCATATTCTGCGGCAAAATCCATGTAGTACTTAGTGGTTTGTGTAGTGGCACCGTGTTTTTCGCCGCTGCCCCAGGTTTGTGTGTTTATATGCATTCCCCACCAAATACCCACGTATTTGCCAGGTTTTACCCACGACACATCGCCTAGTTTATTAGGCTCGTTTAAATTTAATATTATGTCTGAATTGACTAAGCCGACCGCACTGTCGGCAATTTGAATGGTGCGCCAAGGGGTATTAAACGCACCTTGTTTTTTAACGGCAATGCCGTCTGACCACGGTGTTAAATCGGCATTAAAAGTGCCTGGGCGGCGTTGATTAAGCACCATGCCTGCGTAATCAACTAAGGCTGCTTCATGAATGCTTATATGGGTACCGTCATTGGTTTTTAAGGTAAACGGCGTGTGTGCAAGGGGGACGTCATTTAATGCAGTGGTGTTGTAAACGTATTCGTATCGGTTCCAGCCGCGGGCGGGTATCCACCAGGCGGTGGCATTGTTGTTATTGTTAATGGCAAATTCGGTGAGCTCTTTGGTAATGTGTGTTTGCTCAAAGCCTGCTTGTTTTGGTACTTCGTATCTAAACCCAACGCCACTATCAAAAGCTCTAAAGCGCACTGTGTAGGTTGCACCATTAGGCTCGTTTTTTGTAAACGTAACCGCAACTTCGTTGTGTTTATCAGTAACCGTTTGTCGCTCGCCCCAAGGTTGTTGCCACTGGGTATTTACGCTTTGCTGCTTAACATGGGTAATTTTAAAACCATCGCTAAATGCGGCTTGGGTTTTAAATTCAAAACCCAGGCGCGATGCGTTTATAGCTGGTTTGTTTTTAAAGCTAATAGCGTAGCTGGGTGTGCTATTTTCATCTGAAATAGTCACTTTTATTTGTGAGTTTGGTGATTCAACTACAGCGGTTTGTGCAAAGCTATTGCCAGCAAACGCCAGTAGTAAAAGTGCGGATGTTCTCATTGTGTGTCCTTTGATGAGTCGGTGGTGACCTTTAAGGATAATGGCACTGAGTTGTTAATACGACTGTCTACATACGTATTCAATGTTTTAAAAAATAGAAAGAATTTAACGGTTTAATCGGTCTATAATGTAAACAAATTGATAATAGCGATTAGCCCTATGATAAAACCCTTACTAAGTGTGTTACTGCTAAGTATGAGTACTTGCGTAGCAGCAACAACAATAACTATAAAAAATGCCAATAATCAGCCTTTAGCAAATGCGGTGGTGTGGCTAAGCGGGGCATCAATTCAGGCCGGCAATCAAGCAAGTAAAACCTACGCAATGAGCCAACAAAACCGCGAGTTTACGCCGCGTACGTTAGTTGTTCCGCAAAATGCAAAGGTAGAGTTTCCTAATGCCGACTCTATCATGCACCACGTTTATTCGTTTTCTAAAGCTAAAACCTTTGAGTTGAAACTTTACAAAGAGCAGCCTAAAGCGCCCATAACGTTTGATCAAACAGGGGTGGTTGAGCTTGGCTGTAATATTCATGACTGGATGCTGGGCTATATTGTGGTGGTTGATAGCACCGTTTTTGCAATTACCGACGACAACGGTATGGTTAATTTAACTGCCCCTAACGGGCAATACAGCATGAGTGTATGGCATTCTGGCTTTAGCGATATAAGCAACGTAGAAACCCACAGCGTTAATGTAAGCGATTCACCTATACACTACACCGTAAAGCAGGCCATAGCCGAGCAAATAGACTTTGCTACGGATGAATTTGATGACTATTAAGCGCAAAAATACAGTATTACTTGGCTTACTTTTTATGAGCCTACCGGCTTTTTCGCAAGTTAAAGGGCTTATTCAGGTACGTGCGGTTGCAAGCGACGACACACAAAGCTTTCAAGATGGCGGTATTGGTTTATATCGCCATGGAGATAGCAGTGATAGCATTTTGTTATCGCAAGGAATTATAGACTTTAAGGCCGATTTAAGTAGTGCCTGGAGCGCACATGCCGTTGTTAATGCTAATCAAGAGCCGAAAACCACATTAGGTTTAAGCCAAGCGTATTTCCAGTATCAGCCGTTAGTAAACAGCCGTTATAAATGGCATGTAAAGCTTGGTGGGTTTTATCCTAGTATGTCGCTAGAAAACCCCGATATAGGCTGGACCTCGCCTTACAATTATACTAATTCGGCCATAAACAGTTGGCTTGGCGAAGAGCTTCGCACCATAGGTGGTGAGCTTAGCATTAAGCGCCCAGGTAAACGTTTTAATTCTAAGCATAGCTTTAGTGTGAGCGCTGCTATTTATAAAGGGAACGACCCAACAGGGACGTTGCTTTCTTGGCGCGGCTTTGCGCTGCACGACAGGCAAACAACATTTAACGAAAGTGTACAATTTGCACCTATTGCGGCATTAGATAGTGACGAATTACGTTGGCAAGCTAACCAAGTACTGCCTTTTGAAGAAGTAGATGGCCGCTTTGGTTATTATGCCGGTGTGCATTGGGATTATTTAAAACGCTCGCAGTTTAGGTTTTATTATTACGATAATAACGCCGATCCCAGCATTTTTAATCGCACAACAGGGCAGTATGCTTGGCATACTCGCTTTAGCAGCTTAGCGTGGTTATATAAATTTACAGGTAAAACCCGTTTGATTGCCCAGCTACTCGATGGTAAAACCGAAATGGGGGCTAATAAGCTTATTTATAACCGTTTTTATAGCCATTATTTAATGCTCAGCCATAAAGCGGGTAAGCATAGGTTATCGCTTAGGTATGATTATTTTAAAGTAGATGACGATGACACCACCGCATTTGACCCTAACGCTAGCCATGGCGAAGGCTTAACAGCTACGTGGCGTTACCAATTAACCGATACGCTACAAATAGGTGTTGAAGGCTCGGCGCTGCATAGCTTTGTACAAAATAGGCCGGGTAGTGGGTTTGCTCAGCGAATATCGCAGCAGCAGCTTATGGCTAACGCACAATGGCGCTTTTAACTGTGGTGCTTTAAAAAAATAGATTTTAAAAAAGGGAGCTTTTAAAGCTCCCTTTTAGTTTCAAAAAAAGTGTGAATTATTTTTTATCAAATGCGCGTTTCATAAAGTTTGGTGTAGCAAGTGCGCCGTGATGAATACCGCTGTTGTAGTATTCGCTTTGCTGTGCAACTTGCTCAGCATCGGCTTCTCTAAAGCCATTAAATGCTTGTGATTTACGAGCAAGCGTTACTGACCATAAACCGCTTGGGTAAATTGGCTGTGGAAATGGCAGTGTTTGTAAGTCGTTAAAGCCCACACTTAGCATGGCCTCGCGCATTTCTACTAGCAGTGGCATATGCATTAATGGCGATTCGCTTTGCTGCACTAAAATACCACCAGGGCGTAATGCATTTAGGCAGCTAGTGTAAAACGCGTGGTTAAATAATCCCTCGCCTGGGCCTACTGGGTCTGTACCATCAACAATAACAACATCAATAGACTCGCCCGCAGCGTCACGCATGTATTTAATACCATCATCAAACATAACCGTTGCGCGTGCATCGTTGTTAGAGTCACAAAGCTCTGGGAAGTATTTTAACGACATTTGCGTGACTACTTCGTCTATATCTATTTGCGTTACGGTTTCTACACCTGGGTGTTTTAAAACTTCACGTAATGTACCGCAATCGCCGCCGCCAATAATTACCACGTTTTTAGGATTTGGGTGCGCTAAAAGTGCAGGGTGGCTAATCATCTCATGGTAAAAAAAGTTTTCGCGGGTAGTTACCATAGTACAGCCATCGATGATCATTAAATTACCAAAGTCTGTGGTTTCGAACATTTCTACCTTTTGAAAAGGAGACTGTTTTTCATCCAACTTTTTGTTAATACGTAATGAAAATGCGCTGCCATCGCGGTCGCTAATTTCTGTAAACCACTTACTTTGATCTAAATTTGCCATAGTTGCTTTTACACTTTTTAAGTTGAGTATGAAAAAGGGGCAATTCTGCCAGTGCTTCGCGTTTTGCTCAATGAAATTTTAACTGCTTTGCCAATAAAGTTAGCCAGTATCGAGTTAAAGTTCAATTTTTGTTAGCGTAGGGGGTAGTGACGTATTAAAATGCGCCTTTATAGCTAATTGATTAAAGAAGAGTTGCCATGACTTGGGGTTTAGAAACAGCACGCGCTACATATAATGTTGCTCATTGGAGCGATGGCTATTTTGATATTAACGCACAAGGCGAGCTGGTTGCCTACCCAGATGGTGACCAATCTAAAAATGCGATTTCTTTAACGCAGCTCACAGAGCAATTTAAGCAGCAAGGTTTAACATTGCCGGTATTGGTGCGCTTTACCGATATTTTAAAAAATAGAGTAGATACACTCACCCATGCATTTACCTTAGCGCGCAGCAGCCGCGAGTACCAAGGCAAGTACACGTGTGTATACCCTATAAAAGTAAATCAGCAGCGCTCGGTGGTCAGTAAACTATTGGCGCACCCAAGTGGTTTAGTTGGCCTAGAGGCCGGTTCAAAGCCTGAGCTTATGGCAATTTTAGGGGTAGCCGATAAACCCATTACTATTGTGTGCAATGGCTATAAAGACAGTGAATTTTTACGTTTAGCCTGTATTGGTCAAGCCATGGGGCACAGCGTTAAAATAGTCGTCGAAAAACTCTCAGAGCTGACGACCTTACTTGAAGAAATAGATAACCTAGGCATAGAGCCTGCCATTGGTATACGTATTCGCTTAAACTCAGTAGGCAAAGGTAAGTGGCAAAATACCGGCGGCGAAAAAGGCAAATTTGGCTTAACCGCAGGCCAAGTACTTAGTGCTGTTGAGGTGCTTAAAAAGCATAATAAATTACATTTAATGCAAATGGTGCATTTTCATATTGGCTCTCAAATTGCCAACATACGCGACATACACCGCGCCCTGCGAGAATGCGCGCGCCACTTTGCTGAACTTACCCAGCTAGGAGTGCCGCTTAATACCGTTGATGTAGGCGGTGGCTTAGGGGTTGACTACGAAGGCTCAGGCTCACGCAGTGCTTGCTCGATGAACTATACCGTTGAAGAATACGCACGTAATGTGGTTAATGCTTTTGCTGAGGTGTGTGACCAACATCAACTTACGCACCCAGCCATTATCACCGAATCAGGGCGTGCTTTAACAGCGCACCACGCGGTGTTAATTACCGATGTAATAGACGTAGAAAAAGCGCCAAATCATCCAAATCCAGAACCGCCACTTAAAAACAGTGCGCTAGTGCTTGATGAAATGTGGCAGTGTTTACAGCGTTTAAACCCGCGTATGGCGCTAGAGATTTACCATGATGCGATGCACTTATTTAGCGAAGCGCACGACCAATACGTGCATGGGTTAGTAAGCATGCTAGAGTGGGCGAAAATAGAGCAATTATATTTTACTATTTTGCACCGAGTACGCGCATCACTTAGCAATAACGCGCGTGCGCACCGTGAGGTACTTGACGATTTACACGAAAAGCTAGCCGATAAGCTATTTGTTAACTTTTCACTGTTTCAGTCGCTACCTGATGTATGGGGCATTGAGCAGTTGTTTCCGGTTATGCCTATCGAAAATTTAGATAAACCGCTTACCCAGCGCGCTATTATTCAAGATATTACCTGTGACTCAGATGGACAAATTCGTGAGTACGTAGAAGGCGCGGGCATAGAAACCAGTTTACCTATACCTGAGTACCAGCATGGCGAGCAATACCATATAGCCATGTTTATGGTAGGGGCTTACCAAGAAATTTTAGGTGATTTACATAACTTATTTGGCGACACCGACTCAGTGCATGTAGAGCTTAACGACGACGGTTATGTATTAACCAATGCTATTAAAGGTGATAGCGTTAAGGATGTATTAAAGTTTGTTGACTATGATAGCGCCATTTTGGCACAAAACTTTGAATTATTGGTCAACAAGCTAGCAGTGTCTGAGCAGTGTAAAGCAGGGTATTTAGCCGAGCTTAATGCCGGGCTTGAAGGTTATACTTACTTTGAAGATTAACCGTTCACTCTCAGAATTAAAAGCGTCGCTGTTTGGCGCACATTGTTTAAAGGAAAGTAAATAAATGTCAGTAATCCGCAGTGTATTAAGTATTATGCTTTATACAATAAACACACTTATTTGGTTTGTGCCTATTTTTGTTTGTGGGCTATCAAAATTAATCCCTATCAAGCCTATGCAAAAGCTTTTAAGCTGGGTTGCTAAACAGTGCGCCACTATTTGGGTGTCGGTTAATAGCATTAACCAACGCTTATTCACGCCAACCAAAATTAACGTTACCGGCCTTGAAGAAACCAAATTAAAAGACTGGTACTTAGTGATTGCTAATCACCAAAGCTGGGTAGATATATTAGTACTGCAACGTGTATTTAATCGTAAAATACCTTTTTTAAATTTCTTTTTGAAAAAAGAGCTAATTTACGTGCCAATTTTAGGTCTGTGCTGGTGGGCGCTCGACTTTCCGTTTATGACCCGCACCAGCAAAGCGCAGCTAAAAAAGAACCCAAAGCTACGTGGTAAAGACATAGAAACAACCCGCAAAGCCTGTGAAAAATTTAAAGAAATGCCAGTAAGCATTGTTAACTTTGTAGAAGGTACGCGTTTTACAACACAAAAACATGCTCGCCAAAATAGCCCTTTTCCGCATTTATTAAAGCCAAAAGCAGGCGGGATCGCATTTGTAATGCAAGCCATGGGTGAGCAGATATCTAAAGTGGTTAATGTGACCATTCATTACCCCGATGGCATCCCTACGTTTATGGACTTTGCCGGCGGCAAAGTGAAGCAAATTAATGTGCATGTAGACATTCGCCCAGTAAGCGAGGAGTTGATTGGTGATTACACTGGCGACTCTGAGTTTAGAGTCGGCTTTCAAAGTGAATTAAACCGTTTATGGGAAGAAAAAGAGCACACGCTTTTGCAGCTCGAACAAAACCATAAATAATAAGGTAATAAAAAATGGGCTTACAATTATGCTAAAAAAGTGGTTACCAAATTGGCTCAGCGGCTTAATTGTAGGCTGCGTGATTTTTTCAAATGTAATCATTTTTGGCACCTTAGTATTACTGCTAGGGTTAATAAAGCTTGCCCTGCCTTTTTCTATAATTAACACCATACTGCATAGCGTGTACCGAGGCTGGTGTAACGGCAATCGGTTTGGCTTGTGGCTGGGCTGCGCCAACATAAAAGTAAACATAAACGGCGATGTAAATTCAAAAAGTTGGTACTTACTAATTTGTAACCACATGAGCTGGTTAGATATTGTGGTACTTAGCTCAATTAATGTTTTACCTGCGCCAAAGTTTTTTTTAAAAGACGAATTAAAGTATGTGCCATTTATTGGCTCTGGCGCATGGGCTATGGGCATGCCTTTTATGAAGCGCGTAACTAAAGCGCAGCTTGCTAAAAACCCCAAGCTTAAAGGGCTAGATGTTGAGCGTACCAAGCAAAGCTGTCGTAATTTTAGGAATAATCCCACCACCATAATTAATTTTGTTGAAGGCACCCGCTACACGCACGCAAAGCATGCAAGCCAGCAAAGCCCGTTTAAACATTTACTCAAGCCCAAAGCGGGCGGCATTGCTTTTGCACTTGAGGTACTTGGCGAGCAATTTGACGCCATGCTAAATACCAGTGTGGTGTACAGCGGCAGCACAAGCCATGTTTGTCGTAATATTTTAAAGGGCGAGCTTGATTCAATTTATGTTTCTATTGACGTGGTTGCTATAAACCAGCAAATGTTAGGTAGTTACCAACACGACAAAGCATTTAGAAGCCACTTTCAAAAGTACGTTAATGAGCTATGGGTTGCTAAAGACGCGCAACTTGCCAGCATTTATGCCCAACACGATTTACCTGAGCCACCCATTTGTAAGGAAATAGAAACACTATGACCAATACCCACCTGCAGGAGCTAATCGCTCCTTGGTTTGAAAAAGTACCCGACGCTGATTTTTTAAGTGCAATTACTGCAGCCTCTATTGGTGTGTTTTCGTTGTTAGTAGTGTATTTATTTACACGCCGATTAATGCTGCCAGGCATTCAAAAAGTGGTGACTAAGTTATCTCCAGAGCGCATAGGGTTACTTTCTCCGTTGCTCACAAAACTTAATAAGCGCATAGCCGGTATGTTATGTAGCGTGCTTTTTTTAGCAACCTTCGACAGCGTTTACCCTGTTAATGAGCTTAGTGCCGAAATACTAAAAACCATTGGCCAAGGTATATTAATTATTCATGTAGGCTTTATTTTTAGCAGCATTGTAAGCATTGCCGGCGCTATTTATAACCAGCTAGATTTTGCCCGCGAAGTGCCAATTCAGGGCTTATTACAAGTTGTTAAGCTGATCACCTTTATTGTGTGTGCAATTTTAATAGTCAGCATTGTGCTTGAAAAATCGCCTACCTATATTTTGTCGGGTTTTGGTGCGATAGCCGCTGTTACTTTATTGGTTTTTAAAGACACTATTTTAGGCTTTGTAGCCAGTATTCAAATTGCGGCAAACCGATTAGTTACTTACGGCGATTGGATTCAAGTAGAAAACTACGGCGCCGACGGTGAAGTAATAGACTTGGGGCTAAACACCGTAAAAGTGCGTAACTGGGATAACACCATTACGACTATTCCTACTTATATGCTGGTAGCAGGGTCGTTCAAAAACTGGCGAGGAATGCAAGAGTCTGGCGGCCGACGTATTAAGCGCTCGCTTAATATTGATATGCACAGCATATGCTTAGTAAGTGACGAATTTAGAAAACAAATAGATGCAGCTATACCACTGCATGAATATATACGTGTTGCCTCGTTGCCTGATCCGGTCTCTAACTTAGGCTTGTTTCGCCGCTACGCTGAGGGCTATTTAAAGCAGCATAACAGAATAAATACCTCACTGACGCTTATGGTGCGTGAGCTACAACCAATGAACCACGGATTACCGATTGAGTTTTATTGCTTTAGTGAAGACAAACGCTGGATATCTTACGAGCATTTACAAGCCGAAATTATGGATCACTTATTGGCAGTGTTGCCAGTATTTGGCCTTAGAGCGTATCAAAGTGTTAGCGGACAATTAAGCCCGCCTAATGCAGAGCAAACCGATAAGCCGACCTTTAAAGTAATGGCAAATAGTGCTGAACAAGACCCACACTAATAAATAAAGCTAATAGCCACCAAATAGGTGGCTTTTTCATTCTTAGCCATGCAAAAACAGCAATAACCAGTGCAACCTGCCATAGGTTGTGAACGGCCGATGTCCAAATAGGTGAGTACAAAGCCGCCGCTAAAAAGCCCACTACGGCAGCGTTAAGCGCCGCAATAGAGCTTGCAAAGCGAGGTTTACTTGCCAGGTTTAACCAGCTTTTTTGAAACGCCAGCATTAATAAAAAACCCGGTGTAAAAATAAGTAGGGTTGCAGCTATGGCCCCTATTAAGGGTTGCTCTGAAGTGAGTTGCGCGCCTAAGTAAGTAGCTATTGTAAACATGGGGCCAGGGATAGCTTGAGCACTGGCATACGCACTTAAAAATTGATCGTTACTTAGTGCCGGTACGCCAGCTTGCAATACAGGCAATACCACGTGCCCGCCCCCAAATACCATAGCGCCCGCTTGGTAAAAAGGAGCAAACAA
The DNA here is from genome assembly GCF_028599255.1 of Pseudoalteromonas sp. Angola-7. Taxonomy (NCBI): domain Bacteria; kingdom Pseudomonadati; phylum Pseudomonadota; class Gammaproteobacteria; order Alteromonadales; family Pseudoalteromonadaceae; genus Pseudoalteromonas; species Pseudoalteromonas sp. Angola-7. Next base: position 78,644 of record NZ_JAQREL010000017.1, read on the forward strand.
AGCAAGGTCATCACCTAAAGGTATAAAGCTAATAGCGAGTAGTAATACAAATAAGCCTAAAGGGAGCCACCTAAACGCGCTTTTAGTATCTGCTTTAGGCTCAGTATGGGTGTTGAGTTGTAACAGAGGCCAAATTGCGCCTATAGCAGCGGCACTCACTAAAATAGCTATTTGCGTGCCAAGTAAAGGAAATAGTAATAAAGCCAAGGTACTCATTACTGCGATAAGCTTGAGCGCAGCGCTGGTACAAAAGCTTTTTGCCATAGTGAGTGTTGCATCGGCCACAATAACAACCGCAAACAACTTTAAGCCTGCAATAATAGCAAAGTAAACAGCATCAAATTGATGCGCGCTTACCGCTAGTAACAACATGATTAAAAAAGACGGTAAGGTAAAAGCGATAAATGCGGTAATGCCACCAATAACCCCCGCCCGCTCCACACCAATTGCAAAGCCCACTTGGCTTGAACCCGGCCCGGGCAGCGCTTGGCTTAAACTAATGAGCTGCGCGTAGCGGGTATCGCTCAACCAGTTTAATGTGTCTACAAAGTGGCGTTTAAAATAGCCTAAATGGGCAGCAGGGCCACCAAAGCTCATGCAGCCAAGTAAAAAAAACTGTCTAAAAATAGCGACTAACATTGAGCTCATATCCTTTTTTAAAGTTCATTAAATTGTCACAAAGGAGTATGACACTTTTGTTAAATGCATACATTAATTCGTAATCTACAAATAATACCAATCCACTTAATTAAGAGGATTGGTATAAAGCGAACTGCTTTTAACATGCTCTTCATAGTTTGTTCATACATGTATTTGCATACTCGCTTTATAATTCTTAATGAATAGGACATCACATGACTTTAACTAAATCACTTTTAAGCGTAACCGTAGTAGCTGTATTGCTAAGTGGTTGCGAAATGAACAACACAGGCAAGGGCGCCGCAATTGGTGCAGCCGCAGGTGGCGTATTAGGTAAAGCAACGGGTAATCATAAAGACAAGCGTATCTTTATTGGTGCTGCTATTGGCGCACTAGCTGGTGCTGCTGTAGGTGATTACATGGATAAGCAAGAAGAAGCGTTTCGTGATGAACTAGCAGGCTCAGGGGTTGAAGTAGTACGTGAGGGCGATAACTTACGTTTAGTTATGCCATCTAATATTACCTTTGCGACAGACCAATCTTATATTTCATCAGGTTTTAACGATACTCTAAACGCCATTGCTAAAGTAATGAACAAATACGAAAAAACCTACCTAAGCGTGGAAGGTCACACAGATAGCACAGGTAAAGACAGCTACAATATGAACCTGTCGCGCGAGCGCGCACAAAGCGTTAAAAATTACTTAGTGAACCAGCAAATTATGGCTGCACGTATTAGCACTACAGGCTACGGCGAAACCCGCCCAATAGCCACTAACGATAGCGCTAACGGCCGAGCTCAAAACCGCCGTGTAGAAATTCAAATAGTGCCAAACACAGAAGGTTAGTTTTTGTTGAACTGCAATTCACAAAGACGCTGATACAAAGGGGAGCTTGCTAGCAATTGCTGGTGGCTCCCTGTTGCTCTTATTTCCCCATTTTCCATTACTACAATCACATCGGCATGTTTAACCGTTGCCAGCCTATGGGCAATAATTAACGTTGTTCTATTTTGCATTAAATGCTCAAGCGCGGCTTGTACGTGGTGCTCACTTTGCGCATCGAGTGCACTGGTGGCTTCATCTAAAAGCAGTATTTCTGGGTCTTTTAAAATAGCGCGTGCCAATACAATACGCTGCTTTTGACCACCCGATAGCCTTACGCCTTGCTCACCTAAAAAGCTGTTATAACCTTGCGGTAATTGCTTAATAAATTCATCGGCATGAGCATGTTTTGCGGCCGTATATACTTGCTCGTCAGTGGCGTTTGGGTTGCCGTAACGAATGTTATGCATTACGTCTGAGCTAAATAAAATAGGGTTTTGTGCCACCATGCCCATTTTGTCCCTCAGGGTGGTAAGCGATATGTCTTTAATATTTACATCATGAAATTTAATCGCGCCGTGAGCAGGGTCGTAAAAGCGCTGTAGTAATTCAAATAACGTCGTTTTACCTGCGCCAGAGGGGCCTACAATAGCCACTGTTTTACCTTGCTCTATAGTTAAACTTATTTTGTTAAGTGCGCTTACATCGGGGAGAGATGGGTAATTAAAGCTAATATTTTCAAGTGCAATGGCGGGGCTGTAAGTCTTTATTAATAGCTTTTCGTCTTGTGGAGTGACAGGGTTTTCTATTTCACTTTTAACGGCCAGTAATTCAAGTAGGCGCGCTGCCGCCCCAGCAGCTCGTTGTAGCTCGCCGTAAACCTCGGCTACGGTAGCCACCGACATGGCCACCATAATGGCGTAAAACACAAATGCACCTAGCTCGCCACCTGTCATGGTGCCTGCCAGTACATCACTACCGCCTACCCAGAGCATTACGCTAATCGCACTAAAGGTTAAAAATATTACCGCAGCAATTAAAAAAGAGCGCTGTTTAATACGGCTTTTGGCAACGTTAAAGGCTTTTTCTGTTTCAAGTGCAAAGGCGTGTTGTTCACGCTGTTCGTGGCTATAGCTTTGTACTACTTTAATATTTTGAATGATCTCGCCGGCATAGGTGCTTATATCGGCTATTGCATCTTGGCTAGAACTTGCAAGTTTGCGAACCTTTTTGCCAAATACCATCATCGGCACTAATACTAGCGGCACACACGCAACCACTACGAGCGTAAGCTTTAAGTTAGTCACTAATAGCATTACCAAGCCACCCACTAACATTAATGCACTGCGCAGCGCCATAGAAAAGGAAGAGCCAATAATCGATTGCAGCAAGGTGGTGTCGGTTGTTAAGCGCGACATAAGCTCGCCACTGCGGTTTTCTTCAAAGTAACTTGGGTGCAAGGTAACAATGCGATTAAACACCGCTTTGCGAATATCGTTACTGACTCGTTCGCCAATCCACGACATTAAATAAAAGCGGCTAAAGGTGCCCACGGCCAATAAACTAATTAAACCAATAAGCACTAATACAGCTTGTTGTAGCTGCGCTTGGGAGCCAGCAATAAAGCCATGATCTATGACAAACTTAACCCCTTGGCCTAATGATAAGTTAACACCAGCGGTGACTAAAAGGGCGCCAAGTGCGGCCACTACCATCCATTTATACGGTTTAATAAACGCAAAAATAGGTAATAAACTACTAAAAGCGGCTTTTTCGGGCTTAGGGCTTGTTTTTGACATAGTGGATTCTTTTTAAAGGTTAAGGTATAGATATGGCACTAAGATAATAAAAATCAATACTTTTAAACATTAGCATCAATAAGGAAACGTTATGACTACTGCAACCGTAAGTGGAGAATTTAATGTAAATTTGGCCCCAATAGAAGGCTACGCAAGCGGCCAAAACGGCGTTAATTTAGGGCGTATGTCGATAGATAAAACATTTAAAGGTAGCTTAAATGCCACCAGCCAAGGCGAAATGCTAAGCGCCATGACTCCTACACAAGGCAGTGCCGGTTATGTTGCCATAGAGCAAGTAATAGGCGAGCTTGAAGGTAAACAAGGCAGCTTTGTATTACAGCATTTTGGTACTATGGATAAAGGCCAAGACAGCCTAATTTTAAATGTAATTCCCGATTCAGGCACTCATGAGCTAGAAGGGTTAACGGGCAGTATGAAAATACGTATTGAGCAAGGGATTCACTACTATGATTTTGAATACACCTTATAATACCAATCCGCAATATTACTTAATCATTTTGCGGGCCTAAACGTGTCGCTACCTGCGTTAAAAAATTCTAATTTAGAACAACTAAATAGCGAATTTTTTGCCTAGCTATCAACACGTTTTTCCGTCCTCAAAAAAGATCACTTAAATAAGCGAATTGGTATAAGATACACAAGGATTAAAATGCAAAAAGTAATCGAATTTAGAAAGACCCGTTTTTTGGGTGGCGTAGATATAGCTGCATTGAATGACCGCATACAGGAATTAAATCAAGATGGCTGGAAAGTAATAAACGCAGTGCCATTGACAGGTTTTTATGGCCAAGTGCACGGTTATACATTACTTATTGAAATTGACGAGCTTTAAATGACATTTACAGTATGGTTAAGCCTAGCGGCTATTTGTATGATGGGGGCAATGTCGCCAGGGCCAAGTTTAGCGGTGGTTTTAAAGCACTCACTTAACGGCAGTATGAAAAACGGAATGCTTGCCGCGCTCAGCCATGGTACTGGTGTTGGGTTATACGCAGGTGCATCGTTATTAGGGCTAGGCGCTTTAATGATGCAGTTTCCGACTGTTTATCAAATACTGGTGTATTTAGGCGCAGCTTATTTGGCGTATTTAGGTATAAAAATATTGCTAGCAAAACCGAGCAATAACGAACTTGAAGTACAAAAAAGTGAAGTAAGTGCTGGCCAAGCTTTACAAGATGGCTTTGCTATTGCCTTTTTGAACCCCAAGCTCGCTATTTTCTTTTTAGCCTTGTTCTCGCAGTTTATTGATCCTCAGCTACTTACTTTAAGCGTGGGCATAATTATGTGTTTAACCGTGTTTGTAATTGATACCGGCTGGTATTTGCTGGTGGCGTTGCTGACAGAGGTTTCAAAAAATCGCTTTGGTTTTACCAAGCAAAGTCCGTGGCTTGATAAAATACTGGGAGTCGTATTTATTGCCCTTGCGATAAAAGTGGTACTAAGCCTTTAAATTGCGTTCCCGATACAGGGGCGCGTGCCTATATGCCCCTGCAGCCTAACCCTCATGCCCTGCATACGTATTCATCACATTAATTTTACCTTTTAGTTACAATTTGTTGGTTGTGTTTTAAACAACACAGCAACACCTGACAACAATAACTCAAAGGTTCACACACATGGACAAGTTTAAACTAAGTGCACTTATGCTGGCTTTATTTGCCGCTAATAGTGCATTGGCTGCAAACGAAGACTCAACAAATCAATCACCCAGCACACAAGCTGAAGATTTAGAAATTATTGAAGTGCGAGGCTTTAGTCGCAGTTTAATTCAATCTTTAAATCAAAAGCGTTTTAGCGATACGGTGTCAGAACAAATTTCTGCCGATGATTTAGGGGCACTGCCTGATATTTCAATGGCCGATGCACTGACACGATTACCCGGTATTTCAGCGGTACGAACGGGTGGGCAAGCGGCGCAAATTAATATACGCGGGCTGTCGGGCGGGTTTGTATTTTCAACACTTAATGGCCGCGAGCAAGTATCTACAAGTGGCAGCCGCAGTATTGAGTTTGACCAATATCCGTCAGAATTAATTAGCTCTGCGGCGGTATACAAATCGCCAAAGGCATCGCTTATTGAAGGTGGCGTGGCCGGTACGGTAGAGCTTGAAACCGCCAGTCCACTTAATAATGATCAAACGCATAAATTTGTAGCTAATGTGCGCGGTATGTATAACGACCGCGCCTCAGAGGTATCGGATGCCACTGAATTTGGCGACCGAATTAGTTTTTCGTATCAAGGCAAATACCTAGACGACACATTAGGCGTAGCGCTGGGCTATGCGCGTTTGTTTCAGCCAAGTGTAGCAACGCAGTTTATTGGCCTTGCGTACAACGACACAAAAGACGTTGATGGCGCAGCTAACGATACCAATGGCCCTTTAGCTAACCCAGAAAACGAATACATTAGCGAAGGTTTTGAGCTACAGCATTTAGGCGGCGAAGAAACCCGTAATGGTTACTTAGCAGCTATAGAGTGGGCGCCGGTAGATAACTTTAAATTAAAAGGTGATGCGTTTTTATCGCGCTTTGATAAAGAGTCGTTTGCTCGCGGCCTGAGGGTTAAATTAGGCGGGCCAACAGCTGCATATGCTAACGCTAAGCTCGATGGTAATGCCGTAATAGGCGCCGCGGTTAACCGTACTTCGCAAAGCTATACCCGTGTTGAAATAGTGAACGACGATAACCAAGACTTTGACGAAGTAGACAGCTTTGGCGTTAATGCCGATTGGCAGGTAACCGATAGACTAAACGTAAATGCCGATGTGTCGCTTTCTCGCGCAAAAAGTAATTTTAGAAATGGCTTACTGTGGAGCTTAGTAGCAGAAGATGCCAATGCAGAAACGCCAGTATTTGATAACAACGTAGCAATTAACTATCAATTAAACGGCTTAAATTTACCTGACGTTGGGTTTAATCAGGCTGCCGCCTTTAGTGATATAGACCGTGTAATGGTCAGTAAATACGGTATTTACCCAGATCAAACAGAAGATGAAGTAACTGCATTTAGGCTCGACTTTAAATACGAGCTAGAAAGCGACATATTTAGCTCAGTAGAGTTTGGTGCGCGCTACTCAGATAGAGAGTACAGCCGTAAACGCTCGGTATTTGAGTACGGTAACGACGGGGCGTTTTCAGCAACGCAACCCCCTTTGCGTTTAACCGACGATATGGCGTCAGTGGTTGACTGGCAGGGTGAGTTTAGTTACTTCCCTTCGTATTTAGCCATTGATTTAGACAAAGCACTTAATGCATGGTTTCCAGATGGTACGCCAGAGCCTGTTCAAACATGGGGTAATGCCGATGGCGTAGACGACGCGCAAGGTTACACAACTAACTATTCGTGGTCAGTGCTGCAAAGCGGCTCGGTGTTTGAAGATGTGCTAGCTGCGTACGTTATGGTAAACATTAACACGCAAATTGCCGGGCTCGACTTATCGGGTAATGTGGGTGTACGCCGCGTTGAAACCGACCAATCAGCAACGGTACTAGAGAACGTAGCAGGCGATGTGCGCTTAGGTGCGCAAAATATTGTTGATGAGAACGGTATTGTAAATAATTTATACGCACCTAATGTATTAGGCACTAAATACACCGACTACTTACCATCATTAAATTTAAACCTGCAACTTAACGACAATTCACTTGTACGCTTTGCTGCGGCTAAAGTAATGTCGCGTGCGCCAATTAACCGCTTAGCGGGCGATGCCAGTGCAAATGTGAGTGATGATGGGATTATTAATGGTTCAAGTACTAATAACCCATTTTTAAAACCCTTTTATGCCGACCAATACGACTTATCTTACGAATATTATTTTGAAGAAGGTAACGGCACTATCGCTGCGGCGTTATTTTATAAAAATATAGACTCGTTTGTTGAAACCTTATCAATCGAAAACTTCGACTTTAAAGGCAACGGCTTTAACGTTCCTGATTTTATAGAAGACCCCGTTAGTGGCGAGCAAGTTGCCACAACTAACGGTATTTACACCACGGCAGTTAATAACGGTGAAGGTGGCTACATTAGAGGGCTAGAGCTTGCGTATACGCAAGTGTTTACCTTTTTACCTTCGCCATTTAATGGCTTAGGCGCTAACGCAAGTTACTCATACACAGAAAGTGAAATTGAATCGATTACCAGCTTAGGGGGCGATACATTAGCGCAATCTTTACCTGGGCTGTCTAATAACGTGCTTAATGCCACAGTGTTTTACTCAATGGATGATTTTGAAACCCGCCTTAATGTGCGTTACCGCGATGAGTTTGTATCGGAGCAGGTTGCCATTAACGAGCAAGTAGTTAATTTTGATGCCGAAACCGTAGTCGACTTTCAAACCTCTTATCGCTTTAGCGACTCGCTAACAATGCTTTTGCAAGTTAATAACTTAACCGATGAACCAACCCAAAGTTACTTTGGCTCAGAGCAACGAACAGGGACAACTCAGTACTTTGGTCGTCAGTTCTACCTTGGTTTTACATACAGTCATTAATTAGCAAACGGAGCGTTTAAAAATGAAAATTATAACTATGCCTAAATATTTGCTAATAACGTTAGCTTTAATGCTATTAGCAGCGTGTGGTGGAACAGATGATGTTGAATCTGGTGAACCATTACTTACCTGTAATGTGCCACAAGTCCCTAATGAAGCGGGGACACAATGTGTCGATCCTGAACCTATATCGTGCCCTGCACCGACAGTACCTGATGAAAATAACGAAAGCTGTGTGGTTGGCGCCGACCCAACCCTGCCAGACCCTGTGGTATTTGCAGGGGAAGGAGAGGCGGTTTTATTTTACAACCGCTTAGCCGATGATAACTACGAAGGCTACCGATTACATTCGTGGAATAACGAAGTATGCGATGCTTATGCACCGCCATTTGATACCAGCGATTGGGCTAACGGCCATGAATACGATGGTATTGACCCTAACTACGGTGCGTATTGGATAATTAACCTTAAAGAGGGTTATAACGAATGTGCCAATTTTATTATTCATATTGGTACAGAAGGGTCAGGTAAAGCGTTTGGTGATGTGGATTTAACTATGCCGCTGATGCAAGACGATGAAACCTTTCAACGTATGAACTTTACCATTCATGGTGAGCCTTCGGTGTTTGAATATCCTATTTTAAGTTTGGGCGAACGCGCAGTTGCTATAGCAGGTGCTTCAGCGCATTGGATTGATTTAAATACTATTTTGTATAAACCAAGTAACGAGCTTACAAGCCTAATTAAGTTGCATTCATCAGCTACGGCTGAGCTGGAAGTGGATATAGATACTGGTTTAAACGGCGATACTGTTACGCTGCAATCAAGCAGTTTAACTGATGAGCAAGCGGCAAAAGTACCGCATTTAACCACTTGGAACGCATACGAAGGAAGTTGGGATACAAACACGGCTAAAGCGCTTATAAAATCGCAGCTTGTTATTGCCGGTTACGATAGTGAAGGTAAGCTGCTAGAAGCAAGCTATGTGCAAACCGCTAAAGCACTCGATGCCCTTTACACACAAGGCGAAGACGATGCTAACGAAGCTGTACTTGGCGTAACTTATGGCAATAACGCGATTGATGTAACTGTGTGGGCACCCACCGCTAATAACATGGTGCTAAACGTGTTTGATGATGCAAAAACACAAGTACACTCTATACCAATGACATTAAATACACAGACGGGTATTTGGCAGGCAAGTTTAGATATGCAATACGACCGCCACTACTACCGCTTTAATTTTGATGTTTACCACCCACTGACTCAGCAAATAGAGTCGCTTTGGAGTACAGACCCTTACTCACTCAATGTATCTACCAATGGTTTATACAGCCAGCTGATTAATTTAGCCGATGATGACACTAAACCAGAAGGCTGGGATGAACGTATCGTGCCCACTATTACTAACCCAGAAGATGCGGTTATTTATGAAGGCCACGTACGTGATTTTAGTGTGCGTGATCAGTCTGTAAGCGAAGCAAACCGCGGTAAATACCTTGCATTCACTGAACTTGAAAGCGTGCCAATGCAGCACCTTAAGCAATTAGCAGATAAAGGCTTAACACACTTTCATTTACTGCCAGTGACTGATATTGGCACCATTGAAGAGGATGCCTCACAGCGTGTGGAAATTACAGACACCTTAGGTAAATTATGTGAGCGTATTAACGATGAAGCTGATGCATGTAAAATCGAAGATAAAAACAGCACCATTGTCGATATTATGCAAAGTTACCTCCCTGGCTCAGATGATGCACAAGCATTAGCCAGTGCGATGCGTGATTTAGACGGCTTTAACTGGGGTTACGATCCGCATTACTTTATAGCGCCTGAAGGCTCGTATGCCTCAAGCCCAGAGGGCATTGCCCGCGTTAAAGAAACCCGCGCTATGGTGCAATCACTGCAAGAAGTAGGACTTCGTGTTGTACTGGATGTGGTTTATAACCACACAACATCATCGGGTATTTGGGATAAGTCGGTATTTGATAAGCTAGTACCGGGTTACTACCATCGCTATAACGAAGTAAGTGGTGAAATAGAGCGCTCAACGTGTTGTGAAAATACAGCTACAGAGCATGTAATGATGGATAAGTTTGTTACTGATTCATTGGTTATTTTAGCGCGTGAATTTGGCTACGACAGTTTTAGGTTTGATGTTATGGGGCATATGCCTAAATCATCAATATTAGCTGCGCGTGAAGCCGTGCAGGCAGTTGACCCTGATAACTATTTTTACGGTGAAGGCTGGGATTTTGGTGAAGTAGCTAACAATCGTTTATTCACACAAGCTAAACAGGCTGATATGGCAGGCTCAGAGGTGGGTACATTTAACGACCGTATTCGTGAAGCCGTGCGTGGTGGTGCAATGTTTAGCAATAACCCGACAGATGGCAACCTAGCCGAACAAGATACGTTGCGGTTATCGCTGGCGGGCAACTTACAAAATTACATTTTAAAAGACTTTAAAGGTAATTCATCTAAAGGTAATAGCTTTACTTGGAATACTCAGCCAACGGCGTATGCACTAGACCCAGCGGATAGCATTCATTACGTATCAAAACACGATAACGAAACACTGTGGGATCAGTTGCAATACAAACATGCATCAAGCATGAGTATTGAGCAACGTGTGCGCGCGCACAACATGGCATTGTCTATACCACTTATGAGCCAAGGCATTCCTTTTATGCAATTGGGCGCTGATTTACTGCGTTCAAAGTCAATGGATCGTGATAGCTATAATGCCGGTGATTGGTTTAATGCTGTTGATTTAACCAAAGAGAATAATAACTGGAACATTGGTTTACCAAACGCAGAGAAGAACCAAGAAAAGTGGTCTGAAATTATGCCTATCTCTGCTAATCCAGATGCACAGGCAATGCCGCAAGACATAGCCTATGCGGGCGATGTATTTAACGAGTTTTTACAAATACGTAGCAGCAGCCCACTATTTAGATTAACCACAGAGCAAGATGTCATTGAGCGAGTGGGTTTTCATAACGTAGGTAAAGCGCAGCAACATGGCCTAATTGTAATGAGCATTGATGATGGTGAAGAACTCACAGACTTAGACCCAGCATTTGATGCGCTTGTAGTGGTGATTAACGCAACCGAGCAAACTCTTAGCCATACCATTGCCACTGCAGCGGGTTTTGAATTACACGACGTATTAAAAAACAGTGTTGATGCAAGCATGGCCAGCGCCAATTTTGCCCAAGGCGATAACGAAGGCACATTCACAGTACCTCCTTATACGTTAGCTGTTTTTACTAAAAACCAAGGTGAGAGCCAAGGTACTGGTTTAAGTGCAAATGCAACCGTAGGCGCACCTGATGTAGTACCTTATGGCAGCACCGCTGTGTTTGTACGCGGAACTTTAAACGACTGGGGCACACGTGATGCATTTGAATATATTGGCGAGGGAGAATACCGTATAGCAATTGCGCTAAGCGCTGGCGACTACGAATTTAAAATTGCCTCAGAAGATTGGTCTACAGTTGATTTTGGTGCGCTTACTGACGCTGATAAAGATGTAGTTGAAAATCAAAGTGAGCCATTAACGCGCTCAGGTGCAAACATGACCTTTAGCGCTGCCATTGACGCAACCTATGTATTTTCGCTTGATGCTTCAAACCCTGAAAATCCAACGCTTACTTTATACAACGAAGAGCCATTTGTAGGCACTGCTATTTATGTGCGCGGTACGCTTAATGACTGGGGAGTAACCGATGAGCTAAGTTATAAAGGTAAAGGCATTTACACCTTTACTAAAACACTGAGCGCTGCAAGCTATGAATTTAAAATCGCGTCAGAAGATTGGAGCACGGTTGATTATGGCTCGGCTGAGGGAGATGCCAGTGTAATGGTTGGCACCGCCGAGCAGTTGTCGGTTGCGGGGGCAAATATGACCATAGACATTGCTGAGCAAGGTGAATACCAATTTATATTTGACGCCAGTGATTTAAACAACGTAACGCTAAAAGTGCTCAACGGCGAAATGTTTGCACAAACACCGGTGTTTATTCGCGGTAGCTTAAATGACTGGAGTACTGATAACCCACTTATGTACGAGGGTGATGCAATTTACTCTGCTTCTATTGAATTAGAGGTAGGCGACTACGAATTTAAAGTAGCGTCTGAAGATTGGAGCACAGTGGATTACGGTGGAGCAGGCGATACGCCGGTAGTGGTAATTGATGAACTAACACCACTTGAAGCGGTAGGTGCCAACATAACACTGAATATTACCGAACAAGGTACCTACACGTTTAATGTAATAGGCCCAGATAGAGAAAATGTAAGCATACTTATCAACAAGCAGTAGCAGTTATATTTTCCCAAACCTAAGCCGAGCATAGCCCTGTATGCTCGGCTTTTTTAATGCTTAATTAATGCCTAACAAAAGGGGCATTAAAAACGATAGTTAACCGACATCATCACAGTTGTGGTGTTATCGGTATCAATAATGGGTGAGTCTTCAATATCAGAATCGAGCTGCTTATAGTTAACCATGGCATTTACGTTCCAGTTTTTATTAATGTAATACATTAAAAATAAACCCGCATTGTAGTTAACCGTAGAACTAAGTTCGTAAGGCGCATAGGTGGTAGATTCGCCCTGTGCTACACCATAATAATAGTTAGATACATCACTGCTATTTAGCTCAACGCCTACAGAAGGAACGAGCATTAGTTGTTTAGATAACTTAATAGGGTAACTGTAATTGGTTTTAAATTTAGCGCCATCGCCGTGGCCTATTACATCATGAGTAGCACTGGCGCTTATTTTACCAAAGCTTGCAGTGTAGCTAACCTGCGTGCCTGCGTAGAGTGATAGCTTTCTATCGTCTAAGGCTTTTATGGCTGCAAGGTCTGAATCTGAGGTATCAAAGTTATCACCTGGCTCTAAAACTAATGACCAGTTAAAACCTTGCTGCTCCACTAACTTATAATCAAGCGACAAACCTTTAAAACTAAGCCTTTCGCCTTCGTAAGTAATGATAGGTAAAAATAGCGTTTCACCGTCGGTACCTGCATAAGGTGAGCTGGTAGAAATGACACCGCCCCCTAATGAAAACTGCGACTCAGCTTGAGCAGTAATACTGCAAAGTGCAAGTGTGCCAACTAATAACCGTAGTGAGTTTTGTATATAAGTGTTCATAGGAGCCTTGGTGTTAAGTAAAAAGTGAAAATTGTTTGCGATAAGTGAAGTGTGCCGCAACGCTATTAGGCTTTAGTGTAGCTATATTTTCGATTGGCGTTTGTAAGAGAGTGTATGAAAGTTTATCTGAATGTAAGTGGGTTAATACTCAGGCTTTTAATAAAGATAAAACCTGAGTATGGATGCTTTAAGCGTGTTGATTTAATTTAAATTGTTTACGGCTATACATAAATAATAGCGTGCCTGGAATATATAAAATAAGTGAAAGCGCTAATGTGTTTAGCCCCGCAGCATAAACAAGCCATAGACCATACACACTTGCGCCTAACCCCATTATCTTAATGGGTATTGAGAGCTTTTGTGCAAAGGCGACTTTTACCATATAGGCGGCAACTAAAAAGTACGGCACCAATATCATAGACGTTGATACAAGCACTAAGGTGTTATAACTCTCGCCAGTAAATAAAATAAGCACTAAGCAAAGTTGCACTGTAAGGCTGGTTAAAGTTAATGACGCTATAGAGGTTCCGTTATGATTTTGCTTTTTAAAAACGTTAGGAAATGCGCCGTATTTAGCCGCGCTGTTAGGCACTTCGGCGGCGTAAATAATCCAACTTAAGTAAGAAGCCAGTACCGACACAATAAGCCCCGCACTTATAATAACTTTGCCTGTAGTGCCACTCATCATGGCCATAATGCCCGCCATTGAAGGGTTACTAAGCTGGGCAATAGTGCTTTGGTTCATTATTCCAAATGACAGCATGGTAATAGCAATATATAAAATAAGCGCTGCAACAACGCCTATCACCGTGGCTAGGCCTATATCTTTACGGTTTTTGGCACGTGCAGAGAGCACGGCAGCCCCTTCAATACCGGTAAATACCCATAAAGTAATAAGCATGGTATTTTTTACTTGATCAATAAAGTCTGTTTGCACACTCACATGGCTTTGATTTGCCTTAAATACGTTAGGGTCAAAATAAGCATAAGCAAAGCCGATAAATAGCAACAGCGGGATCACTTTAGCGATAGTGCCAAGCAGGTTAATGAAAGAGGCCTGTTTAATGCCTTTAACAATAATTAAATGCACAGCCCATAAAATAATAGATTCGCAAATAAACGCCATAAGGGTATTACCCTGGCCAAATAGAGTGAATGTTGGCGTATCTACAAATGCGCCTAAAGCAGCAAAAGCCACGACTAAATAACCCACCACCCCAATGGTGGCGCAAAGCCAATAGCCCCATGCAGATAAAAAGCCTGCTAGTTCGCCAAAGCCTTCTCTAGCATAAATATAAATGCCGCCGTCGAGCTCTGACTTAGCGCGTGATAATTGTAAAAAACACCCTGCAAGTAATAAAATACCTACACCGGTGATAAGCCAGCCTACTAAAACAGCATTTACACCAGCCACTTCGGCCATATTTTGTGGCAGACTAAATATCCCAGCCCCTACCATTGCACTAAATACCAGCGCGGTAAGTGCGATTAATCCAATTTTATTTTCTTTCATTTTACTACTTACATGTAAGCTAATAATTAGCGTTATAAAGAGGCAAAGTGCTGATTTAACGTTGCAATGTGTTCAGGGCCTATGCCGCAGCAGCCACCAATTATGCTGGCACCTTGTTGTTGCCATTGCTTAGCCCAGTGCAAGTAAGAAAGCGGGGTTAAGTCTTTGCGAACTTCATCTAACCCTTCGTTAGCTGTGGCTTCTTTAGTTTGTGGCGCAAATGCATTTGCGTAAGCACCCACTTGAACATGCTCTGCTTTTTGTGCTTTTAATTCCTTTTGAGTTACAACTAAAGCTTGCTCTATTACCTCAGGCTGGCAGCAATTAAATAAAATGCCTTTTACATTTTCTTTTAGCATTGCAGTGACCGCATCTTGCACCGACTCGCCCGAGCGTAACGTGGCTTGCTCATTAGGGTTTTCATCGTCAAGGGTAAAGGCAACCCACACAGGTTTTTGACTATCACTTACTTTACTGATTAGTACTTTAATATCGAGCGCTTCTTGAATGAGGCTTTGGGTTTCTATTAACCACAGGTCGGCATAAGGTGCTAAGCCTTCTATTAAAGGCGTGGCAATACGTGTTAGTTGCTCTGCTTGGTATAAATCTGGGCGATATGAGCCAAACATAGGAGGTAAACTTGCCGCTATTTTTGTGCCTTTATTGTGTTGCTCGACCGCTTTTTTAGCCGCTAGTCCGGCGGTTGCAGCCAGTGATTTAGCAGATTGGTTAAAGCGTTCTTCGCCAATATGAAAAGGCACTAATGCATAGCTATTTGTGGTAATAACAGTGGCACCACTTTGTATAAAGTTACTATGAGCCTGCGTTACTTTGTCAGGGGCTTCTATTACTGCCAATGCTGACCACTCAGGTTGCTGAAATGGCGCACCAATACGAGTGAGCTCTCTGCTCATGCCGCCATCGAGTAAAGTTAGAGTATGAGTTGTCATTATGTTCCCTTTGTATGAGATAATTTCACTTTGGATGTTTAGACGTCTATAAAGCTGTTGCCAGAATATAAAGCACACAATTAGGTTAAACAACCCTATAAATTAAAATAATGGGCGTATTAACTAAGCGTTATCATTGCTTAACAACCTCGTTAAATTGCATTGAAGTAATTGATCACGTAACTTAAACAAGCAGTGTATTTTACTAGCAGTAAAGCGCTGTGTTTGAGTAGATTAAGGATAAACCAATGAGCAACTCTATTTTAAAAAGTGCCAGCTTTGATCCCAAAGTGAAGCAATACTGGATGACCATGGCATGCTTTTTTAGTGCCGTTGCATTAGTGACCATTCCACTTATACCTGTGGTGTTATTTGTTGTATGGCTGGTGGCAGGTAAAATATTGGCTGCTATGTCGGCGCAATTACTCACGCAAAAGCTGGTTGTTAAACGCGGCATTTTATTTAAAGAAGAAAAATCTATACCACTTGAAAAAATAACCGATGTGGGGCTCAACCAAGGGCCGCTTATGCGCTTTTTTGGATTATACCGCTTAAGCTTTGAAACTGCAGGGCAGTCGGGTCATGGTGCATTGGTGTCATTACTTGGTGTTGAAAATGCCAGTGAGTTTAGAGAAGCCATACTTGAGCAAAAAGATAACTTAGCTGCGCAAACCCCTAAAACACAGGAGCTTGCTGAAGATCACCTCAACCAAGCATTACTTGCTCGCTTAGTTGAGGTAGTAGAGCGCATAGATACGCGTTTGGCAGCTTTAGAGGCGAAGCGTTAAGCGTTTTGTAATTGAGCCTGACCTGCCAGCATACTTAGCTCTTTGGTACGGCTTTCAACAACCTGATATTCGCGCGCTTTAATTGTGCTTATATAATTCCACTTAGCACTGGCTTTTGCAGGTGTAAATGTAACGGTTAAATAGCCGCGCTCTACTAAATTATTATAAGCAAGGTCATCAACTAATAAGGCAATTACTTGCTCTATTTGCGCTACGGTTTGCGCATCTTGTGTGTTTAGCGCTAAATATTCTTCAAGCCCAGGTGATGAAACCGATGCCGTTGCAAATTCCACCCCAGCATTTTGTGAGGCTGCAATAGGGTTACTGGCATCAGTTTTAAGCTGTCCCGCCCAGCCGTTATGAGTATCTCCGGCTAAAACTACTAAGTTTTTTTGTGCTGCAATAGCGGTACCTAATAATACTTCTCGCTCGTAGGCATAGCCATCCCACGCATCAAGGTTATACGGTATGGTGGTTTGAACACGGGCAAGCTCTGCCTCGGTTAAACTTGGGTCGCCCGCTAATACACGGCCTTTAATTTGCGCCAGCTCTGCAAATAATACATTGGCCTGTGCGAGCAATTCACTTGGATCGCCTCCGTTTGCCTGAGCACTTTGTAAGCTAGCAAGTAGTAACATGACCTCTACTGGTAAGTGCATTTTTGTCATTAGTACTTGTTGCCCTAGCACTTGCCACTGTGTGCTTGAGGTAGTGATGGCATCGCTAAGCCAGGTAAGTTGTTCGCTGCCTAATAATGCACGGTCTGTTGCGCCTATTGCTGCAGCAAATGCGCTTTGCCCGGCAGGGGAGGTAAGATCAAAATCACTATAGTTAAGCTGCTCATCACGCGCTAATACACGGGTATCTAGCATGTATAAAGAGACTAAATTACCAAATTCAAAGCGTCGGTAAATACGTTCTTTGTCGGCTACATTACGAATTGGCATCCACTCAAAGTAGGCTTGTAGCGCATTAAGCTTACGTTGGCTAAATTCGCCTTCACCTTCGTTATGATTTTCTGCGCCTTCGCGCCATGTGTCGTTGGTGATTTCGTGGTCGTCCCACACTGTTATAAATGCACAGTGGCTATGGGCTGCTTGTAAGTCGGCATCGAGGCGATAATTTGCATAGCGTTTTCTATAATCGGTCAGTGCGATAATTTCGCTGCTGTTATCTAAGGGTAGCAGTCGGTCTAACTGTGCGGCGTCTTCGGTTGCATAACCCGTATTGCTGTATTCGTATATGTAATCACCTAAGTGCAGTACCGCATCTAAATCGCTTTGCTTAGCAATTTCGCCATACACATGAAAATACCCGGCAGGGTAATTTGCGCACGATACAACGGCTAATTTCACCTGATCAACCGCACCGACAGGAAGCGTTTTACCTTGTCCGATGGGGGAGGTTTTTCCGTGTGCATTAAAGCGATAGTAATAAACGGTGTTGGCATCAAGCCCTTGTAAATCAACTTTAAGAGTAAAGTCGGTGGTATCACTGATATGTGTTTCACCATCGTGAACAATATTTGTAAAGCTTTGGTCGGTGGCGGCTTGCCATTGTACTTTTAGCGATTTAGTTGTTACATCGAGTGGGGTTACACGGGTCCAAATAATTAAGCTATCGCTTAGCGGGTCGCCGCTGGCAACGCCGTGGTCAAAGCTAACGGGTGTGTCGTCATCATCGTCAAAACGACAACCTGTTAAACCAAGTGATAATACGGCAGCGCCAAATCCTGCTGCCGATGCTTTTAAAAAACTTCTCCGTGTAAATGCCATTGCTTTGTACCTGTAAAGTGTAAAAAGCAAAGTGTAGGCAATTTAGGTTACTTTTTTGTGAAGCAATTAAAAAACTTCACTTACTTGCATTGCATTACACGTAATAACGGTAACGTTTTCGTACCCTACGCGGGTTAGCGCTTCTGCACCTAAGGTGGCGCGGGCACCGCTGGCACAATGTAAGTAAATAGGGCGTGCAGCGTCTTTTTCTATTTCCATTAGCTTCATTTCGAGTAATCCGCGTGGAATATTTATTGCCCCTACCGCAGCTACATTGGCATGCTCAGCGGGTTCGCGTACATCAATAAGTAAACCTTTATTTTGTTCTAGCTCTTGCTTTGCTTGCGCTGCATCAATACGGCGTTGGTTAGGTGTGATAATTTTTAGTAAATCAGGAATTGAAGTAAGCATTAGTCTGTAAATCCTCTTTTGCGCAAAAAAGTCATTAATGGGCACCATTTAGTGTAGGCGGATTGCACTAAGTTAATACCAATAAATAACGTTAAAAATTGAAAGTTACTATCAACAAAGTAGCTTAAAAGCACAGAAATTGTAACGGCACTTCCGCCAATTAAGAGTATGGCGTCACTTATTTTCATGAATTGACCTTAATATTAGTTTTTTCTAATGTTAATTATATTAGAACTTACTAATGTAAAAGTCTATAATTAAAACACGCAAAATAATTAAGTATCACAATGAATATTGAACAACTTGCAGAAAACGCTCAGCAGGCAGAGCAATTTTTAAAATTAATGGCAAATAAAAACCGTTTAATGATTTTATGTAGTTTATTGCAAGGTGAACAAAGTGTAGGTGAGTTAAATCAAAATGTTCCGTTGGCGCAGTCTGCTTTGTCTCAGCATTTGGCGAGTTTACGTAACGCCCAGCTAGTGGCAACTCGCCGTGAGGGACACACAATTTATTATTCGTTAATCGACCCAAAGGTTGAGTCGATTATTACGTTACTATACGAATGGTTTTGTAAGCAAAGTACCGCTGAGTAATTTGCTTTAAATAAAAGTGGCAATCTCATCAAGCGACTTTTTATCAAGTGCATGGGCAGGTACAGTTGCATCGTCACTTGGGTAGCCCGCAATAAGTAACATGTAAGGACGTTCGTTGTCTTTGTTGCGCTTACAAATGTCGGTTAAAAAACTCATTGGTTTAGGTGTATGGGTAAGCGTAGCTAAGCCACAGCGGTGCAGGGCTTGTATTAAAAACCCAGTAGCTAGCCCTACTGATTCGTGCACATAATAATTGGTGTTTTTATCATCTGTATTCACACCGCCTTTTTTTTGGCTAAACACTGCAATAAGCCAAGGCGCATGCTCTAAATAGGGTTTATTGGCGTCGGTACCTAATGGTTTTAGCGCATCAAGCCACTCTTCACCTGCTCTGCCTTCATAAAAAGAGCGCTCTAGTTTTTCAGCGGCCTCTCTTATTTGTTTTTTTACATCGCTACTGTTTATAGCTACAAAATGCCACGGTTGATGATTCGCTCCACTTGGCGCGGTACCTGCTGCTTTTATACAGGCTTCAATTATATTTTTAGGCACAGGTCGGTCGCTAAAGCTGCGAATACTATGGCGGCGCTGGCTGGTATGTAAAAATTCGGTTGCGCGTTTTAGCATTTCATCGTGAGGGTATTCTATAAAGTCGTTTAGTGGTTGGCTTTGATGTTTTTGCATGGCTTTACGCTTCTTATAAAGTGTGTGTGTGGTTTTTATACCGACTGAATAAATGCGAGGCAAGTATTATTACCTATCGTGTTTATTTATTGTTACAAAATTAACCGCTGCGTAACTTATGTTCCTTTTTTTAATGTGATATAAAAAGCGCAATAAAAAAACTATTAAAATTCAAGGAAGTAAAAATGCTATCAATAACAGGGTTATCTAAAACCTACGATAATGGCGTACATGCACTACAAGGTGTTGATTTATCTATAGGAAAAGGAATGTTTGGGCTGCTTGGGCCAAATGGGGCGGGTAAATCATCACTAATGCGTACTATTTCTACGTTGCAATCTGCCGATTCGGGTTCAATTACTTTTGATGGTATTGATGTTTTTAAAGACCCACAGGCTCTGCGCCAACGTTTAGGTTACCTACCGCAAGATTTTGGTGTATACCCACGTGTTAGTGCTTACGACTTGCTAGACCATATGGCTGTTTTAAAGGGCATTCATAATAAAGGCGAGCGTAAAGAGTCGGTAGAAGGCTTGCTTGCACATACTAATTTATATCAACATCGCTCAAAAGCGGTAAGTGGCTTTTCGGGCGGTATGCGCCAGCGTTTTGGTATTGCACAAGCCTTACTAGGTGACCCTGATTTACTAATTGTTGATGAACCAACAGCAGGGTTAGATCCTGAAGAGCGAAATCGTTTTCATAACTTGCTAGTAAGCTTAGGCGAGCAAAAAGTCGTTATATTATCGACCCACATTGTTGAAGATGTGGCAGAGCTGTGCCCAAACATGGCCGTACTGGCAGGCGGAAAAATATTATTAGAGGGTAACCCCATTGCCCTTACCGATAAACTCCAAGGCCAAATTTGGCGCAAAGCCATGAGCCAAGAAGAAGCACTAGAGCTTGAGCCGCAACTGCCTGTTATTTCAAAACGCTTATTTGCTGGGCAAACCATATTACATGTATTAGCCAATGAAGCCCCTGAAGGTTTTGAGCTCAGCAGTGCAAACCTAGAAGATGTGTATTTTTCTACGTTGCTTAATCATCGTAACAGCCAAGTAGCATAAGGGGGCGCTATGTTTTTTAATATGCTCGCGTTTGAGCTGCGCTATTTTGTGCGCCAGCCTTCGTTTTATGTGACCTCATTAATCTTCTTTTTTATGGCGTTTTTTATAAGCTCCAGTAGTAAGTTTCCGCTAGGTGGGGCTAATGTTCATATGAACTCGCCTTATACCATTATGGTTTTAACGGTTACCTTTTGTACGCTTGCTATGTTTTTAGTGGTTAACTTTGTTGCAAGCTCAGCGATTCGCAACAGCGAGACCAAAATGGATGAGCTGGTGTTTAGTAAGCCCGTTAACCCGCTTGCTTATCAATCAGGGCGTTTTTTTGGTGCTTACTTGGTTGTGCTCGTTGTTTTTTTAACTGTGCCACTAGGCGTATTTTTGGGGTCTCAGTTTGGCTTGTTGGTTGGCTGGCTTGATAGTGAGCTAGTAGGCCCTAATAAGTTTATATATTACGCTGCACCTTTTTTATATTTAGCGGTGCCAAGCTTATTGGTGCTCAGTGCTATTTTTAATAGTGTGGCGGTTTATTTTAAAACCATAATGGCGGTATATGTAACGGCCGTGGTGATCTATATAAGTTACCAATTGGCGAGTATCTATTTTGACGATTTAGCGTTTAGAAATATTGTTGTTTACGCAGACCCATTTGGCACTGGTTCATTAATTGACTTAACCCGTTACTGGACTGTAAGTGATAAAAATACTGAAGTGTTAACGCTTTCGGGCGATTTTTTAATTAACCGTATTTTATGGGTAGCACTAAGTTTAGCGATGTTTTTTGGCCTCGGAAAGTTAGCTAACCGCGTAGTCACTAAAAAACAGAAAAAGCAATTTGCTGTCTCTACGTTTGTAAAAAATAAACAAGCAGCACTTATTAGCAGCGCTAAAAATTACAAGTCAAAAGGGGTCAATACGCAATCGCAATTAGTAATGCGCAGCTTATTTGAGCTTAAGCAGGTTATATTAAGTGCTCCTTTTATGATTTTAGCGGGTGTCAGTATTATTACGTTACTCGCACCACTTTTTGCGCCTATTGGCGCATATGGCACAACAGATTGGCCGCTCACACAAAACATGGTGGGCATTATTCAAAACGCCTCCGCTATATTTATGTTTATTATTATTGCTTATTACAGCGCAGAGCTGGTTTGGCGAGAACGCCACAGTGGTATGGGCGATATTGTTGACAGCTACCCGGTGCATAACAGTGTATTTTGGGTATCTAAAATTATTGCGCTAATCACTGCGGTTTGTGGCCTTTATTTAGTAGGTATGATGTTTACCATTGCGGTGCAACTATTTAAGGGGCAATTTAACTTAGAGCTTGGCCAGTACTTATTTAGGTTGGGTTACCTTACATTATTGCCTTTAATTATGATGGCTATTTTGGCGTTCTTTTTACAAATAATTAGCCCTAATAAATACATAGGTATGGGTTTGTTTATTCTGTATTACATTGCTCAAATGGTAATGAGTGCTTACGGGTTTGAGCATCATATGTATCATTTTTCACAAAGCAGCAGCGTACCGTATTCAGACATAAACGGTTACGGGCATTTTTTACAAGGCGCGCATTGGTATACCCTATATTGGGGCGCATTGAGTGTGTTTTTAGCTATTGTAGGGTTTGCTTTATGGCATCGTGGTCCATCGCAAACATTGCGTACGCGTTTATCTTTAGTGCGTTACAACATGTCTTTAAAAGGCCAGATTGCAGCCGTTATAAGTTTATTGGTATTTGTGGGCGCGGGTTATAACATTTATTACAACACCCGTGTAATCAATGAGTTTGTAACAAGTGATGATAACGAAGCGCTACAAGTAAGGTATGAGCAAGAGTTCTCACAATACAAAGACTTGCCACTGCCTATAATAACTGATGTTGATTTACACATTGATATTTATCCTAAAAAACGTGCTTTAAATGCCGTGGCTAAAATTAAGTTTACCAATACCGCAAACGAGCCAATAACCCGTGTGTTAATTAACGAGCCTAGCCAATCTAAAAGCTGGGATGTAAAAATGGCGGGCGGAAAAATAGTTGAGCGTTTAACCGATTTTGGCATGGTATGGTTTGAGTTTGAACAACCGCTAATGCCTAATGAAGTACGCGAAGGTGAGCTTTCAGTTTCTCGTGAACACGACGGTTTTGTTGATAGAGGCTCTGATACTCAACTCGTGCATAACGGTACATTTGTAAATAATAGAGAATTATTACCAAATTTTGGTTATCAAAAGTATTTTCAAATTGCGGATAAGTATGAGCGCCGTAAGCACGATTTACCCGAGCTTGAACGTGCACATAAACTAGAAGACAGCCGCTATTATACGCAAAATGAGTTTGGGCCTGCTAATGGCTTTATAAACTACAAGGCAACAGTAACCACCGATGAGTCACAATTTGCTATTACACCCGGTTATTTAAAAAGTGAAAGTGTAAAAGACGGAAGACGTACTTTTGTTTATAAAATGGATGCCCCTATTTTAAACTTTTATTCTGTGCTTTCGGCAGAGCTTGAAAGTAAAAAGGTTGAGCACAACGGTGTAAATATTGAGGTGTACTACCACAAAGATCATGCATGGAATGTTGACCGTATGATTGAGTCGGTACAAGACTCAATAGATTACTACACGCAAGCCTTTGGGCCATATCAGCATAAGCAGTTACGTATTATTGAGTTTCCTAAGTATCGCTCATTTGCGCAAAGTTTTGCCAATACGGTACCTTACTCAGAAAGTATTGGCTTTATTACAGACTTAAGAGATGAGAGTAAAGTTGACCTACCTTACTATGTAACCGCACATGAAGTTGCACACCAATGGTGGGGGCATCAAGTATCTGGGGCTAATGTAGAGGGCAGTGCCGTTATTTCTGAATCGCTCTCCCAATACAGTGCGCTTATGGTGCTAAAAAAACGC
Organism: Pseudoalteromonas sp. Angola-7; assembly: GCF_028599255.1. NCBI lineage: Bacteria > Pseudomonadati > Pseudomonadota > Gammaproteobacteria > Alteromonadales > Pseudoalteromonadaceae > Pseudoalteromonas > Pseudoalteromonas sp. Angola-7. The sequence goes on from NZ_JAQREL010000017.1 coordinate 102,283, forward strand.
TTTGGCGCCGAGAAGCTACGTAAATTTTTAAAGTACGAGTTAGATAGATACTTAATGGGCCGCACAGGCGAAGCTTTTGAAGAAATGCCGCTGTATAAAACGCAGTCTCAACAATATCTTCATTACAATAAAGGCTCAGTTGCGATGATGGCGATTTATGACCGATTAGGGGAAGAGCGCTTAAATGCAGCACTTAAAGCGTTTTTGAATGAGTTTAAATACCAATCAACCCCATACCCAACTACGCTTGATTTACTTAGCTATTTAAAACAAGACGCAACGCAAGCGGAGCAACGTTTTATTGATGATCAGTTTAAATATATAACGCTTTATGAGCTTGAAATGAAAGCAGTGTCGGTTACAGATGATGTTGATAGCGAAGGTTTTTACACCGTAACATTGAGCGTTGAAGCAACTAAGCAGCATGCCGATGGACAAGGTGAAGAAACCGAGCAACCACTCGATGAGCTAATTGATATTGCATTATTTAGCGATGATCCTGAAAACCTTCTCGCTGAAGACTTTGTGATTTACTCGCAAAAGCATCAAATAGTCTCTGGTACTAATACTATTGAGCTAAAAGTAAAAGAAAAGCCAGTGTACGCGGGGGTAGACCCGTACATTAAGCTTGTAGATAAAGACAGTAAAAACAACCTAGCTAAGTTTTAACGATTAGCTTAAAGGCCGCATTTAATGCGGCCTTTTTTGTTTTAGCGAATTACTAATATCAATGCGCAATAAAGCTTAATAAAGCGAATTAGCATATTGGTAATAAGAGGTAATAGCAGCGAGGAGCTCGGCGGTTAACTGAAGTGGGTTTTATAGTAAGGTGCTTTAGTCGCTAAAATTAAAAGGCGCTGTGAGTATTTAGGTGCCCTAAACGAGAAAAGGGCCAAAAGGCCCTTAGTGTTGCAGCAAGTAACACATTTTGTTTTAAAGCGTAAAGTCTACAGCGTAGCCTACGTAAACTTTAACATCTGACTCATCCATGTCGGTGTCAGATACGCCAAAAGTAAAACCATCTTTTGATACAGAGATACCGTAATCAATAATATTATCATCGCCTATAAAGTCGCCAGAGTAGTGACCTAAGTGTAGCGCAACCTCAGTACCATTGCTGCCAACAGCAAAGCTGTAATCGGCATTTAGGTATAATGAATCGCCAAAGTCGGTGCCATCGCCATCTGCCGCTGAAGTGGCAAGGATTGCAGCGCCAAAGGTGAAACCTTCTGCGCTGATGCTACCGTAAATTTCAGAGAAATCAGCATCTGCCTCAGAAGCTGCATCTGGGTAAGCGTAATAAATGTAACCTACATCGTAGCTAAATGTGTCGTTAATATCGCCACCAAAACCCGCGTAAACATCAAGCTCGTAAGTCATTTCATCGGCCCATGAAGCATTTGATGCCCAAGTACCTACATAAAAGCCTGACTCGTCAGCGTAATCAATACCGCCAGAAATAGCAGCATCGCCCCCAGTTTGCTCTTGACCACGCCATAAGTAGTTAGACGTAGCCGCTGCGTTTGCTGTTACTTCTGCATGTACGGCTGTTGATGTTAAAGATGTAGCACCTAATAAAGCTATTGCGCTAATTGCGATGGTTTTTTTTAGTTTTAGCATGTCCATTTCCCGTTATATGATTTTTATCGCCTAGGCTTTTATTCTCTTATTGGCAACCCTTTGACTGGCGGTGTTTTATTGTTTAACTGGGAATGCAATTGCACTGTATGTGCCAGCTTAAAATAATTTCTATAAAACTGTTTTTTTACTTTTATAAAACAATATGTTGAGAAGTTTTAGAAGAGGGAATGATTGAGGAGGTTAATTAAAAAACGCACACTGCTGGTGCATAAATTAACCTAACTGCACCAGAAAAATACAGTTAGGTTAGGTAAATTTAGCCAAATATAGTGCGCATAAGACTAATTGTTTCGTTTACTCCGCGGCCTTTTTGTACTTCGCTAATAATAGAGTCGCGTTTGCTACGAATATGCTCGGGAATGTCATCGGCTGCAAGTGCACGGTCTACAAGTATTTCGGCTGACTCTTTACCTCTACGCTGTGGTTTTCCTGCACTTGTTGTGCTGCGTTTAGGTTTATTTAATAGCTTAATATAATTTGAGTTGTCGGCCGTACTGGCATCTGCATAGTAAAAAAAGCATGGTAATAATGCTTTTATACTAACTAGTTGCTCTTCTAGTTCATTGCTGCCATTAGCCATTTTAAACCACGACATAGCATGAATGCTTTGTACTATATCTTGCCAGTAGCGCTCAAAGTCGCGATTGTTTAATTTTGTAATACCTAAAGCTGCGCATAATGCATCAAGACGGCTATTACTAATTGGCGTAAATACATCTGGGCGGCGCATTGCTAATAAACGTGTAGCAGGGGCAAGGGTTGGTTTTTCATCGCTACCGTTAAAGGCAAGTAAATAAGCAACAACAAACTGTTGGTAATCAGCTTCGCTCACATCACCTTCAAGCGGGATGTTAGCAAGTGCATCGTCAAACGCGCCAGGCAAGTCGGCTAGCATTTGATGAAAACCCTTTGCACTTTTTGTTGATGCGAACCATTCAACATCAAAGTTATAGGTGCTTGGGTCGAGCGTGGCAGTGTGTTTACCACTAAATGCCAGTAAATCCTCTGGGATCATATCTTTTAGTGCTTGCTCACGAATGCTGTGCAAATACGTGGTAAGGCGAAGCTGTTCGTCCAGTGCAATAAGTTTTTTATGTTGCTCTACAAACATACTAATAACAGGCCAAGGTGCTACACGTAGTGTTTTAAGCTGTAAAAAGCTAATTGCTGAGGTTAGCTGGTCGTGCAGCTTTTTTAAAACTGGCAGTTGTTGTGGCTCTAGTAAATCGTAATTTATACGGTCTTTACTTGCACTTAGCAGCTCATAACACCAGCCTAAGAAATCCTCTGGGTGGTTTTCTACTTTCACGGCCATTAGGTTTAGGCTTAGTTCTGAAGCTTGCTTCAAGATGTTTTGGTAAATTTGACTTTCTTGTTCGCCTAGCGCCATTTTTGACGGTGAAATTAGCAGTTTTTTCATGCCTTGTAGAGTCTCCGAGTAGATACATTTTTTAGCTGCTTTATTTTAGCGCAAATACGCCAATAGCAACAGGGCCGTGCATCATACCTAACAATTCAAGGGATGCAATGTTGTAGGGTTTAATACTTGGTTAGATTTAAACTTGATGAGCTTTACTTTTAGTCACCAATTTCGCAACGTTTACTTTTAAGCATAAATTCATTTCAAATTAAATAAATTACAATAAAGTGGTTTTTTGTCACAACGACAATGATTTTAAAGCTAACACTCGCTATGATAAGAACATTATTTGCACGTTTGAAAGGATGATCATGAAGACCTTACTCAAAATTGTTGGTGTAATACTCTTACTTTGTATTGCGTTAATTATTGCCGCTCCGTTTTTAATCCCAACCGATACTATTTTTAATAAAGTATCTGAGCAGGTTGAAAAAACAACAGGGCGCACACTTACTATTAAAGGTGATAAAACGCTTAGTGTATTTCCTGCATTAAAGTTAGAGCTTAACGATGTGCACTTTGCAAACATGCAGACAGGCTCGCGCGACGACATGGCAAGTATGGAGCAATTAGCTGTACATATACCATGGTTATCGTTATTTGGCGGCGAATTCAAACTTGATAAGTTTGTTATTAACGAGCCCAATATTTTATTAGAAACTGATAAAAACGGTAAAGCTAACTGGCAGTTGTTTGATGCTGTAGCAGAGCAGCCGCAAGAGCAAACTCAATCAGGTGAGGCTGTTAAACTACCAGAGAACTTTGATATAGAGTTAGGTGAAGTGGCTATTTACGGTGGTACGTTTACTTACCTAGATGGGCAAACAGGCGCTAAACAACAAATTAGTGACTTGGAATTAGCTATTTTACTTCCTTCACTACGTAAAACACTAGAGATCAAAGGCGGCATTACATATATGCAAGAGCGCTTTGAGCTTGATGTAAAACTTGATACGCCGGCAAAGGCAATTGAAGGGGCGACATTTGAGGTTACTCAAAGCGTAGACTCTCGCTTGGTCGATCTTACTTTTAACGGCAGTATTGCTCGCCAAGGTAAAGATATAAAAGGCGAGTTAGCGCTAAGTGGCGACTCTGTTAAGGAGCTAGCAACTTGGCAAGGGGTAGACTTAAACGCTAAAGAAAATGCATTTAATGCGTTTAGTGTAAACGGTAAAATGCATCTTATAGATGATACGTTTAACTTAGAAGAGCTGATTGCTACCCTAGATGAATTAGAGATTAAAGGAAAAAGTGAAGTAAACTTAGGAAATAAACTAGCGGTTAATGCTGATATAGACCTAGGTATGCTTGATTTGAATCCCTACTTACCGGAGGTAGTCGCTAAGCAGCAAGCGCCGCAAAGCGAAGAACCTAAAGCCGCGCAGCCGATTGTTTGGGACGATACTAAAATTGATTTAAGCGCATTAAATGCACTTAATGCTAATGTAGTTATTCGCTCAAGCGGTTTAAAAGCTAACGATATTGAGCTAGGTGCTAATCAATTTACAGTCGATTTAAATAACAGCGTTGCTAAATTAAGCTTAGATAGCTTTAAAGCATATGAGGGCACTGGTAAAGGGGTTATCAACATAAATGCGCAGCAAACGCCGTATAAAATAAGCACAAATTTTGATTTAGCCGACATAGACGCACAACCGTTACTCACTGATGCAGCTGGCTTTGATAAGCTTATGGGTAAAGGGTCATTAAATTGGAATTTAACCACAACTGGGCAAAGTCAAAAAACCTTCATTAATGCATTAAATGGCAAGGTTAGCTTTGAATTTGCCGATGGTGCTGTTAAAGGCGCAAACGTGGCTGAGATGGTTCGCAAAGGCAAAGAGCTTATTACGGGTAATCTTGGTGCTGTGAGTGAAGGGCTTGATACAGGCTTTGAAGAATCAGAGCAAACAGATTTTTCTGCGCTCACCGGTAGCTTTAACTTTACTAATGGCGTGGGCCATAATAACGACCTATCGCTGATGAGCCCACTTATTCGTATTACAGGTGAGGGCGATGTAGATTTGCCTAAAACCAATGTTGATTATCGCTTAGTGACCGGCATTGTTGATTCGATTGAAGGGCAAGGCACTACAGATGATAGTACAGGCTTTAAAATCCCACTGCGTATAGAAGGCCCATTTCATGACGTTGGCTTTAAGCTAGATGTAAGCAACGCGCTTAAAGATGAAGCAAAGCAAAAGCTCGATGACGCCAAAGAGAAAGCAAAAGAAAAAGCCAAGGACAAAGTTAAAGATAAACTAAAAGGTTTATTTGGCTAACTATTAAACCCCACTAATAAATAATTAAGGCGCTATTTGCGCCTTGATTGTTTTATAACCACTTGTAAAATAGCTACATAGCGGTTTTTACTCAGTTTTAATCTGTCCTTCCCTTAAATTAATTAAAAAATAACCTACCACTCACTAGCCAATGCTGGTACAATTGCCCGCCCTTAAGAGACAACTCTGTTGTTTTTTGAGTGGGATTTAATCGAAGTGCCTTGATTTTAAACAAATTTAAGGCAAGTTGTAATTACTACACCGGAGGTCATTAACATGATCCAAATGCAAACTCAGCTGGAAGTTGCTGATAACAGCGGCGCTCGCAAAGTGCAGTGTATAAAAGTCCTTGGTGGTTCACACCGTCGCTATGCGGCAGTTGGCGATATCATTAAAGTTTCTGTGAAAGAAGCTATTCCTCGCGGTAAAGTGAAGAAAGGTGATGTTAAAAACGCGGTAGTTGTGCGTACCAAAAAAGGCGTTCGTCGTCCGGACGGTTCTCTGATCCGTTTCGATAGCAATGCGGCTGTTATCTTAAATGATAACTTGCAGCCAATTGGTACTCGTATCTTCGGCCCTGTGACTCGTGAACTTCGTAATGATAAGTTCATGAAAATTGTTTCACTAGCCCCAGAAGTACTGTAAGGAGTCTATCATGGCAGCAAAAATCCGTCGTGATGACGAAGTAATCGTACTAGCAGGTAAAGACAAAGGTAAGCGCGGCAAAGTGCTTTCAGTTGTTACCGAGTCTGGTCGAGTATTTGTCGAAGGCATTAACTTAATCAAGAAACACCAAAAGCCGGTTCCACAATTGAACCAAGCTGGCGGCATTGTTGAGAAAGAAGCGTCTATCGACGTATCAAACGTTGCGATCTACAACTCGGAAACGAGTAAAGCAGATCGTGTAGGTTTCAAGATTGAAGATGGTAAGAAATTACGTATCTTTAAATCTACTGGTAAAACTATCTAATAGTTGGAGTAGAATGATGGCGAAACTGCATGAAGTATATAAAGACAAAGTAGTTGCTGAGCTTCAAGAGAAGTTTGGTTTCAGCTCTGTCATGCAAGTCCCTCAGATCGAAAAGATCACATTAAATATGGGCGTGGGCGAAGCCCTAGCTGACAAGAAGATTTTAGATAACGCTGTTGCGGATCTAGAAGCTATCGCTGGTCAGAAACCTTTAATCACTAAAGCACGCAAATCTGTTGCTGGCTTCAAAGTGCGTGAAGGCTACCCAATAGGCTGTAAAGTAACCTTACGCGGCGAGCGTATGTGGGACTTTTTTGAGCGTTTGGTATCAATCGCTATCCCACGTATCCGTGACTTCCGTGGTGTGAGTGCTAAGTCTTTTGATGGACGTGGTAACTACAGCATGGGCGTACGTGAACAAATCATCTTCCCAGAAATTGATTACGATAAAGTAGACCGTGTACGCGGTATGGATATCACAATCACAACTTCTGCGAAATCTGATGAGGAAGGCCGTGCGTTGTTAGAAGCGTTTAACTTCCCATTCAAGAAATAAGGGTAGGGTTATGGCAAAGAATTCTATGAAAGCGCGCGAAGCAAAGCGCACTAAACTAGTTGCTCAGTACGCTGAAAAGCGTGCAGCACTAAAAGCTATCATCAGCGATGTTAACGCATCTGAAGATGATCGTTGGGACGCGGTACTTAAGCTTCAAGCTTTACCACGTGATTCTAGCCCTGCACGTCAACGTAATCGTTGTAACATTACGGGCCGCCCACATGGTTTCCTTCGCAAATTCGGCATGAGCCGTATTAAAGTTCGCGAAGCAGCTATGCGCGGTGAAATTCCTGGCCTTAAAAAGGCTAGCTGGTAATAGTATCACGGGAGTAAGACTATGAGCTTGCAAGATCCTATCGCGGATTTGTTTACACGTATCCGTAACGGTCAATCAGCGAAGAAAGTATCTGTAACGATGCCAACTTCAAAGCTGAAAGTAGCAGTAGCTAAAGTATTAAAAGACGAAGGTTACATCGCAGATTTCGCTGTAAACAGCGAAGCGAAACCTGAGCTTTCTATCGAGTTGAAATACTTCGAAGGCAAAGCTGTAATTGAAAATATCCAGCGTGTTAGCCGCCCTGGTCTACGTATCTATAAGAAACGTGACGAATTACCGAAGGTAATGGGTGGTCTTGGTATCGCTATCGTATCAACTTCTAAAGGCCTAATGACAGACCGCGCAGCACGTAGTGCTGGTGTTGGTGGTGAAATCATTGGCTTTGTAGCTTAATCGGAGGGGAACTATGTCTCGCATAGCAAAGGCACCAATCAATGTTCCTGCCGGTGTAGAAGTTACATTAAAAGGCCAGGACATCACAGTTAAAGGCAAAAACGGTGAACTTACTCGTACTATCAACAACGCTGTTGAAGTACAAGTTAACGACAACGTTATTACAACTTTACCTCGTGAAGGCGTAGCTAATGCATGGGCTCAAGCAGGTACTGCTCGCGCTCTAATCAACAACATGGTTGTTGGTACGCATGAAGGTTACGAGAAGAAACTTCAGTTAGTAGGTGTTGGTTACCGTGCTGCAGCTAAGGGTAAAGTTTTAGACTTAACACTTGGTTTCTCGCACCCAGTTAATTTCGAAGTTCCTGAGGGAATTACGATTGAAACTCCAAGCCAAACAGAAGTTCTAGTTAAGGGCGTAGATAAGCAGTTAGTTGGTCAAACAGCTGCTAACATTCGTGCATACCGTAAACCTGAGCCTTATAAAGGTAAAGGTGTTCGTTATTCAGATGAGAATGTACGCCGTAAAGAGGCTAAGAAGAAGTAAGGTAAGACGATGGATAAAAAAACAGCTCGTCTACGTCGTGCTAAACGCACTCGTAGAAATTATATTGAACAAGGCACAACGCGTCTTGTTATCCACCGCACGCCACGTCACATTTACGCTCAAGTAGTTAATGCTGAGGGTACTGTACTGGCTGCTGCTTCTACTGTTGAGAAAGCTATTAGCGAAACAGTTAAAGGCACAGGCAACGTTTCAGCTGCACAAGCAGTTGGTAAAGCGGTTGCAGAACGTGCGGCTGACAAAGGCATCGAAAAGATTGCTTTTGATCGCAGTGGCTTTAAATATCACGGCCGTGTGAAGGCGCTAGCTGATGCTGCGCGTGAAGCCGGTTTGCAATTCTAGGAGTAGACAATGGCTAACGTAGAAGCAAAGCAACAACAGCCTGATTTAGCTGAAAAGCTAATCGCGGTAAACCGTGTGTCTAAAGTAGTTAAAGGTGGTCGTATCTTTAGCTTCACTGCACTAACTGTAGTTGGTGATGGCGCAGGTAAAGTAGGTTTTGGTTATGGTAAAGCTCGTGAAGTTCCAGCTGCTATTCAAAAAGCAATGGAAAAAGCACGTCGCAACATGATCAATGTAGACCTAAATGGCAACACATTACAGCATCCTGTTAAAGGACGTCATGCTGGCTCACAAGTGTTCATGAAACCAGCATCTGAAGGTACTGGTATCATCGCAGGTGGTGCTATGCGTGCAGTACTAGAAGTTACTGGTGTGCAGAACGTACTTTCTAAATGTTACGGTTCTACCAACCCGATCAACGTAGTACGTGCAACGATTCAAGCTCTAGAGAACATGAATTCTCCTGAGTCAATCGCTGCTAAACGTGGTCTGCGCGTAGACGAAATTCTGGGGTAACCATGGCAAATAAAACTGTAAAAGTAACACAAGTAAAGAGCTCTATCGGTCGTTTACCGAAGCATAAAGCTACATTACGCGGTCTTGGTTTACGTCGTATCAACCACACTGTTGAGTTAGAAGACACAGCATGTGTACGTGGTATGATCAACCGAGTTTCTTACATGGTTAAGGTAGAGGGTTAATTTCATGCATTTGAATACACTTTCACCTGCTGCAGGTTCTAAAACTGCTCCAAAACGTGTTGGTCGTGGTATCGGTTCTGGTCTTGGTAAGACTGGTGGCCGTGGTCACAAAGGTCAAAAATCACGTTCTGGCGGTAAAGTACGCGTTGGTTTTGAAGGCGGTCAAATGCCTATGCAACGTCGTCTACCTAAATTTGGTTTCACTTCACGCAAATCGTTAGTATCTGCAGAAGTAAACCTTTTTGAAATCGCTAAAGTTGAAGGCGATGTGGTAGACCTAAACGCGTTACAAGCAGCTGGTCTAGTTAAAAAGAACGTTCTGTTCGTTAAAGTTGTTAAATCTGGCGAAGTTTCACGCGCTGTTACCGTTAAAGGCCTTAAGGCTTCTAAAGGTGCTCGCGAAGCTATTGAAGCTGCCGGAGGCAAGGTAGAAGACTAAGGAAGTACTAATGGCTAAACCAGGTCAAGATACACAAAGTGCACAAAGTGGACTTTCGGAATTGAAGCGTCGATTACTATTTGTTTTAGGTGCTATCATTATTTACCGTCTAGGTTCATTTGTGCCAATCCCTGGGATTGACGCCGCTGTACTTGCCGATTTCTTCGAGCAACAAAAGGGCACCATTGTTGAGATGTTCAACATGTTTAGCGGTGGTGCGCTTGAGCGAGCTTCAGTGTTAGCACTGGGTATTATGCCGTATATCTCGGCTTCGATTATTACGCAACTATTAACGCATATGTATCCTCCGTTTATAGAGCTTAAGAAAGAAGGTGAGCAAGGGCGTAAAAAAATTAGCCAGTACACACGCTACGGCACGCTTGTGCTTGCTACTATCCAATCAATCGGTATTGCAACTAGCTTACCGGGCATGATGGAAGGGTTAGTTGTTAACCCGGGTCTCGGTTTCTATTTCACCGCAGTGGTGAGTTTAGTAACTGGTACTATGTTCCTAATGTGGTTGGGCGAACAAATAACAGAACGCGGTATCGGTAACGGTATCTCAGTTCTAATATTTGTTGGTATTGTAGCTAACCTGCCGTCTGCTATTGGTTCGACAGCCGAAATGGCGCGCCAAGGTGATTTGAATGTTTTTGTACTGTTGATGGTTGCGGTTATAGTATTCGCTGTTACTTATCTTGTAGTGTTTTTCGAACGTGGACAACGTCGTATCGTTGTTAACTACGCTAAACGCCAACAAGGTCGTCAAGTATTTGCTGCTCAAAGCACGCATTTACCACTAAAAGTAAACATGGCGGGTGTTATTCCACCAATCTTCGCTAGCAGTATAATTCTGTTCCCTGGTACAATTGCAAGCTGGTTCGGCCAGGGTGAAGGTCCGGTCGCTGATGTGCTACAAGCTATTGCAACAACGTTGACTCCAGGTCAGCCTTTGTATGCGATGGTGCTAGCAGCAGCTATCATCTTCTTCTGCTTTTTCTACACAGCGTTGGTTTTTAACCCGCGTGAGACAGCAGACAACCTGAAGAAATCTGGCGCATTTATCCCAGGTATTCGTCCAGGTGAGCAGACATCTAAATACATTGATAAAGTGATGACACGCCTGACATTGGCAGGTGCTTTGTATATAACCTTTATCTGTCTGGTGCCCGAATTCATGACTATGGCATGGCAAACGCCATTCTATTTCGGCGGTACATCAATTTTGATTATCGTTGTAGTAATCATGGACTTTATGGCACAAGTACAGACTCACCTGATGTCACATCAGTATGATTCTGTGCTGAAAAAAGCGAACCTTAAAGGCTACGGCCGATAAGGTCAGTTTACGGAGTTGAGCAATGAAAGTACGTGCTTCCGTTAAGAAAATATGCCGTAACTGTAAAGTTATTAAACGTGCTGGTGTAGTACGCGTAATTTGCAGTGAGCCTAAGCATAAGCAAAGGCAAGGCTAAGTAAACAGTCGTGCAGGCTGAGATTTCTCGGCCTGTGTTTTTAGTTGTGATTTGGTCTTCGTTTGAGTATCCTTACGGGCTTTTCAAACTTTTGATTACCAAATTCAAATATAGGAGATGTGTTAGTGGCCCGTATCGCTGGCATTAACGTCCCTGATCATAAACATGCAGTTATTGGTTTAACAGCTATTTATGGCATAGGTAAGACTCGCTCTAAGGCTATCTTAGAAGCGACTGGTATCGCCGAGACCACAAAAATCGGTGAACTTTCAGACGAAACTCTTGACGTACTGCGTGATGCAGTTGGCAAGTACACTGTAGAAGGTGACCTTCGTCGTGAAGTTACTCTAAATATCAAGCGCCTTATGGACCTTGGTTGTTTCCGTGGCCTACGTCACCGTCGCTCTTTACCACTACGTGGTCAAAGAACAAAGACTAACGCGCGTACCCGTAAGGGTCCTCGTAAGCCTATTAAGCGATAAGGGGATAGTATTATGGCTAAGACACCAATTCGTCGTAAAAAGGTTAAAAAGCAAGTTGCTGATGGTATGGCTCATGTTCATGCGTCTTTCAACAACACTATTGTAACAATTACCGACCGTCAAGGTAATGCACTATCATGGGCTACTGCCGGTGGTTCAGGTTTCCGTGGTTCACGTAAATCTACACCATTTGCTGCTCAGGTTGCTGCAGAGCGTGCAGGTACTGCTGCTCAAGAATACGGTTTAAAAAATCTAGAAGTTTTCATTAAAGGTCCAGGTCCAGGTCGTGAATCTGCTGTACGTGCTTTGAATGCTGCTGGTTACCGTATCACCAACATTACTGACGTGACGCCAATACCACACAATGGTTGTCGTCCACCGAAGAAACGTCGCGTTTAACAATAGGTTAGGAGAAATAACATGGCAAGATATTTGGGCCCTAAGCTCAAGCTGAGTCGTCGTGAAGGTACTGACCTGTTCCTTAAGAGCGGCGTAAGAGCTATCGACTCTAAGTGTAAACTTGAGACTGCACCTGGTCAGCACGGCGCTCGTAAAGGTCGCTTATCTGATTACGGTTTACAATTACGTGAAAAGCAAAAAGTACGTCGTATCTACGGTGTATTAGAAAAGCAATTCCGTAATTACTACAAAGAAGCTGCTCGCCTTAAAGGTAATACAGGTGAAAACTTGTTACAGCTTTTAGAGCAACGTTTAGACAATGTTGTATATCGCATGGGTTTTGCTAGCACACGCGCTGAAGCACGTCAGTTAGTAAGCCACAAAGCGATTTTAGTTAATGGTCGTGTTGTGAACATTCCTTCATACGTAATTGCTCCAGAAGATACTGTAGTAATCCGTGAGAAGTCTAAAACACAAGCACGTATCATCGCTGCTCTAGAGTTGGCTGAGCAACGTGAAAAGCCGACTTGGGTTGAAGTTGACGGTAAGAAATTGGAAGGTAGCTTTAAGCGCCTACCTGAGCGTTCAGATCTGTCTGCGGACATTAATGAACAACTAATCGTCGAACTTTACTCTAAGTAAAGTTAAGAGTTAAGAGAGGATAAAATGCAGGGTTCTGTTACAGAATTTCTAAAACCAAGGTTAGTCGATATCGACGCTATCAACCCAACGCGTTCTAAAGTAGTTTTAGAACCACTAGAGCGTGGCTTTGGCCATACTCTGGGTAATGCCTTACGCCGTATACTGTTATCATCTATGCCTGGATGTGCAGTAACTGAAGTTGAAATCGACGGTGTATTGCATGAGTACAGCGCGAAAGAAGGCGTACAAGAAGACATCATTGAAATACTACTAAACCTAAAAGGTCTAGCAGTAACGTTAGAAGGCAAAGATGAAGTTTTTCTGACCCTGACTAAATCTGGTGTAGGCCCTGTGACTGCGGCTGATATTCAGCACGATGGCGATGTAACAATTGCTAATCCAGATCACGTTATTTGTCATTTAACGACAGATAGCAGCGAGATCAGCATGCGTATTCGTGTTGAGCGTGGTCGTGGTTATGTGCCGGCATCTAGTCGTTTATCCTCTGATGACGATGAGCGTCCAATTGGTCGATTGCTGCTTGATGCATCATTCAGCCCAGTTGAACGTATTGCGTACTCGGTTGAATCAGCCCGTGTTGAGCAACGTACAGACTTAGACAAGTTAATCATTGATATGGAAACAAACGGCACTTTAGATCCTGAAGAAGCGATCCGCCGTGCGTCTACTATCTTAGCTGAGCAATTAGATGCATTCGTAGATTTACGTGATGTAACTGAGCCAGAAGAGAAAGAAGAGAAGCCAGAATTCGATCCTATTCTACTTCGTCCAGTTGATGATCTTGAACTAACAGTACGTTCAGCAAACTGTTTGAAAGCCGAGCAAATTCAATATATCGGTGATTTAGTTCAGCGCACTGAAGTTGAGCTTCTTAAAACGCCTAACCTAGGCAAGAAGTCTCTAACTGAAATAAAAGACGTGCTAGCTTCACGTGGTCTTTCTCTAGGCATGCGCCTAGAAAATTGGCCGCCTGCAAGCCTAGCTGAATAATCTAAATCACTATATTAGTTTAGTTAGAAGGATAGGGTCATGCGCCATCGTAAGAGTGGTCGTCAATTAAACCGTAACAGTAGCCATCGTAAAGCGATGTTCAGCAATATGGCAGGTTCTTTGGTGAAACATGAAATCATCAAAACTACTTTGCCTAAAGCGAAAGAGTTACGCCGTGTAATTGAACCTTTAATCACACTGGCTAAGACTGACAGTGTAGCAAATCGCCGTTTAGCGTTTGCTCGCACGCGTGATAATGAAGTAGTTGGTAAATTGTTCAGCGAAATCGGTCCTCGTAATACAGACCGTCCAGGTGGTTACACTCGTATTCTTAAGTGTGGCTTCCGTGCTGGTGATAATGCACCAATGGCTTATATTGAACTAGTAGGTCGCCCAGCGACTAACGAAGAAGTTCAAGAAGACGCGCAGTCTGCAGAGTAAGTCTTTAAAGAGACACCAAAAAGCCGAGCTTAATGCTCGGCTTTTTAATGCCTAAAATTTGATATCCCTCCAAATAGTTACTTGATAATTACCTATTACCTATTACCTATTACCTATTACCTTCATTCTGTTAAACCGACTTAGTTAAACCAATGTAGTTATAAAGCCTGCATTCTCAAAAAGCTTAATTAAGCGGTAACCCTCTAAGTAGAGCTTATAAGGTTTGTAAAACATAGCCCAGACTGTAGATGTACAGTGTAATTTGGATAGTGGTAAAGCAAATTAGCCAATCAAACAGAGATATTTAATTTTAACTCGCTAATTTAGTGGGCTTAAGGCTACTTTTAGTAGGGTTTTTGAGCGTTTAGCTCAAATACTCAGCGAATAGTCATTTATTTCAAGTTTTCTTCAAAAAAGGGTTGATCTGTTTTCGGATCTCCCTATAATGCGACCCCACTGAGACGGCAGAGCAGGCAACGCTTAGCGAGGCAAGCAAACCACTTAGTGAGTCGAGTAAAACTTAGTTTTAAAAATTTCAAGTTTAACAAAATTAAGTGTTGACAAAAAAATAGGAAAGCGTAAGATGCGCAGCCCTAGCGAGATAAAGTTTAACGCTTTAATCGCAACGTTCTTTAACAATATAAAGCAATCATCTGTGTG
>NZ_JAQREL010000018.1:0-99619 GCF_028599255.1 Pseudoalteromonas sp. Angola-7
CCCCATGCCGAACTCAGTAGTGAAACGAAACAGCGCCGATGATAGTGTAGCATTTGCTATGTGAAAGTAGGACATTGCCAGGCTCCAAATACAAGAAAGCCCGACTCGAAAGAGCCGGGCTTTTTTACGTCCGCAGAAAAGTAAAAATACATTCCAGATATTATTCGCACAGTCTCCATCACCTCCGTAGCGTGGGTTGAGTATCACGAAACCCGCGGATGAAACACGCACCACAGAACTCAAAATAGATCATTTAATTAAGCGAATTGGTATTACAGTACAAGTAAGTCTCTTTACTTAACTAATCTATTAAGATGTATAAAAATAATAGCTTTTAGTTCAGACTATTTTGATCCACACTCTTTAACTTTGACTATAGTTATACCTCATAATAATTATTCTGCAGAATTATAAAATGTCGTTACTTTTTAATATTCAGCGCTTTTTTATCTAAGTTGCTGAGTGTCTATGCGAAATAAAATATTTCAGATAATCGTTTTAATCGTGAGCCTACACCATTTACCGGCTAAATCGGATGAGTTTGATTTTTCAGGCTACGCACGTGTTATTGGTGGTTATTTAGATGAAAAAGATGTCGAATATAGAGGCTACGATGACAGTATTAACTTTTCACCATCAAGTTTAATAGGTCTTCAAGCTGAGTATCAGTTTAATACAAACTGGTCAGTGACAGCACAAGGGTTATTTAGATCCGATAGCACAACGGTATCTGGTGAGAGTGGACTTGAATGGCTGTATTTAACTTATACGCCCACAACAAACCTACAGATAAAAATCGGTAAGCTGCGAACCCCATTTTTTACAATGAGCGACTTCTCTGATGTAGGGTTTGCATACCCATGGATCAATCCGCCACAACAAGTATACGACACGTACTTATTTAAAACATTTAATGGTATTGATGCTATTTACAAATGTGGCTCAGATGACTTTGATATCAGTATTGAAGGGTACTATGGAGAAGAGTCGGGAAGTATTGGCATAGGCCCTTTTAAAACAGGTTTTGAGGTGGATAATTTAGTGGGTGTGATAGGGAAGTTGAATATTGAAAATATAGAATTTAGGGCTTCAAGGTATAACGGTAACATAGCGTTAGATCTTAAATCGATTAACCAACTACAAGATGTTTTAGAGAATTTTAATTTTAGCCAAAGTGCGGCGTCGCTGACAACGCAGGGCAGTGCGCATGCAGATCAATTTGGTGTTATTTATGATAATTTAGATTATTTTTTTAGAGGTGAATGGGTAAAGATTAAAACACAGTTAGATATAATTCCGACTATACGAAGCTATTACTTAACCGTAGGCTATAACAATGCACCTTTTACTTATCATTTAACCTTTGCAGACAGCGATGTAGAAATTAATGCCAATCAGAATGAAATCCCTATTGGTGCTAATGTAGAGCTTGATCAGCTGGCACAGGCTTATAACAGCGTGTTTGCAGAGTCGGCGCCCGACTCACTAAAAACATGGACACTTGGTATACGATGGGATGTGCTACCTAATCTGGCGTTAAAGGCGGAAGTATCTGCTTTAGAGGGCGATGAGGTTAGTAATTCTTTTTTTGTTATCCCTGAGGATGTTAGCTTTAATAGAAAAACGAATCTTTACCTTATTGGCTTAGATTGGGTATTTTGATGATGTACTCTAAGTTAACTTACGTGATTAGACATATAATACTGCTGTGTATTTTTACTTGGTCATTATTGTTTATTAGCGTACAAGCCTACGCGGATAATAGCCACATCACTAAAGTGATCATTGTTGTTAATACGGCCAATAAAAACTTAGCTTTGAGTAAGCAGCAAATTCGCCATATTTATATGGGCGGCGCGATGAGTCGTCAATTTAAAGCAGTAAATTTACCCGCCGGAAACCCGTTACGAATCGACTTTAATACGAAATTGGTTGGTTTAACCGAATCGAGAATTCAGGCTTATTGGGCTCAGATGAGATTTACAGGGCGTAGCAAGCCACCCGTAGAATTTAGCTCGACTAAAGAAATTATTGCGTATTTATTGAAAGAAGAAAATGCAGTTGCTTATTTACCTGCTGATACAAAAATTCCGGACGAGCTAACTGTTGTAACGCTAACGCCTTAATTTATGGTTAACTAGTAGCGCTGACTTATTTTAAAATTAGCGCTTTAAATGCCTCTTTTGCTTGGGCTTTAGCTGCTGGAATGTGTGCTATGGTTACAGGCTTTGCAAAATAATACCCTTGCATTTCATCACTGCCATTTTTAATTAGGTAGTTAGCCTGGCTGGCTGTTTCTATACCCTCACTACATACTTTTAAACCCAGGCGTTTACTTAAATCGAGTATGGCCTTTAATACTGCCGCATCCTTTTCTGAGCTGTCAAATTGATTAACGAACATACGGTCAATTTTGATGGTATCGATATCTATTTTTGTAAGGTAGCTTAGCGATGAATAACCCGTTCCAAAATCATCAAGGGCTATAGACCCACCCATTTGTTTTATTTGGTTAAAGAATTTATTGGAGTTTTCAAAATTATCGAGATAGCTTGATTCGGTTATTTCAAACTGGATATTTGCAATGTCGACGTTGTATTTAACCAATTTATTTTTTACAACATCAATAAAGTGATTATCTTTAAGGTCATGGCTCGATAGGTTTAAAGAAACGAGTACATGGTTACCTATAGTTTGCTTTAGTGTGGGTAAATCTTGAAATACCCTGGAGACAACCCACTGCGTGATTGCTTTTATTTTACCTGCTTGCTCTGCAATGGGTATGAATTCGCCTGGTGAAATAAAGCCAAGCTCTTCACTGTGCCACCTAATAAGGGCTTCAAGGCCATTAGCCTCACCATTGGCAGCTATTTTTAACTGATACACAACTTCAAACTCATTTTGCGCAATCGCATGACTAATTAAATTAGCCACTTGAGCCATTCGCTTGCTGTTTTCTAACATTTTTCTATGGAAAACGGTGTACGACCCTTTACCTTTTTCTTTTGAGGCATACATTGCGATGTCTGCATTACTAATTAACGTATTAATGTCAAACTCGGCCTCTTTAGCATGGGCAATACCAATACTTACCCCGGTGGGTATATCCCACTGGTTAATAGTAAAAGGCGTTTGCATTGAGCTGATAATTTGCTCCGCAATATTAATAACGTCGGTGTAATTATTTATATTACGCAGCATTATTAAAAACTCATCACCCCCTAAGCGTGCAATAACATCGTTTTCGCGTAAGTGCTTTTTAATATTACTAGCGACCGCCTTTAAAAGTAGGTCGCCCGTTTCATGGCCAAGTGTATCGTTAACACCTTTAAAGCTATCTACGTCAAAAAACATAATTGCTATATCTTGATGATTATTTTTACAGCGTGTTAATTCTTCTTTTAGTAAGCCCATAATAAACATGCGATTAGGTAAGCCAGTTAATATATCGAAGTTAGCTAAGTGCTCCATTGATTGCTTTTGCTTTAGTAGTTGTGCGGTGTTTTTTTGATTAGTGAGCACTTGGGCATTAATAGTGTTAAGTAAGTTATTAATATCTTTGCCAAGTTGCGATACTTCGTCGTTGCCTGAGCCCTGGTATTGGAGTTGATAGTTAGTTGTTTTTTCTACTTTTTGTGTAAATTTAGAAAGTTTTAATAGCGGGCTTAATAAATGTTGGTATATCCAAAAAGAGATGATGATGGTGATCACGATACTAAAAATAACGATAGGGGCTGCACTATAAAATAAGCTCGCTTTGCTTTCATTGAGGGGCTTATTAAAATCCTGAACAATTAATAAGTAGCCTACAGGGAACTGCTCCTCACCAATTGTTTTTAAGGCAACTAAGCCTTGATTAGTAACACTGACGGTACGGGGCAAACTTTGTGGTTTGATCCCTTGTAACTGTGGAGAAAAGTCCTCGTACTTTAAGTAATTAGGGTGCACGTAGGACTGTATTAGCTGCCAATTACTATCAAATACATTTACAAACTTTATGTGCTCGTACCTATCTAACCCCAAAAGCTCAGTTGTAATAGAAAATAAATCTATCTCTTGCGACATAACACGTAACAAATTATCTGAAATATTTGATGACATAGCATCGAGGTTTTCTTCAACTGATTGGCGGTATAAATCCTCGTGCTCATTAATTGCTAAATAAAAAACAAAACTAGCGCTTAGTACAATTAAACAAGTCGTAATAATAATAAATTTGTTACGAATACTATGAAACATTTAGCCAAATCCCTTCTTACTGTCATGCTCTTTCACTAAAAGAGTTATTACTTATTGTTGTTATTTATTAATAGAAGGCTTACGCGTAGCGCTGATGTTACTTACTAAATTCGTAAGTAAAAGAATGTGTTTAAATTCATAGAGTAACTATAGCTGGTTATTTTATTTTAGGCAGACTTACTTTGTTGCAATTTCATTCTTGGCTTAATAAGTGACCTGTGTAAGACTAATGCGGTTATTTATTAAATCAGGTGACATGAATGTCGAATATAAAAGCTTGGAAACTTATGAGCCTGTTTTGTTTGTTTGCAGTGCTTATGGGTTGTCAATCTAAAGAAGAGCAACTACAACAAACAATTCAAGAGTCTATTAAAAAGGCAGATGTTGAGCTTGCACAGCTTGGTACCGCGCTTGATAATGGGACTATACGTAATGCTGTATTGCTTAAAGAATATGGCAAACTCCTTAAACAGCAACAGCCAGAACTTAGTCAGGTTGTTGATGTAATTACCCTTGATGCTACAAGGCAGGGTGCCCTTTACAGTGGTTTAACACAACGACTTAAAGATATTAAAGGCACTTATTTAATCCCTCCTTACGAAGATACGCTACACAGTATTGATTTACTACGTGAGGCGGCTAAGCCTACGCTGTTTTCTGATGCGTTAACTGACCCGATTAATATGCTAGCGGATATGTCTAAGGGCAGCCTTGCGCGCGTTGGTGCTATTAGTAAAGAGGCAGAGGGCGCAGGCGAGGGTAATCAATTGGTGGGCAACCCTAATTACGGTAACTGGCAAACTAATAGTAATGGTATTAGCTTTTGGCAGTGGTATGGCATGTACCGTATTTTAGGCGATGTATTTGACCGTGTTGAATACGGACGTTGGAGCAGCCGCCGTAAATATAGCTATTACAACGATTACGGCCGCTATCGTTACTCAAGCCCTAAACAAATTAAAACGCAAAGTGCTTTAGAAACGCGTACGCGTCAATCGTACCAACGCCAAGGCAAACAGTTTACTAGCCCTTATGCGAGCAAAAAAACGGGTGCCTCGGGTTTAAGCCGCAGTAGTTATACACCGCCTAAAAGCCGCAGTAGTTACTCGCGTTCGAGTAGTTATAGCAACAGCTCTGGATCGGTACGCAATAGCGGTAGCAGAACCTCTCGTGGCGTGAGCCGTGGTAAGTAAAGAATAAGTTGGAGTTAGAAATATGTACGAATTTAATGGAATAACTACGTGGTCGCTACAAGCTTTGGCGATTGATTTTGCAATTATAGTGATGTTATTTGTAAGCCTAAAATACATTAAGGGCTGGGTTTCAAACCTTCATGCAAATGACGAAATAACAGAACGCGATAACTTTGCTTTTGGTATTAGCTTTGCGGCAGGCTTAGTTGCACTTGCCATTGTATTAACGGGTGTGAGTAGTGGCGCCTTTGCTGCGTCGTTACAACAAGAAGCCCTGCAAATGCTAGGCTATGGTGTATTAGCCATTGTACTGATTAAATTAGGCCACTTTTTTCAAGACAAGGTCGCGCTTCGCAAAGTCAGCCTGCACGACGAAATTGTAAAAGGTAACGTAACGGCCTCTATTATCGACTTTGGTCATGTAGTGAGTGTGGCTATTGTGATTCGCTCTGCACTTTTATGGGTAGCAACAGAGGGTTGGCACGGGCTGCCTATCGTTATTGCTGCCTTTATTATTGGCAGTGTTGCACTACTGCTTGTAAGCCAATACCGCGTACAATTATTTAAGCGTACCAATAAAAGCGGTGATTGTTTACAACAAGCCATTATTGATGGCAATTTAGCTGTAGGTATACGCTACGCAGGTTTTTTAGTAGGAAGTGCCTTAGCTATTACTGCGGCATCAGGTATTGCACCGTATGCGGCCGATAACATTAATGCTAGCCTGCTTTATTGGGCTATTAGCGCGATTGTAAGTTTAGTGGCATTCATCATTTTGCATTTAATCACCATCAAAATAATTTTATCAGGTTGTGATATTTCAGATGAAGTTAACCGTCAGAAAAATGTAGGTGTAGGTGCTATTTCTGCTGCAGTGTCGTTTGCTGTGGGTATTACTATGGCAACCTTACTAGGCGCATAATCAGTGTCATCAACTACAACTAGCCCAAGTAAATCACGTTTACTTGGGCACGATATTTTACTAATAACTGTTATGGCCGTACTCGCTGGGTGCGGCCTTATTTATGAATACTTACTTTCGCATTATGCAGGGCGGGTACTGGGCTCTGTAGAGAGTGCTATCTATGCCATGATTGGCACAATGATAGTTGCCATGGGCTTAGGCGCATTTTTAGCCCGTTGGTTTAAAGATGCCTTTACCGCTTTTGCTTGGCTTGAAAGTATTATTGCCCTAGTTGGCATGGGCTGTATTTTGGCTATAGCCGGTGTAATTGCTGTAAGTTATTCACTTCCTCATTTGTTTTCTAGTATTTTTAATTTACCTCCAGATGTTGTTCTCAATGGCTATGTATTTCAAAAGCTGCAAGAGTGGTCACGCTTTTTACCGTATGTGTTTGGTTTAGTACTGGGTTTATTTATTGGTATGGAAATACCGCTTATTGCACGTATTCGCCAACATGTGTACGGGCGTTTTTTAGAAAACAATGCAGGCACTATTTATGGTGCCGATTATATTGGCGCGGGTATTGGTGCGGCTATTTGGGTAAGCATTATGCTGGCGATGCCTATAATGCAAGCTGCAGCGTGGACAGCTCTTTTTAATATACTGGCAGGGCTCGCCTTTTTATGGCGCTACCATGCTCATGTGCGCTTTGCTAAGGCACTTCTGATCTGCCATATAGTGTTACTGGCACTGTTTGGGTTTATTTTAGTGATGGGAAGTAGCTGGATGAACAGCTTAAGTAATGTACTTTATAAAGATAAAGTTATTTACTCACAAGCAACTAAATACCAGCATGTAGTATTAACCGAGCGCTTAAGTAAAAACCAGCCAGCGCCTATTACCGACTTGTATTTAAATGGGCGTTTACAGTTCTCGAGTATTGATGAGCAAATATATCACTCAATGCTGGTGTATCCGGCAATGCTCGCATCAAACCGGCACGATAGCGTATTAATTATTGGTGGTGGCGACGGGCTTGCCCTTAGAGATGTTTTAAAGTGGCCAGTGAACGACGTAACGTTAATTGATTTAGATGCACAGCTGCTTAATTTATTTGGCCATAAAGACGGTGATTTTACAGCGCCTGAGTCTATAAGTAAGCGGTTATTAGCGCTAAATAAACACTCGATGTTAGACCCGCGCGCCAATATTATTGTGGGAGATGCATTTTTAGAGGTTGAAAGGCTCCTTGATCAAGGTAAGCAATTTGACACTATTTTAATTGACTTGCCGGACCCTAATCATCCCGATTTAAACAAAATGTACAGCGACTATTTTTATAACCATGTACGTCAATTGTTAGCTCCCGATGGCGCAATGGCTGTGCAGTCTACCTCGCCTTATCATGCCAAAAAAGCATTTTTAAGTATTGCTAAAACGGTAAAAGCGGCGGGTTTTGATTATGTTGAGCAGTACCAGCAAAATATTCCTTCGTTTGGGCAATGGGGGTGGACAATAGCCACTAAAATGGGTCAACCAGCCAGTGGGCGAATTAAAAATATAAGCGCTATGCCGGTGCCATCAAGGTGGGTAAGTAAAGAATATTTATTAGCCAGCTTTGTATTTCCTAACCAGTATTTTGAACAAGTTAAAAGTATTGAGGTCAATAGGTTAGGTTCGGGTCAGCTATATGATTACTACCGTAATGCGTGGCAGATAGAAAGCGAATTGTATAAAAATTAATAAAACATGGTTGACATAATATGTCGGTCATGCGAATCTTAACTCAGACATAATATGTCAAACAGCAAAAAGGCAGAGACATGGAATTAAATGAACTTTCAATAAAATTAGCTTCTTTTGAAACAGAAGGCGCTAACTTTGAGTCTTTCTTGATTGCCAATCCTGGTGAGCAAGATGTTTTACAAGTCATAGTTGATGGAAACGATGAACTTCCAATTTTTGTTACGCAAACACAAGAGCAGTTGTTATGTATTAGCTACTTGTTTGGCGAAGATGAAGTAAAAAGTGAATTACGCAACGAGTTAAACGAAACACTACTACGTTTAAACGTGCCAATTCCACTGAGTGCATTTGCTAAAATCGATAACAAATACGCGATTTTTGGTGCACTGTCGGTAAATTCATCATTAGATGATATTACCCACGAACTAGTGACACTAGCTGACAACGCTATTGACGCACTAGAAGCCGTGACCTTGTATTTAAACGATTAGTAACTAGTTAGTGGAGTTAAGATTATGAGTATATTAAAAAAATTATTTACAGCAGTACGTGGCGGTGCGCGTGAAGCGGGCGAAGCAATTGTAGATGCAAACGGCATTCGTATTTTTGAACAAGAAATAGCAGATGCGCAAAATGCACTTAATCGTGCTAAAAAGAGCCTTACAGAAGTAATGGCTAAAGAAATGCAAACTAAGCGTAAAATTAGCGCAGTTGATGCGTCAATTGCTGAGCACGAAGCATATGCAGGTCAAGCACTGGAAAAAGGTAACGAAGCCTTAGCATTAGAAATTGCCGAAAAAATTGGCGACTTTGAAGCTGAAAAAGCTGAAAACGAGCAAGTATTAGCAGGTTTTAGCAATCATATTGTAGCGCTTAAACAACAAGTTAAAGACGCTGAAAAGTCGATTAAAGAAAACCAACGTCAGCTTACTATGGTTAAAACCACAGAAAGCGTACAGCAAGCAACAATGGCGGTTAACAGCACGCTTAATACCAATAGCTCGTCTATGACATCGGCTCGTCAGTCGCTTGAGCGTATTAAACAGCGCCAGCAAGATCGTAGCGACCAGTTAGGTGCTGCAAAAGAGCTTGAGTCAGATACAAATGGCGACGATTTAAAAGCAAAAATGGCTGAAGCCGGTATTGGCGATACAAGCCCAAAAAGTGCCGATATTTTAGCGCGCATTAAAGCCAAGCAAAACGGCTAACAGTTCGTACATTTATAATAAAAGGTAATTAAGCGTGGCTTAGTTACCTTTTTTGCTTAAGGGATGCCTCATTATGTTTAATTTTTTCAAATCAAAAAAAGAGCCAGAACGTCAGCTTAACCATGCAAGTGAGCTTAAAAAAGGTGACATGTTTAGCGTTATCGATTCATTTGCGTATCCGTCGTGGTTAAAAGGGCAAACGCTGCGTGTTATTGATATTCAAACCTATCAATATCAGCACAGTAGTGATACTGAGTTTGTGCTAGAGACAAACAGCGGACAGGTGGTATTTTTACAAATTGAGCAAGATGATGGCGAGCAGTGGGCTAATTTCTCAATCAAAATTCAGCGTGACGACGTAGAGGAAATATTTGGGCTAGACGAATTTTCACGTATTTTTGATGAAGAGTCGTTAACTCATATACAGGTACAAAATACGCCAGAGCAGTTTATGCAGTTTTTAGCTAAAAGCTATCAGCAAAGTGAATCGCCTTATGTGTGCTATTTCCATAACAAAGATTTTCGTGGCCAGTCATTACCGCGCTATGAGCAAGAGGGTGGCGAACCTTGTGAAATGATTTGCTTAGCATCGCCAGACGAAGGGCATGGCTTAAATATTGAAATATGGGATGGCGGTGAGACCGAAGTGTCACTAACGCTAACACGCCCTATTACCGATATAGTCGACTTGTTTCCAGGAGATGCGAAGTGAGTGATGCTAAAGACAAGTGGTTACGTCAAGAGCAAGCCGTGCGTGCCACACAAATGGCATTTGATTTAAGCAGCGAAGTACAAAAGTCGATAAAAAAGCAGGCCATTGACCAAGAGCTTACGCCCTCAGATATGATCCGTAAAATTTTAGGCTTAGATGTAAAGTCTAAAAAAACACGTCAGCGCCTATCGTTTAATTTAAACGATGATGAAATAGCCCAACTTGCAACGCGGTTTAATGTCCAAAGTGATGATAAGCGAGCCGTAAAGCAACAAGTAGCAGAGTTATTAATTGCTCATACTAAAAAAAACACTAAGTAGTTAATTTAGATTTATATGAATATTATTTTAATTGCTTACTTAATTATTTTTGCTTTATTTGGCACAGCTGCAAGTTACTTTGTGCGATTTATTTATGCGTACTGGGTAAAAAAAGAAATGCCAATGAAATATATTGTTAAAGCAGGAATTTGTGTGGTGCTGGTGGTGGTTATTTCAGCGTTTATACCTTTTATAGGTTAACGCTGAAATTGGCGTTTGCGCTATTTTATATCAAATGCCTGGCATTGCTGATTAATACACAGGGTTTGTACCTCAAGTACCGGTGAGCAATCGGTTAAACCTTGCGCTTTGTTTTGCGCTTTTTGTTGTTGTGTAATTTTTTGGGCAACTTCTTCGGCGTGCTCTTGAGAGGTATTAAGTGTTGAATACACAACATACTTACTTGGCCCACCACATGCTCGTGCACCTACTTCGAGTACCTTACATTGAAAGCTTGCGGTGCAACTATTATCACTAACAATGTTATTAAGATCGTAGTTCAAGTCAGACAAATTCTGATTTTGCTCAGTACTTGATGATGTGCTCGCACAGCCGCTAAGTAATAGCATAGCGCTGGTGGCAACACTCACAATTGATAATTTAATTGCTGATGGTAAACAACTCATAACCTTGTCCTTAAAATACACTTACCGCTGAACCTTCAAGTTTAACACATTTATTTTCAACACACTGCGTGCTTGGCGAAGTTAAATGCTGGCACGTGCTCATCATTTCATTTTGTGTGTTGTAGGCTTTTTCAAGCGTTGATATTTGCTTTGCAAGCGAACTGACTTGCCCCTCTTTAGCTGATTTTGTTGAGTAAACAACATAATCACTTGGTCCGCCGCAGGCTTTGCTTCCTACAGGCATAACCTTACATTGTGCCGAGGTATCGCACTGTGTATTGGCAATTAACGTATTAAGCTCGCTTTTTGCGGTTTTAATGTCGTTAAGTGATACTGCTTTTAAAGCGGTTTTTATGGGTTGCGATGCATCAGTAGGGGTTTTGTGCTTGTTTTCACTGCTGGTTTGTTGAGGTGCTTCTTTATGCGGTACTTCTTTAAGCTCGTTCACCGAGTTAGTTGGTGCATCTTGCGATGTTGTTTCGAGGCATGCAGTTAAACAAAGTGGTAAAAGTAGGGCTAACAGTGGAGTACGCATAACAAACCTTGATAGTGATGAATTATTCATCACTATCATACACGGTGCATTTTTAACGGCAATAAAAACTATATTATCAAGTAATTAAAGCCGTTTTAGATTTACCTTTATAAACCGCCTTGGGTAAGTTTAGTGGGGTTAAGCAGTGTTTCTAATTCACTGCGTGGAAGGTCGGTTTCTTGCTCTGCGACATCAATAATTGGGCGGGCTTCTTTGTAGGCTTGCTTAGCTATTTTGGCTGCTTTTTCGTAACCGATCACCGGATTAAGCGCTGTCACTAAAATTGGATTTTTGGCCAGTGCTTTATCAATATTGGGCTGGTTTACTTTAAAACTCGCAATGGCTTTATCTGCCAATGCTTGGGCGCTATTAGCAAGTAACTCAATGCTTTGTAAAATATTGTGCGCAATAACAGGTAGCATTACGTTTAGCTCAAAATTACCGGCTTGGCCTGCCACAGTGATGGTTGCATCGTTACCTATAACTTGAGCGCTTACCATGGCTGCCGCTTCTGGGATCACCGGGTTTACTTTACCCGGCATAATCGACGAGCCAGGTTGCAGTGCTTCAAGCTCTATTTCGCCAAGCCCGGCAAGTGGGCCTGAGTTCATCCAGCGTAAGTCATTGGCTATTTTCATTTGTGCTACAGCGAGCACTTTTAGCTGACCTGAGAGCGCTACAATGGCATCTTGCGAGCCAATATTGTAAAAAAAATTACTGCTTGGCTTAAAACTTATACCCACATTTGCGCTTAAGTTTTTAGCTAACTTTGAGGCAAATTCGCCATCAGCATTTATACCCGTACCAACAGCAGTCCCGCCTTGGGCAAGCTCACATACTCGCTCTAAGCTATGGCGAATGCCTGAGGCTGCATTATTTACTTGTGATTGCCACGCGCTTAGCGTTTGCTCAAATGTAACGGGCATGGCATCCATTAAATGCGTGCGGCCTGTTTTAACTATTTTGCCAACGTCTGCCTTTTTTTGCTCTAAACT
Source organism: Pseudoalteromonas sp. Angola-7 (assembly GCF_028599255.1). Classification (NCBI taxonomy): domain Bacteria; kingdom Pseudomonadati; phylum Pseudomonadota; class Gammaproteobacteria; order Alteromonadales; family Pseudoalteromonadaceae; genus Pseudoalteromonas; species Pseudoalteromonas sp. Angola-7. The sequence goes on from NZ_JAQREL010000018.1 coordinate 12,479, forward strand.
CTGCGATAGTTTTTCAAGAGAGGGCAGCAATTCATAAACCACGTTAATAGCACTACTTAGTGCAATGGCTGTAGGCACTACATCGTTAGAGCTTTGCCCCATATTTACATCATCGTTGGGGTGAACTGGCTCATTACCAATGCGGGTTGCAAGCGTTGCGATAACTTCATTAGCGTTCATGTTCGAGCTGGTGCCTGAGCCAGTTTGGAAAATATCAACCGGGAAGTGCTCGTAATGCTCGCCATCAATAATTTGTTGGCATGCTTGCTCAATAGCGTTGGCTTTACTTTTACTTAAGTGATTTAGCTCAAAGTTACTTTGTGCTGCAGCTTGCTTAATGTATGCAAGCGCTGTTACAAACTGTTTTGGCATAGTTAAGCCGCTAATAGCAAAGTTGTTAACTGCACGCTGGGTTTGCGCTTGGTATAGCGCATCACTAGGGACCTGTAATTCACCCATGCTGTCGGATTCGGTTCTAAAATTGCTCATAAGTCGCTCCTTAAAAAGGGTTAAATTCGTGACTGAGTACGCGAGCTTCGCGCTCAAGTTTTAAAAATTTTTCAGTATCGTTATGTGCATAGTAAAAGCGTTTTAATGCCAATAAGGGTTTATATAATTGCTCAAGGCACTGCTTACGAATGGCATTGTGTATTAGAGGGTCGCACATTTTATTGATAATTTCATGGTGAGTGCGTAATAAATATAACTCTTGTAGTAAGGGGTTACGCTGTTTTTCAAAGCTTTTAGCAACGTTTAAAGCGGTTTCTATGTAGTGAGCTACCACCATAGGCGCATGTAAGCCTGGGCGTAAGCAGTTACAAGCAAGTTCATGATGATAAGGCTGTAATGCCTGAAAGGGAGACATAAAAAAACCGATTTAAGTTAACGATAATAGTTATCATTACATTTAATCGGTTTCAGTGTAAACAGTTATTATAAAAATTATTTGCAGCGTTTAATTGAGTATCAATTATAGCCAAGAATGAATATTTGGTCTGTTTCATGTTTTTTTAGCGCCTGTTGATTTTGGTTACAGTGAGAAAGTAAGTCGATTACAGTGGCTCTACTATCACAGGTGCTACTTGGTTTTTCGGTGCTTTTTTCTGTCACTGAGACCACAGCGTCTACAGCGGTGTAAGGGGGAGTATGCATAATTTTATCCTCGTATTTAATATTGGTAATACACCCTACTTAGGGTTGATTTAATTAAAGCATAATACATACCATCGCCTTATTTTTATTTTAGTGCCATGAATTAACTCACTTTTATAAATTATCTATAAAACTTTAATTGTTCAGTGCCATTTTTTTGCGTTAATGTTGTGCAATAAGTTTCAATATTGGTGCAGGTCATGATCAAACCTTTCTCACAAGCGTGTGAAAACAATAAGGGTCCTATTTTAGAGGTGCTTAAAACGGCTTTTAATAAGACAAAATCGGTACTCGAAGTAGGCTCGGGTACGGGGCAGCATAGTGTGTTTTTTGCTGAGCAATTGCCGCATTTACAGTGGTATACAAGTGATCGCCGTATAAACCATGAGGGCATAAATTTATGGCATAAGGAGGCAAATTTAACTAATTTACACGGCCCTCTTGAGCTTGATTTGAATTATGCATGGCCGATAAATAACGTAGATGCCATTTACACAGCAAATACGTTTCATATTGTAAGTTGGCAGTTGGTTGAGCAATTTTTTAAAGGGGTTTCAACGCACTTAGCAAGCCAGGGAGTCGTGTGTATTTATGGCCCTTTCAAATACCAAGGGCAGTTTACAAGTGCAAGTAATGAAGAGTTCGATCGCTTTTTAACACAGCGTGACCCATTTAGCGGCATTCGTGATTTTGAGACCATAGAGCAATTAGCAACAGAAGCAGGCCTTACACTCATAAGTGATACAGCTATGCCAGCTAACAATCAGTTATTGGTTTTTAAACGGCAGTAAATCAGCGCACTGCGTTTTATAAATTGTCATATGTTGGCGTTCTCGCTTTAGGTAGTCGTTTATTGCTGCTCTAAAGTCGGGTTCAACAATATAGTGGCTAGAGTAGGTAAAAACAGGCTCAAACCCACGAGGTATTTTATGCTCACCTTGAGCGCCGGAGTGAAAGCAATGTAAGTTATGCTTAATCGCAAATTCAATCCCTTGGTAGTAACACAGCTCAAAATGAAGGGAGTCTATTTCTTCGCTGGCGCCCCAATAGCGGCCATACAAGGTATTTTCACCTTGTAAGCTTAGCGTTGCTGCCACTATTTTGTTGTCTTTTTTGGCAAGCATAACAATTAGCTGATCGCCCATTAGTGCCTGTAATAAAGTAAAAAACTCAATATTTAAATACCCTAAATGCCCAGAACGTTTTAAATAAGTACGCTGATAAAACTCACAAAATAGCTGCATTGTTTCAGGGCTTAGGTGCGAGCCTTGCAGCCATTCAATGGTAATATTTTGCTGTGCTATTTTAGCTCGCTCTTTTTTTAGCGTTTTTCGTTTGCGTGCGGTGAGTGTATTTAAAAAATCGTCAAAGGTTTTAAAGCCTTTATTAAACCATTGAAACTGCACGCCTACGCGCTGCATTATTTCGTCAGTACACAGGGCTTGAGCTTGAACCTTTGGGCAAAAGTTAACATGCCAGCCAGACCAACCTTGCTCCACACTGGTTAAATTTAATTGCTTTTTTATGTACTCGTATACGCTTTGTGTATTCGTATGTGCAATGGCAATACGCTGGCCTTCAATAGGGCTAAAAGGTACACCGCTTAGCCATTTAGGGTAATAGGCTAATCCGTGTTGCTCGTAGGCTTCTGCCCATGCCCAATCAAAAACATACTCTCCGTAAGAGTGGCTTTTTAAATACCCAGGTGCGAGTGCGACTAATTTGTCAGCTTCATAAACCGCTAAGTGCTGAGGCTGCCAGCCTGTCTCGCTATTTACACAGTGGCTTTGCTCTAATGCATATAAAAATGCATGGCGGGTAAAAGGTTCATTACCGAATAATCGAGTCCATTCGTGTACGTCTATCTGGTTAATATCACTAAACCATTGGTGGGTAAAAGTTGCCATTACTGCTTACCTTGGGCTGCTTTATAGTGGGTGGTGGCGTTTTAAACTAAGTTAACACAAGCGCATTTATTTAGCGCATTACTGTATTAGTGCTCTTCAATTTCGGCGTATTGGGCTAAGCACGCGGTTAGCTTAACCAGTTCTAGCGGTTTTGCAAGATGCTGATTAAAACCAACGGCTTGAGCATGGGCTTTATCCTCAGGCATAACATCGGCGGTCAGCGCAATAATAGGCAGCTCTACCTCACTTTTAAATTGCCTAATTAGGGCGGTGGCTCTGTAACCATCCATTATTGGCATTTGGCAGTCCATTAAAATTAAGTCAAAGTGTTGCTCTTTTGCTATATCTACTGCCGCTTCACCATTTTCGACAATATGGGCAACAATACCTAATGAGCCTAGCATGGCTTTAATTACCATTTGGTTTACCGGGTTATCTTCTGCTACTAGCACTTTTAAGGCCGCCAATTTAGTACCCGAGTATACAAGCTCGGCTTGCTCTTGTACTGGGCTGGTGCGAAGCTCAACGTCAAATTTAAACGTAGAGCCAACGTTTGGTTCGCTCTGTAATGTGACGTTACCGCCCATTAATTTACTGAGTTCTTTTACTACAGTTAAGCCCAGACCTGTGCCACCGTATCGCCTTGATGTTGAGTCGTCTGCTTGGGTAAAGGCACTAAATAGCTTGGACTGCTGGGTAGGCTTTATGCCAATACCCGTATCTGTAACGGTTACGGTTATTTTAACTTTGTCAGTACTGATAAACTCTCCGCTAAAGTCTACCTCTACTTTGCCTTGCTCTGTAAATTTTATCGCGTTGCTGCAAAGGTTTAGCACTACTTGCTCAAAGCGTAAAGGGTCGCCTACATACCAAGTATCTACCGGAAGATGACTGCTAACCTGCCAGCCAATGCCTTTATTGGCTGCACTGGCTTCAAACATTGTGTTAATACGCTTAATAATTGCATGTAGGTCAAATGCTGTGCTTTCTAGCTTAAGCTTATGTGATTCAATTTTTGAAATATCGAGTATGTCGTTAATCAGGTTTAGTAAGCTTTTAGATGAAGAGTTTATTTTGTCTAAGTAACCAATAAGAGTGTGTGCGTTGTCTTCTTTGCGCGCTAATGATGAAAAGCCAATAACTGCATTTAATGGTGTGCGTATTTCATGGCTCATATTGGCTAAAAATCGGCTTTTAGCCTGATTAGCTAAGTCAGATTGCTTTTTAGCTTGCGCAAGCGAATGGGTGCGCTCTGCGACTTTTCGGGTAAGGGCAATTTGTTGCTGATTAAAAAGCAGTAAAACAATTAAAATTAAGGCACATACCACCAATTGTAAGGCCATTAAAAACAGTGTTAATTGGTTATTATGGGGGGCAAGGTATTTCTCTTTTAAAGCTAAATGTGCATTCCATGTTTGCCCACCAAAGCTGAGCTTTAGTTTCATAACACGGCTGCCCTGAGCGATATTTAAACTTTTGCCGTAGTTACTATAAAATGCGGGCTTATTTACATCTTCATAGAGCGCAATAGAAAACATCTCTGATTGTTGCTCGTTAATCGCTTGCTCAATAATATTACGCACTAAAAACACACCTGTTGCGTACCCCTTTATAATAGCTTTTTGCTGTTGTTGTTCGTACACGGGGGCAAATAGCAGATAGGCAGGCTCAGGCTCAGCTGTTTGCACTAACTGAATAATTTTAGTGCTGACTGGCTGATACCTAATTGCAGGGTTTACTAGCGATGCTTTTCTGTCTGGGTTTGAGTACACATTAAAACCAACCGCTTTTTGGTTGCCATTAAAAGGGGCAATGTATTTAACGATGACCATAGGATCGTCTGGTTCAAGGGGCTCGCCGACAATTTCAAAGTCTAGGTGGTATATATCGGCAACTTCTTGGGTAAACGAAGCTCGCTCACTTTGCGCTATTTTTTGATTCCACGAAAGCGCTTTAATAAACGAATGCTGTGCCAGTAACTCGCTGGCGTAGGCGTAAAAGTCTTGTTGGTTTAAATCAGGGTTAGATTGTACTTGGCTGGCTAAGCTTTGCACCGCTATTAAACTTTGGTTGATGTAGCGATATAAGCTATTTTCAATAATGTGAGCTTCTCGCTCGGCGACTTTAACGGTATTTTGTCTGTTTTCTTGGTTATAAAGCTGAGTAGTTACTGCAACAGATACAAATAAAATACTACATACCGCTAACGTAGGCAGCGGCGATATAGGCCTATTTTGCCCCTTAAACTGAGTAAGCACCAACAGCAGAGGAGTGGCAATAATTACGCCTAATGAGTCTCCTAACCACCAAAATAACACATTTTGCCAATGATCTTTAATATCGTATGCGGAGTTAAATTGGCTCAGCGCAAACACCCCAAAATTTGCTGAAATTAAACTAACCGCAATGCCCACAACAAAAATAAAATAAATGATACTTGCGCGTTTTTTAAAATACAGCGGGTGTCCAAGCCAATATTTAAGTAAACCAGCCCCCACCATTGCCTGCAATACAATGCCAATAGCAATATACATGGCTTGGCTGAAGGTATTGCCAACTAACACCATATCGTGAGCTGTGCTGTCAAAAATATTAAAGTTAAAAGCAAAGGCTGCTATAAAAAGCGCTGGAATGAAGCGCCACCACCACATATAGCATCCAACTAAGGCAATACCTGCAGGTAACCATACCGGGATAATTTGAGTATTAAAGGCGAGCTTAGTGAGTGAAATACCAATTAAAAAGTACGCTAATGAAAAAATTATGTAAAAGATAACTGAATGATATTTTGAGTTAAAATTTTTCACATAGCTCCCTGACTTTTTAAAAGTACTTAATTTTAAATATCAGTATAGCGAACAGTATGTTATTTGCGGTATTTTTTAATATATGTTGTAAAAGGTGTACCTTGCGCAATGTGTAAACTGCTTATTTAGCAGTTAAGGTTGTTTGCTCAGCTGCTGTTTTTGCTGCTGTAAAATAGAGATTTGTTGCTCTACAGCGCTAATTAATGCGTTATAGCGATTTTGAATCGCTGAAGTTTTAGTGGCTATCGCATCGGCTATTGATTCGGCGCCCATTCTATTAGCTTGATCTTGAGTAACATAGCTGGCTTGTTGTTTGGCGTCGGCTAAGTCTTCTTTATAGTTTTTGATAGTAAGCTGGTGGCGTTTAATTTCACGATCAATTTTTTTAATCTCAATGTAGTTATCTACAGAGGCACCAGGCATTGCGGGTGAGTTTGCATTATTGCCGTACTTATCGGCAACTAGTGGCTGTTTTAGCTTAATAACTTCTGCATTGTCAGCACAGGGTGTTTGGCTAAATGTAGCGACTCCTTTAATTGTGCATTTATAAACCGTAATGTCTTGGGCTGCGTGTGTACTTAAAGCCACAAGGCCTATTAAAGGTGCAATTAAACGAAACATAATTAAACTTACGTTAGTGGAGTTGTTATTAATAATGCCGTAACTACCCAGTGTATTCAATGTGTTTTGATTCACCTCTTTTAATAAGAAATGGTGGAGAAGAAGAGATTAGCTTAATTACATCCATGTAATTAATTGCTTCGCGACGCCTGCGGCGGCTTAAACTGTTCCAGATATTTTATCGAACCCTAGCGAGGGCTCTCACCCTCCTTGGATACATTGGCTGTTAAATTTCAGGCACAAAAAAACCGCAACTAAGCGGTTTTTGATAAGAAATGGTGGAGAAGGAGGGATTAGCTTAATTACATCCATGTAATTAATTGCTCCGCGACGCCTACGGCGGCTTAAAGTGTTCCAGACATTTTATCGAACCCTATCGAGGGCTCTCACCCTCCTTGGATACATGGGTTGTTAAATTTTAGGCACAAAAAAACCGCAACTAAGCGGTTTTTAATAAGAAATGGTGGAGAAGGAGGGATTCGAACCCTCGATAGAGCTACAAACTCTATACTCCCTTAGCAGGGGAGCTCCTTCGGCCACTCGGACACCTCTCCAACGCATAACAGATTGTATTAACGGTAGTTTATTCATACCATTAATTAAATAGTGGTGGAGAGATAGGGATTTGAACCCTAGATAGGCTACAAACCTATGCCGGTTTTCAAGACCGGTGCATTCGACCACTCTGCCATCTCTCCGTGACGCAGAATAATACTTAGGTGATACCGTCGTGTAAATAGCAAATAAACTGTTTGCTTAAAAAGTAGGCGTAATTACGGTTTTTTTTGTAAATAGAGGGAAATTAGAAGGATTTAAACTAAAAATTAAAGGGTGGCAGCAAACTAAGGGAGCTAAAGAAGCGCTTTCAATAGTGGTTAGTTGTTTACTGCCCCTGCTTAATAATCATAACAAGGTTGATTATTTGTATTGCGCGGCGCTGTTTAATGCTAACTTTTTGCCCATACGGTTTAATTTAGCAAGCATTTTAGCTTTACGGTTAGTTGGTTTTACGCCAACGTGGGCTGCTGCATTTTGGTTTAGGGTGTTTATTGGGTTCATGTCTTTGCTCCAAGGTGTATGTGTTTAAATCGCGAGCATTTTGACTCTTTTTTGTTTAAAAATACAACAATATAAACTAAGGCTTGGCTATTAGTTATTTTTATCTGAATTTGCATTGTTTTGTTTTTAATTAAAACTACTAAGTGCACATTTTGCATAGTTATTTAATCAGGGGAATTAGGTTTTGATTTGTTTTATAAGTATTTTTTGTATTTGTTAATGTTTTTAGTAAATTTTTACGCACTTTTATGATTAATTATTCAGATAAATTAATTTTAACTTAATTCTTATTTATGCTGGTGTACTGGCTAATAGGAGATAAATTACTTGCAGTTGTTAATAATAGTTAAACCGAGCGTAAAAAACGTGGTGTTAGATCACCTCGATTGGCTTAAAAAAACATGCCAGAAGAAAAATATTCTCTATATTACGGTTAAAACGACAGGCAATTTTGAGTACGACTTAGCAAACGTTAAATTGAATGCACAAAAAAGCCAAATAGCAGTGGCTATTGGTGGCGATGGCACGCTTAATTTGGCACTTAATGGCGTGATTAACAGTGCATGTAGTTTGGCAATATTACCTTGTGGTACGGGCAACGATTTTGCGCGTCGCTTTCATTGCACAGCTAAACAGTGGCAAAACGCTATTTTTAATGCCCCCACACACTTAATTGATGTAGGTAAAATTAATACTCGTTACTTTATTAATGTGGCTGGTGTTGGTTTTGATGCTCATGTAATTAAGCAGTTGGGTCATTTACAAAGCATGTCAGCTTGGCGCTATAAGTGGACGAGTTTTAAATCGCTCTTTACTTACAAAGCAAGCACACTAAGTGGAGCATTTTTAAATAAGCAATGTAGCTATCAAAATTTAATAACTGTATTTGCGAACTCTCAGTATTTTGGTGGCGGCATTAAAATAGCACCTAGGGCTAAAATTGATGATGGACTGCTTGATTGCTACCAAATGCAAGCGGGTAGTCTTGTTGATCATTTATATAGCTTTATTAAATTAATTTTTAAGCGCCACCATACTTTAAAAAAGCTTACTTATAGCCAACTCAAACAGGCGCATATTAATACTAAAAACTTATTAATTGAGGCCGATGGCGAGCTAGTAGGTGTTACGCCCGCGGTTATTGCTATCCAGGAGCAGGCTATTAATTTTCATATACCAATAAAAAAGCGCCTACAGTAGGGTAGGCGCTTTTGTGTTAGTGCGTTAAAAACGCCTCTAACTGGGGACGGAGCCATTTTTAGCAACGCAGCGGCTTGCTAAAAAGGCGTTAATTCTTTTTGTGGGGGTAAGTACAATTGCATTACCCAGTAGTACTAAACTAAAGCCGGCAAAGGTGTTTGCATGCCATTCAAAGCCTTCAAAAAAGCTGCTTAATGCAACGGCCACTAACGGAAACAGCACTATGGCGTAACTTGCTTTTTCGGGGCCAATGTTTTTTAACAAGGCAAAATAGCAGCCAAACGCAATCACAGTACCAAAAACAGATAAATACAATAGCGACAGCCAATAGCTGGTAGGGGCACTAAAACTGACCGTTATACCATTTATTAATACATAAACGGCTAAACCTACTGCGCTATATAACATGCCCCATGCGTTACCCTGCAGCACACCTATTTGACGATTAGAATTACGTACACTAATCATATTGCCCAATGAAGCCACAAAGGTACCCCCAAGGGCAAGTAGTAACCCGACCAACGCCCCATTACTCAAGTCGAATTGCTGTAAATGCGGCCAAAACAGACAAATAATACCCACCACGCCGATTAACGCGCCGCAGTAAATACGTTTGGCAATGGGCTTTGCAAAAAATAAACGGGTGTTGACTATGTTCATTATTAGCAACATTGAAAATGCAATAGAGGCCATTGCCGATGAGAGGTAGTTTTGTGCCCAATACAAAAGCAAATAATTTAAGCCAAAGTTAGAAATGGCCAATAAAGCAAAAAAGCCATGATCGACTAACGAAAATCGCATATTAGGCTTTTTGTAGGCCACAAATAGCCACATACATGCAGCTGCTATGGCAAAGCGATAAAACAAAGAAAGCTCCACAGCAATATCGCCTAGCTGAAACGAAATCGCGAGCCACGTAGAGCCCCAAATTAACACTGTTGTGAGATATAGCGCTGCGCTTTTCATGGCAGACCTCTAAAAAACCGATTGAGTGGTTATTTTAGAGTCTATCTGTATACTTACCATATACAGAAAAGTATAAATGTAACCTATACAGATTTGAGGCGAGATATGCAGCCAGCTGCCAATAAACAAAAAGCCGAGTTTTTATATCAACAAGTTATTGAGCTAATTAAAGACATGCAAGCACAAAAGGTGTTGCTACCTGGAGAAAAGCTTCCTTCGCTTCGTAAAATGGCTAGTAACTTAAATATTAGCATTCCGACGGTTAAGCAAGCGTATCAAGCGTTAGAAGATCAAGGGTTAGTAGAGGCACGTGCAAAATCGGGCTACTTTTTAACGGTGCTTAATACGGTTTACAGCTTGCCAAAGCGTGTAAAACTAAGCCGCGAGCCTGTCACTGTAAATAAACAAGCGTTAATAGAGCAGGTATACAGCGCTATTCATCAACCTAATGTAATTGCCTTTGGTATTGCCAATCCCGTTGCTGCCGCGCCTACCGATAAAGCTTTAGCCCGCACCATGCGCCGGGTTATGATAATTGCTGGGGCGAGTGTTATTAATTATGGCCCTATTGATGGTTTTGCTGCGCTTAAAAAGCAATTAGTGCATAGATACTTAGGCTTTGGTATTGGTGTAAATATAGATGAACTGGTGATCACCAATGGCGCGCAAGAGGCGCTGGCTATCGCACTTAAGTGTGTTACTAAGCCCGGCGATGTGGTTGCAATTGAAACCCCCTGTTATCACGGCATTATTGAACTAATAGAGAGCTTAGGTTTAAAGGCGCTTGAAATTCCGCTATGCCCCGACAATGGTATTTGGCTTAACGACTTAGCTCAAGCGCTTGAGCAACATGATATAAAAGCATGCTTGTTTTCGACCGCCATAAATAACCCGGTTGGCAGCTTTATGAGCGATGAAAGCCGTAAGCAAATGGTGGACTTAATAGAGTCACATAATGTTGTTCTTATAGAAGATGATGTGTACGGTGATCTGCACTTTACTGCCAAGCGTGGCACGCCCGCTTTAGCGTATTCAAAAAAGGGGCTTGTGATCAGCTGCGCCTCGTTTTCAAAAACGGCTGCACCAAGTTATCGAGTAGGTTGGTTAATAGCAGGCAAGTTTGCTGGACAAGCGCGCCGGCATAAGCGTGCATTAAGTTGCTCTGCCTCACTTATAAATCAGTGGACGCTTTCTGAGTTTATAGCCAGTGGTGAGTATGACCGTAATTTAAAAGTACTTAGGCAGCGCTTACGTAATAACAAAGAACGCATGCGGTGGTGCTTATTAAACGCGATGCCTAAAAATACGCGTATTAGTGACCCTAAAGGTGGGTGTGTTATTTGGCTTGATTTAGGCCAAGGGGTAGACAGTCAAAAGTTATTTTTACTGGCGCTAGAAGCTGGTATTAGCATAACCCCCGGACTTATTTTTTCAGCAAGTAATAAGTATAAAAGCTGTATTAGGCTAAGTTACGGGGTGCAGTGGAGCGAAAAAATAGAGCAGGCTATTACCACGTTAGGTGCGCTGGCTCACACGCTAAAAGAATAAAAAAGCAGCACCTAATATACAAGTGCTGCTAAAGGGATGTTAAATACGGTGCGGTGTATTAATTTTGTTTAATGGTAAATAACTCGTAGCCTTTCAGCTGGGGTAACTGCGCTACTAATTGCTCTTCTTGCTGTGCTATGTTGGCAAAGCTGTCGCATAAAGAGTTGGCACGCTTTTCAAGCGCACTGGCATGCAGCTCTACTTTTTCTTCTATTTGCGCGCCCATATTTTCCATGCGTTGCTCAAATGCATCCATATCTCCACCCGAACCAAGCAGCTCAGAGCCTAAAGCAACTAAAATACTGCCCATTGATTGCATAACGGCAGACTCAACCACGGTTTCTATTTGCTCCTCAAATTGGTGTTCAAAGTTTTCACCAAATTGATTAAAGCTTTGTTGGCCCATTACAAACGTACCTTGTTGATAAAAGGTGTTTTCTACTTCAAGTCTTATATCGTCCATCAGGCCAGATAAGTCATCAAGGCCATCAATATTAAATGCGTTAGCTACTTCCTCTAGTGCTACACCGGCTATTTTTACTCCGTCTAGGGCAATATTAGCGACCTCAGGTAGCTGCGTACGTAAGTTGTCAGAATACTGGGTAAGCGCTTGGCGTTGCTCGCTGTTAATGGATATTTGTTCGCCATTTATAGTTAAGTTGCCATTGCTGTTAAAGCGCATGAATTGATTAGATGCGGTAAAAATTTCTAATTCGCTAGGTTTAATGCGTACATCGTTTTTAAACTCTACATTACACTGCTCATTGCTAAACGAAATGCCCGCATTGTTATCGTTATGTGCCATTGCAGCGGGTGTACAAATTAAAGCGCTTACTAATAGTAAATTTTTCATGTTTATTCTCTAATAATTGTTGATGACAGCTAAGTACTAACAAGTTTGGTGCCATTATTTATTTTTATTTTAAAACAGTAGGTTATGAAATTTGTGTGTTTTTAATGATTTTTAATTTTGATAAATAAACTACTTTTTAGTCAAAAACACTAAAAATAAATAAATGATAAATTTTATTTGTCGAAACGATAAAAAACTCTCACTTTCCACTTTCTTAATTTAGCGCTATTTATTCACAATATTGACATGAAGGCTATTTACGATAGTCACGTGGCTTTATTTTGGTGCTAATTTGTTCGTATTTTAGCGCTAAACATTTTTTTAATTTACCAAGTGCAGGAATAAACCTGAGTTGGTCTCAAACACTTTATGGAGTGGGTTGTGGGTAAGACATTTAGTTACGATGCGCTAGATGATGATTTTGTTGAAGACGAGTACGAAATGGTCGGGCGTAATCAGCATGACAAAAAAAAGCAAAAGGTGAAAAAGAAGTTGGAAGATTACCTTGAGCAAAAACGTTTGCGTAAAAACCTAGGTGAAGACGACTTAAACGATTACATAGACTAAATTGTGCTAGTTAAAATAATGCGCCTTTTTTATTAGGGTTTGAATGTGCGTTTACGCATGTTTAAAGGCTAAACATTGGCAATAAAGAGGCTTTATGCCTCTTTATTACTTATTATGTACTTAATTTAGCGAGTGCTTGTTGAATAGTGGTTTCTAGCTTTTCTGGTTTTGTAAAAGGCGCATAGCGCTTGATAGGTGTGCCATCGGACGCTATCAAAAACTTGGTGAAGTTCCACTTTATTTTGCGTGTTAAAAAGCCGGGTAAGGCCGATTTTAAATACCTAAATACAGGGTGGGCGTGACGACCGTTTACATCCACTTTAGCGGCCATTAAAAAGCTTACCCCGTAATTGATTAAACAACCTTGTTGTATTTGCGTTGCGTCGCCTGGCTCTTGCTGACCAAATTGATTACATGGAAAACCAATAATAACCAATCCGCTTTTCGCGTACTCACTATGAAGAGTTTGTAGCGACTCGTACTGCTTAGTAAAGCCACACTCACTTGCGGTATTAACAATAAGCACAACCTTGCCTTCAAAGTCGCTAAAGTTAATTGTTTTACCGTCTAGCGCAGTAGCCGTTAATTGATGAAATTCATGCATGATGGGTGCTTTTTTATTGTTGTTAGCTACATTCTACCCGCTGTAGCGCGTTACTAAAAGTATAAAATTTAGGCGTGTTAATACCGCGCTTAACTATGGGCTAATGGGTTGGCTGTTATTTAGGGCGTGTTGAACTTTGCGGATTGAAATTTGTTCAACCTAGGGGCGATCAAATCGCGGCGCGAGGTTTGTAACCTAGTGGGCTAAGTAAAAACCGAGCAACAGAGTTTATCGCCCCTAGGCAGAACCCAAAGGGCAGCGCATGTTTGGCATTTATGCTACGTTATCGCCTATTTATGGGGAATAACCACACTTCACAGGCTCTGCCTTGCCTAAAAACCAAACATACTGCTGCAAATTCAAACGCCAAAGGTCAACACGCCCTAGTTTAAAATTAAAAATAACCCCATACTGGCAAGCGTTGTGTAATAAATATTATGTGTTTTATAGGCAACAATAATAGCAACGATAGCTGCACTTAAATAAGGGTTGTGCCAGTTAAGGTTGAGCCCGTCTTCATTTATAAAAATAATAGGTACCCAAATAGCGGTTAGTACAGCGGGTGCGCTAAAGCTTAAAAACTGCTGCATTTTAGGGCCCACTTTAAAACCAAGGCGATGATGTAAAAATAAGTAACGAGTAAAAAAGGTAATACACGCCATTAATAATATAGTGAGCATCATAACGGGCTGTCCTTTTTTTGTGTAAGCCTTGCAGTAAAGTAGCCTGCACTCATTGCAAGTAGAGCAGCACAAACCAACCACAACTCAAACCCCGTGCTTTTTAAAACTGTGGCGCTAATACCCGCAACAATCACAGTAACCAGCGAGGCTAAATTTTTTATGCCCGGTACCACAAGCGCAATAAATGTAGCTGCAATAGCAAAGTCGAGCCCTAAATTTGTTAAATCAGGGAGCACACTTCCTGCAACTACGCCTATGAGTGTCCAAAGGTTCCATGCAATATAAAAACTAAAACCCGCGCTTAAAGCGTATATTAGGCGCGCTTTTGTTTTATAGGCTTTGCGGTGATGCGAAAAGGCAAACAGCTCGTCGGTTAGTACAAAACTTATTGGTAAGCGCCACCGAAATGGCTGTGAAATAACTTTATGGCGTACGGCTAAACCGTATAAAAAATGCCGAGAGCTAATAATAAATGTGGTAAATAAAATAGTCAGTAAAGGGGTGTTGCCGGCCATTAGTTCAATTGCAACTAATTGTGCAGAACCCGCGAATACAAGTAATGACATTGCTTGTGTTTCAAAGGCACTAAAGCCATTTTGAATCGCTAAAGAGCCACATAATATTCCCCAAGGAACGACCGCTAGGCAAAGCGGGAGCATATCAAAAAAACCTTTTAATACTGCGCGTTTAGTTATATTCATTAATACAAGTAAGTAATAAGTTTGTGCGTTTAGTGTGCCATAAATAGTGCTTTATGTAATATCATTAATGCAGCGGTAGTAAAACTTTGGAATAATGGCTTTAGTATCAAAATAATGTGCCAGAGCTTGGCAACAAGTTGAGGATTTATATGCAAAGTATAAAAGTATGGGATGGCTTTATAAGAAGCTTTCATTGGTTATTAGTGATTAATATTGCTGTGCTTTACTTTAGCATTGACGAGGGCATGATTGAGCTTCATTTTGTGGCTGGCTTTTTCGCAATAGCATTAATAGTGACCCGTTTAGTTTGGGGGCTGGTGGGCAGTAAAACGGCAAAGTTAAGCGCGTTACTGCACTCGCCAATAGCAGTATTTAAAGAGTTTAAAAACCCCAGTAAAGGTATGGGTCATTCGGCGCCAGGTAGCTACATGGTTTTGTTGTTTTTTGTACTTATTATAGTGCAGTTAGTGACCGGGCTAATGAGCAGTGATGGCATTTTGACTGATGGGCCTTTGGTTGAGTATGTGTCGAGCTCAACGGTTGATTTTGCAAATTGGCTGCACCGCCTTAATTTCGATATTTTATTTTATGCCATTTGCCTGCATGTTACTGCCATTGTTGTGTATAAAATAAAAGGAAAACCACTTGTCAAAGCAATGATCACCGGTAAACAGGCTAACAGCGAGCAAGCCACTCAAACTAATATAGATAACACGAAAGCTCCTTGGTTGGCGTGGGCTATTTTTGTTGGGTTGTTAGTGCTACTGGCTGTTACGTGGGGCAAAGAACCACTTAGTTATTTGTTAAGTTAATAGCTAACAAAAAACAAAACGGCGCATAAAGCGCCGTTTTAGTGTGTATTGTTTTAATTGTAATTAGTCTTTAAATTGCTTGTGGCAATCTTTACAGCCTTTGGCCCATGCGCCAAATGCCTTACCAATTACCGCCTTATCGCCAGATTGAGCTGCTAAAGCTAGCTTATCTGCATTGGCAGCAAAGGCATTGGCTTTTTTAACAAAGGTTGCATTATCAGACCATACATCAGCTAATGCTGCTGTATCACCTTTATCAGTGCCTTCGTAAAACGCTTCCCATGGCATTTTAGAAAGAGCTGCTGCGTTATTAGCGCGCATTTTAAATTGCTCTGCATCAAAAGGAATTTTACCTTTTAGCATCGCGCCCATATCGCTAATTTGCACTGAAATCATAGAAAACGCAGCTTGACGGTATTCAATAGCATCACTTGGCTCTTTAAATGCAGTATTTGCAGATACGCTAAGTGTACACGTTGCTAAAGCAACCCCTGCTAAAAATTGTTTTAATTTCATGTTTTGCCCCTGTAAGAAATTATATCTACTAATTAGACATCTTGAATCGATTGCTTATTTTATTCAAGTGAAACTTTAATGTCCCATAGCTTGTTT
Organism: Pseudoalteromonas sp. Angola-7; assembly: GCF_028599255.1. Lineage (NCBI taxonomy): Bacteria > Pseudomonadati > Pseudomonadota > Gammaproteobacteria > Alteromonadales > Pseudoalteromonadaceae > Pseudoalteromonas > Pseudoalteromonas sp. Angola-7. The sequence continues at coordinate 28,571 of NZ_JAQREL010000018.1, forward strand.
TCTGAATATATCATTACAGCTTGTCAGTTTATTGTTAACGACTGTAAACAGCGCGTTGTTATTAAGTGCCCTGTTGTGTACCTTGAGTCATCATAAAAATAATTAACGAAGGAAGTTTATGAAGCATAATATTTTTAAAATGTCGGCACTTTCTGCCGCAGTAGTTATGACCCTTGCAGGGTGTGGTGGCAGCGACAATGACAATAATAGCCAAGTTGCTGTAGTAACTGATGTTGCACCAAAAGCAAGCGATGTAGCCGTTGCCGGTTTAAAGCAATGGGTACCTGTAACTGCTGAGTTTAATGCAAGTGATAACGATGGCGATACACTTAGTTATACATTTACTGAAAATGGTGAAGCGGTTGAAGCGCAAGATGGCGTATATACTTTTAGCCATGGCTTGTTAACAGTTGAAGGCGATACCTTTACTTACGTTCCTGTTTCAGGCGAAGACGCGGTAATTGATTACACCGCTAATGCAAATGGTAAATCGGCGTCTGCGCAATTAACAATTAGTGATATTGCGTCAGATCCTTTGGCTAATCAGCAATGGCACCTACGTAACACAGGTCAAAAGTCGTATGCTTTAAGCGATGATATGAAGCAAGGTTTAGTAGATTTTTACGTTAATCGAGATGGCGATACTGAGGAAGAAGCGCAAGAAAGAGTTAATGCTAGTTTTGCAGAGTCTGAGGCAGAAGAATTGGTTGCTGGCGAAGATATGAACGTAGCAGCTGCGTACACTCAAGGTGTTACAGGTGCTGGCGTAACGGCCGTTGTTGTTGACTCTGGTATGGAAATTCGCCACGAAGACTTAGTTGATAACGTGTTACCAAATCGTTCTTTAAATTTAGATGCAGATACACTTGACCGTACCGATCCTACTAGCCTGTCAAATAGCGGCGACCACGGTACCAGTGTTGCAGGCTTAATTGCAGCGAAAGGCTGGAATGGTAAGGGCGGGCGCGGTGTTGCACCAGATGCTGGTCTAATTGGCATGAACTACCTAGGTGGCGATAAAATTGAGCAAACTGATTTACTGGCGCATGGTTTCCCAGGTAGCGGTATTAGCACATCAGAAAATATTTCTGCGTTTAACCGCAGCTACGGTATTACCTTCCCAACGTTTATTGGCTACTCAGAGCTAGATGAAGCTATCGAGTCATACCCTAACCTTAACCTTCGTGATGGTAAAGGTGCCCTAAACATGAAATCGAGCGGTAACTCGTTTGTTGATGGTAGCGGTGAAGGGTCATTATGTGCAGATAACGGCGCAAATGAGCTAGGTCTTACTTGTTATAATGGCGCGTTTGAGCCAAGCCAAGGTCATCCATATTACTTAAGCGTTGCAGCTGTAAATGCTGATGGTACGCATACAAGCTACTCAAGCGGTGGTGCTAACTTAATGGTTTCAGCCCCTGCGGGTGAATACGGGCGCTGGGCACCTGCCATGGTAACAACTGACCAGATGACCTGTATTAACGGGTACTCAGGCTTTAATGGTAGCTCGATTACGGCATGGGCTGCAGCATATGGCGAAGACTTTGCGGCATCGCAATACTCATTCAACTACCCAGGCCATGAAGATAACGCTAGCTGTAACTATACCTCTACGTTTAATGGTACTTCTTCGGCAGCACCTAATGCGTCAGGTGTAGTATCACTGATCTTATCAGCTAATTCAGAGCTAACATGGCGTGATGTTCGTCATATCTTAGCTACTACAAGCACAGTTAACGATGCAGAAGATGAAGTTGTAACGCTTAGCGTTGGTGAAGGTGAATTTGTAGCGCATGACGGCTGGGTTGAAAATGCAGCAGGTTATAACTTTAATAACTTATACGGTTTTGGACGTGTAGATGCTGGTGCTGCAGTTGCGATGGCAAAAGAGTACGACGTAGCATTAGGTGAGCAAGTTATTACAGATTGGAGTGGTGTTGGCTCTGTTGTTGAAGAAGATGCCCTTACGCTAGAAATCCCAGATAACAGTGCCGCGGGTGTTACACAGCAAATCACTGTTGAAGAAGAGCTAAACATTGAAGCAATGCAGTTTAAGTTTGATGTGAGCAATACTGAAATGGGCTTTGGTTTAGCGGATGGTACGCAAACATCTGCTGGTACCGATTTAGCAATTGAAGTGACGTCTCCGTCAGGCACGCGCAGTGTATTACTAGCGTCTAAGCAAGCTCTATTTTACCCAGCTTATAGCTTTACTAACGGTTGGAACACAGGCTATGTTTTAAAGGATGCGGTACTACTGTCTAATGCTTTCTATGGGGAGACAACAAAAGGTACTTGGACTATTCGTGTTCTTGATGCTGCAGCAGATAGCTTTGCATTCAGCGATGGCGGGAATAACGGACTAGGTGCAGTAGGTATTTCAAATAACCGTGCCGCAAGCGTTTTAGAAGGCGTTTCGTTGAGAGCATTTGGTCACGCAGGTCAAGAGTAAGGAGTATAGATATGAAAATGAATAAATTAGTTATTTTAGGTGCTGCTGCGTGTATTTCTCTAAGTGCAACAGCGAGTTCAGTAGCGGATAAAGAGCTGCAACTTCCAAAAAAGCCGGTAAATAGTGTGAAATACAGCAAAACCGACTTTGGCTCTTACGTTGTAGAAAAAAACTTACGTTTAGTACCAACAAGTGTTGCTGCTGATGAGTATGTTGTTTCTACTAAAGGTGAGATGGCGGTAGTTGAGTCTTCTGAGGCTTCATCGTTAGTAACAAAAGGTACACTGGTACGTAATGTCCTAACAAACAACTTAACGTCGCTTTCTGGCAATATTACTGTTTTGCTTAAAGATGGCATGAACGCAACAGAGGTAGCTCAGCTGTCTGGCTTAAAGGTAGTGTCTGTTTTCCCAGGTACTAAAATAGCGGTTTTAGCTGTTAATGATGGCCAAGATATTTTAGCTGCTGCAGAGCAATTAAAGTCATCTGATTATACTAAAGAAGCGCGAATTGAAGTGTTAGAGACTATTTATACTGCACAATAAAATTAAAATGTTGTGATAAAAGCCCGAGAAAATCTCGGGCTTTTTTATTGCTAATCGTTAATATCAGCAAATATCATCCCTCGGCGCATACTACGTGTGGCCAAAAATACCTCGCCAAGTAACGACATAAAACCACATATTAATAAGGCCATTGCAGCCACAAAACAGCTGGCAATTGTTACCCCTAAATTAATAGACTGAATGTGTGATAAAAACAACAGCATAACCACAGCGCATACTAGCAAGGCGCTTAGCACGCTCATACTAAAAGCAATGTGAATACATCGAGAGCGCTTTAACAGGGCTCGCAGCTCTGTGGCTAGGGTTTTATTAAAGTCTTCATCGGTGCTTACCTTGAGTTTTCGCTCAAGTTGTCGCGCACGGTCAGTAATGCGGGCTAAGCGATTAGATAAAACCCCGAGCGTGGCAGCAATACCCGTAATTAAAAAGACAGGGGCGACGGCAGTCTGAATTACTTTAGCCATGGTTAAAATATTTATAACGTCGTTACTCATTCATTTTCCATAGAGAAGTTAGGTTTTGTTTACAGTGATTTACAAATCACAGAAATGGAAAAACTTATTTAAAATTAGTTTGTTGTGATTTTTTTGCGATGCTATTCCTGCAGTTTTGTAATCCACTTGTAATTGAGTTGTTGCTAGCCTGAGGGCTGTAGTTCTATATTAAAATCACAATTCTAATCACATTGAATTGAGTAAATACAATAATATAAAACTCACTCCAGGGGAAATAATGTCTAATATAACACTGAAAAGAACCGCTATTTCATCAGCTATAGGTTTAGCTATGATGTCATACGGTGCAGCCGCCGCACCTGATTTATCTAAAGGATATGTCCCAGAAACATCAAGTGTAAAAACATACTCTCAAGATAAAACCATTTCTACTAAAGCACGCTATATTATCCAGCTTGAAGACGAGCCGCTAGCAACCTACAAAGGCGGCATTGCAGGGCTTGAAGCAACCTCTGCAGCAGTAACTGGGGATAGTAAAGTCAATCTATCTTCAGCACCTGCGTTAAAGTACAGCAGCTACTTAAAAGCAAAACAAAAAAATGTAGCGCAAGTAGCTGCATCTGTTAGCGGTGGCTCAGTTTCACATTCATTTAGTACGTTATTCAACGGTATTGTGGTAGAAGGTGAGCAAGGTCAACGTGAAAAACTCGCTAAACTTGCGGGTGTAAAAAAAGTATTTTTAGATACTGAGTACCATACATTAATGGATGCTTCTATTGATGTGATTAGAGGCGTTGAGGCATGGCAGGCGCTTGGTGGTCAATCTGAAGCTGGTAAAGGCGTTAAAGTTGCTATTATTGACTCGGGTATCCGCCCAGAAAACCCTATGTTTTCAGATGTGGGTTTTGCAGCTGCAGAGTTTAGTGAAGAAGAAGCGGCTTACATCGCAGAAAACCCCGATTACTGTCGTATAGAGGGTGGTGAAGCCGACTTTTGTAATAATAAATTAATTGTGGCGCGTGCATTTGGTCCAACGCCAAGTGATGTTCACCCTGATGAATATATTGGTTCTCCACTCGGTTACGACGGTCATGGAACGCATGTTGCTGGTACTGCTGTAGGTAACCCAATTGAAATTACTTACCAAGACAATAACGTGTCAATTTCAGGTGTTGCACCAGCGGCACAGTTAATGGCTTATAAAGCGCTTTGGCACACAGCCGATGGACGAGGCAGCGGTACTACCGTTGCACTAATGGGGGCATTAGAAGCGGCCATTAAAGATGGCGCAGACGTAATTAACAACTCGTGGGGCGGCGGTGCAGGTGGCAACCCATCAAGCAGTGCATACAGTGATTTATTCACAGCTGCAGAAGAAGCGGGTGTAGTGGTTGTAACCGCAGCAGGTAACGATGGTAACGGCGCACAAACTATTGGTTGTCCTAGCTGTATTGAGTCTGGTTTAACAGTTGCCAATACGCAAACAGGGCGCTTCTTCTCTCAACAAATTGAAGTGGCAGGTGAAACCTATTTAAGCATTGAAGGAAGCAATGGTTTATTAACAGACCCTATTTCACTTCCTATTATTTCGGCGCAAGTGATTGCTCCTGATAATTTTGAAGGGTGTGAAGAGTTTGCTGAAGGTATCTCATTTGCAGACTCTGTAGCATTAATCTCTCGTGGTAGCTGTGCGTTTTCAGCTAAAGCTGCAAATGCGGCGAAAGCAGGTGCGACGGCGGTTATAATTCATAACAATGTTGCTGGCGGTGCAATGGGCATGTCTATGGATGACGCCACAATTCCAGCCTCAGCGATTAGCCAAGAAGATGGTTTAAGCTTGGTTGAGCTGTTAACTGCAGCTGAAGAGCCGGTTATTGCTTCACTCGACCCTAGTGTTAAAAGAACAATTCAAGAGAAATTTACTGATGCAGTAAACTCTTCAAGTTCGCGTGGTCCTAATGGTGAGCCTAGCTTCTTAAAACCTGATATTGCAGCGCCAGGTACAGATATTTTATCTGCTTACTCGCCAGATGAAGGTAATGGTATTACCTTTAATGCGATTACAGGCACAAGTATGGCAAGCCCTCATGTTGCTGGTGCAGCAGCATTGATGAAGCAAGCTCACCCAGAGTGGAATGCGGTACAAATCAAAACGGCACTTATGAGCTCATCTAAAATGGATGGCCTACATAAAGAAGACTTAGTTACCAAAGCTGATGCATTTGATGTAGGTGCCGGTCGATTAGATATGCCTAATGCGCTAGAGGCAGCACTTACATTTGATCATGGCTCTTACGCCGATCCAAGTTGTTTAAGCGTTTGTAGCTTCTCAAATACCGTGCAAAATATGACTGATGTTGCTGGTGAGTGGACTGCAAAAGTAGTAACCGATATGCAAGGCGCTGAAATTACGGTTTCGCCTAGCACCGTTATGCTTGGCGCGCACGGTTCTACCTCTACAGATTCTGAAGGTGCAGAAACAAGCACTGACATGGCTGAATTTAACTTAGATATTGATTCAACATTTAACGATGTAAAAGGTTGGAACTTTGGCCACGTAGTGTGGACTCATACTGAGACAGGTCAAATCGCTCACTTACCATTTGCTATTTACGATAACGAAGCAACCAATAGCAGTGTGTTTAGTGCAACAGTCGATGCCGATTCTTTAAATTCTTCTACTCCAGCAAAAGTAGGTGTGCAATTTAATAATACTCTGTTCACTGACGAGCTATCAGTAAATGTAAAACTTGATGAAAATGCAGAACTTCTTAAAGGTGCTGCCCCTGTTGTTGAAGTGACTAATGGTGCAGGTGAAGTAACATTAAGTGAAGACAATAAAGAGCTAACTTGGACAGGTACATTGGGACCAAAAGAATTTGCTATTAACAGCAGTGATTTCTTAGGTACCTTCTCATTGGCTGATGAAGGCATTGAGCCACAAGCGTGTCCTGACGGGTGTGATGAGATAACTATTACGGTTGAAGCTGACTTTATTTTTGATGGGAAAGAGTACTCAGCATTTACTATCTCAGATAACGGCTTTATTGCTGTTGGTGCAGATGTAAATACAACTAACTCTTGGAGCCCTCAAGCAATGCCTAATGCACGTACACCTAATGGTGTTATTGCGCCGCTTTGGGCTGACTTTGATTTAGCTGGTGGCACGAGCGGTGGCGGTGATCTTTATGTGGCTAAATTTGATAGCGGCTATGTAGTTGTAGAATGGCATGACGTTGAGCTTTGGGGTAGTTCTTTAGGTGATAAGTACACGTTCCAAGTGATCTTAAAAGAAGGGACTGATGAAGTTCGTATGAACTACATTGATGTGCCTGCTTTACCTGCACCTTACTCAGCGGGTGTAGAGTCTGCTGATGGCAACGTAGGTGCAATGCTGGACACAGTTCCAACGGGTAATGCTATTGGTAGTGGCTACTTAGTCGATCAAATCAAAGGCGGTGTTGTTGATATTCAATATCAAGCCTTTGCAAAAGATCGTAGCCATTACACAGCTGCAGATGCAGTAGAAGTTGATGAAGAGCAAACAGTGACTATTGATGTATTAGCCAATGACATGGCTGAGTCGCGTTTTGTATTTGACGCAGTAGCCTCTTCAGAAACAGAAAATGCAGAATTCTCTGCCCATAAAGGTGTAAGAATTAAAGGCAGCTTAGTGGCATCAACTGTTGAGGTGGTTTCTGCACCAGCAAATGGCTCTACAACCGTGAATGAAGATGGCACGATTGATTATACGCCAAATGCACAGTTCTCTGGTGAAGATAGCTTTACATACACAGTGCGTGAAGCATCAGGCACTAGCGCCGAAGAAACTATGGTATCAATCGTTGTTAACGATACCATTGCAGACCCTCAGCCAGTGACGCCAACACCAGAGCCTGAAAGCAATGGTTCATCGGGCTCACTAGCTTGGTTAACGTTACTTGCTGCGCCGTTTGCATTTATGCGTCGTCGTAAACAAAAGTAATTTTATAACTAGCACGTTATTTTAAAGGGAGCCTCGGCTCCCTTTTTACATAGCTTCACAAACTAAATTACACCACGCTTTATTATTAGGTATATTTAATAGCACCAATAATAAAAACCATAGAGATTTCATAATGATTCGTTCCTCATTCACGCTAGCCGCGTTATCACTCGCTGTGCTAGCCGGGTGTGATAATGCGCCAAAAAATACACCTTCAGATACAGCAACTACTATGCAAACACAACAAACAGAAAAACCAGTGAGCGCCGTGGCGCCAATTGCTAAAAAAGTACCTCATGAAATGACGATTCATGGCGATACGCGTATTGATGATTACTACTGGTTGCGTGATGACGAGCGTAAAGCGCCAGACGTTATAAGTTACTTAAATGCTGAAAACGCTTATACCGAGGCAATGCTTGCGCATACTCAAACATTGCAAGATAAGTTATTTGAAGAGTTGAAAGGGCGTATTAAAAAAGACGATGACTCGGTGCCTGTTAAAAAAGGCGACTATTTTTATTCATCGCAAACGCGTGGCGAAAACGAATACCCTACCTATGTTCGCAGTAGCGATTTTAAAGGCACTGATCAGCAAGTTATTTTAGATGTAAATGCGTTGGCCAAAGATCACGACTACTATGCTGTAAGTGGCTTAGCTGTAAGTACTAACGGAAATTTAATGGCGTACGGGGAAGACACCGTTAGCCGTAGAATTTACACCATAAAGGTAAAAGATTTAACCACAGGCCAATTACTCGAAGACACGCTTGAGGGAACAAACGGCGGTGTTATTTGGGCAAACGATAATAAAACCTTTTACTACATTAAAAAAGATGCACAAACCTTACTTGGCTATCAAGTTTTTCGCCATACGTTAGGTACACCGCAAAGCGATGATGAACTTATTTACGAAGAAGCTGATACAAGTTATTACACGGGTATTAGTAAGAGCAAAGATGGCTCAGAAATATATATTTGGCACAGCAGCACCAATGCCTCTGGTATGTCGGTACTCAGCGCAGATGATAATAAAGCAAAACCTAAGCGCTTAATTGAGCGTGAGGACGATCTAGAATACAGTATTTCAAAGCTTGGCAATACGTATTACATCGTCACTAACTTAAATGCGGTTAACTTTCAGCTTATGAAGGTGGATGTAGATAAAGCGCATGATAAAGCAAATTGGCAAACGGTAATTGCGCCGCGCGATGATATTAAACTAGAAGGCGTTGATTTATTTAAAGACTACCTTGTATATCAAGAGCGAGAACTGGGTCAGTCGCGCCTTATTGTTCGCCATTTATCGACTGGAGATGAGCACACGCTAAGCTTTAACGACAGTGCCTATACCATTGCAAGCTATGGCAACAACGATATAAACAGCGACAAATTACGTGTTTATTATACCAGTATGACGACACCGGTTTCGTCGTACGATATTGACCTTAAATCGGGTGATAAAACCCTACTTAAGCAGCAAGCCGTGTTAGGTGATTTTAACGCAGATAACTATGCCTCGGAGCGTATTTTTGTAGGTGCGCGCGATGGTATAAAAGTCCCCGTAAGCTTAGTGTACCGTAAAGATGCATTTAAAAAGGATGGCACAAACCCGTTACTGCAATATGGTTATGGCTCGTACGGCGCCACCATGGACCCTACTTTTTCAAGCTCACGTTTAAGCTTATTAGACCGTGGCTTTGTGTTTGCTATAGCGCATGTGCGTGGTTCGCAAATGTTAGGCCGCCCATGGTATGAAGACGGAAAGTTATTAACTAAAAAGAACACTTTTAACGACTTTGTTGATGTAACCAAATCATTAGTGGCACAAGGTTATGGCGCAAAAGACGAAATATTTGCCTACGGTGGTAGTGCTGGTGGTTTATTAATGGGCGCGGTGGTTAACCAAGCACCAGAGCTATATAAAGGGGTGGTCGCAGCAGTACCTTTTGTTGATGTAGTTACCACCATGCTTGATGCAAGCATACCACTTACTACCAATGAGTATGGTGAGTGGGGTAACCCAAATGAAAAAGAGTACTACGATTACATGCTGTCGTACTCGCCGTATGATCAAGTCTCAAAGCAAGCGTATCCTAATATGTTAGTGACTACCGGTTTACATGACTCACAAGTTCAATACTTTGAACCGGCTAAGTGGGTTGCAAAGCTGCGTGACTATAAAACAGATGATAATAAACTGCTGTTTAAAATAGATATGGAAGCCGGCCATGGCGGGGCGTCTGGTCGCTTTAAACGCCTAGAAGATACTGCGCTAAACTATGCATTTATGCTTGATTTAGCCGGTATTAAAAAATAAGTTAATCAAAATTAAGTAATGTTCTAAAGGTATAGCCGTTGGCTATACCTTTATTTTTTGCGGCAAGTTAAAGCTAAACATAGTGCCTTTGCCCAGCTCACTTTGTACATTTATTTCACTGTCCATAAGTTTTAGTAACCCCTTACAAATAGCCAACCCTAAGCCACCTTGTTGGCGCCCTTCGTTATTTGAATTTGAAGCCTGATAATGCGGATTAAAAATTGCGTTTAGCTCATCATGCTTAATACCCACGCCGGTATCAGAAACCTGCACAAATAATTGCTTTTCATCAATACGCTTAACGTTTACAGCTATGCTGCCGCCTTTAGGTGTGTGCCTTATTGCGTTATCAATTAAATTACTTAAAACACGCTCAAGTTTTGCAATATCGGCTACAACAGGAAAATCGCAAATTGCAGGTTCTACCGTTAAGTTAAGGCCTTTTTTCTCAGCGGTTAGAGAAAACTTAGCAATGCAATCGTAAATAAGCTCACCTAAATTAAAGGTTTCTTTGTGAATGCTTATTTCGCCGTTTTCTAAATGGGCTAATTCAAAAATTTGTTCAATAAGCTGTTTAAGCTGCGCGCAGTTATTAAGGGATACATGTAAGTATTCTTGTTGTTCTTTAGCACTTAATTGCGACCCCGACTGATTAAGCACCTCTAAAAACCCCTGCAAAGAGGCAAGGGGGGTTCTTAAATCGTGAGATAAGTGGGTAAGCAACTCCTTGCGCTGTTTATCGCTTTGCTCAAGTGCTTTAAATTGCTCGTCAATCCGGGTAACCATAGCTTGAATGTTACGGCCTAAACTGTGCACTTCGTTACTTTTTTGGGTCGAATAGTTGCTGAGTTTGGTATCAGTAAGGCTGTAATTAGCTGCTTCAATATTGCTTACATCACGGGCTAATCGCTGAATAGGGTTGGTAAAAAAGCGTAGTAAAATAAGCATCGCAATCAGTAAAAATGCAAGTGCAGCTCCAAGCCATAATGCGGCAAGCCATAGTTTGTCATTATTTTTAATTGTGTTTAAAGAGGTATCGTAAGCTTCACCGCCAATAATTACGTACAAGTACCCTTGCAGCTTATCGTTATTAAAAACAGGCGCTACAGAGAATATTTTTTGCTGCGCTTTATTTCTTGGATCATCACCATAAATTGGCGCAGCTGGGTTGTTAATCAGCTTTTTTAAGGGGGCTAAATTAATATGAGTGCGTTTAACTTTACCAGGCTCTGCTGAGTAAGTGAGGATTTTTCCGTTTTCATCTACAAAATAAAACTCAAATGCGGGGCCTAATAACATTAAGGTATGAAATAGGTTTTCTAGGGCTGCGTAGTCGTATACACCCTCTTTTATTAATGGGTTATCTTGTACTAAATGCTCAGCTAGGGCTAAGTGCAGGTTTTGCTCGCCATGATGTTTTGAGGTGAGCTCTAGTTGTTTACTCCAGCTGTAAACGAGTGCACAAATAAAGCAAAATATAACCACCAACGACACCGCTAATTTTTGATACAAAGATAGGTTCATAATAAGGCTCTTAAGTAAGTTGGCTTGGATTTAGTTTGTAGCCAACGCCCCAAACGGTTTCGATAATAGGCGCTTGATGATGTAGCTCAAGTTTGGCGCGTAACCTATTTATATGTGAGTTAACGGTATGCTCGTACCCGCTGTGCTGATACCCCCATACTTTGTCGAGCAATTGCTGGCGGCTAAAAACATGGTTTGGGTGGCGAGCAAAATATACTAGTAAATCAAATTCAGTGGCGGTGAGGTTAAGTGCTTGTTCGTCTAAATAAACTTGATGTGAGCTAAATTCAATATTGAGTGAGCCTATATTTAGCGTTTGTTCGTTGCACGGGCTGTCGTTTTCGTTATTTTGAATCGCTAGAAGTTGTGAGCGGTGGCGTAATTGTGTTTTAACGCGGGCTTGTAATTCGCGAGCAAAAAAGGGTTTGCAAATATAGTCATCAGCACCCATTTCAAGGCCAATTACACGGTCCATATCGCTACTGAGCGCGGTAAGTAAAATAACGGAAATGGTAGGGTAGTGCTCTTTAATTTTACGGCATAAGCTTAAGCCATCCATTTGTGGCAGGTTTATATCCAGTAAAATAAGCCCGTAAGGTTGTTTTGCTATTTTTTTAAGTGCGAGCTCAGCGCTTACAACATGGTCAACATGCAAATTTAACGCAGCAAGTTGAGTTGTTATTAGTTGCCCTATTTCTCTGTCGTCTTCTACTACCAGTATTTTTTCGTGCCGCATGGTTAACCTCGTAAAAAAGGGACATCCGTGTCGCCTCACATCCCCATTACAAGCTGTTTTACTGTGTACGAGTGATCACGATTTTTGATACTGGGTTATCAAACTTATGTTCAGCACCTAGTGCAGAGGTTGATAAGCCATCTTGATTAGACACAACACCTGGGTGCATTGTGATTATATCGGCAATATCGTCGCGTATTTCGTTAAACCCTTCGCCGCCAGCAGCGGGACCAGGCACAGTGTCAGCTGTTTCTGTATTTGCTTCCGTACCTGCATCGTAAACGGGCGTCGTTCGTGATATTGAACTGCCTACTTCCAATGTTGATACATCTACAGAACTAAGACCGGTAAAAGCGTCATTTGTATTCCCAAGCATGGCAGCAAAAGATAAATTAAGAACATCTTGTGCATCAACTAAAAGGGTTACAGAGGTTGTTTCGCCAGGGCCAATACCACCTTCAGCCGAGACTGAAGCAAGTGCATTTTCATCGCTAAGGTACTTTTCATTAGCGCCGCTTTCTGCAATCATTTCTAAACCAACAGAAGCCGTCTCACCAAATTTCCATGGTGGGGTTTCATCAAATGCAATGACCGAGAGTGGTGATAGTGGTTGTCCAGCCGTTAAGTTACTAAAAGTGATAGTAAACTCATAAACAACAGGTTCGGGCTCTACAACAACCACAGGTTCTTGATCTTCAATAGAGTCGTTATTATCGTTATCGCCACATGCGGCTATTGAGCTGGCTAACAGTAAAATAAGCGCACTTTTTTTAAAATTAGAAAGAGATGACATAATTAACTCTCCTATTTAACCGTCACAGTTAATTTTGCAACGGGGTTTAACCATCTGTGTACAGTGTTATTCAAATCACTGTTTCCACCTTCTAGGTCATCATCGCCAAGGGCACCCGGGTGAATGTGCACCATCGTATTTGTATCGCCAGTTGTAATACCTGTACCGTTAGTGCCTGCTTGGCCGCCCGGCGCAGCAGGGATACCTAATACACCAGGTGCACCCGAGCCTTCTACTACAAGTTCGTTATTTGCTTCTGTACCTGCATCATAACCATTGAGGTAAACAGTATAGGTGCCTGCCTCTGTTGGAACTTTCCAGCTATCAAGGCCTACAAAGCCATCATTGGTTGGCAGTAACATAGCCGCTACAGATAGGTATTCGTTGCCATCGGTAGTTGTGAGCTCTGCTGTTGCAGATGCCGCGGGTGCTAAAAGGCCTGCCGCTGGGTTTTCTGCAATATCGCTGCTCGATGCTGACGCTTGAGTAACAAGTGCTGATATATCGCCGCCTTCAGCCATTGCTTGCAGTGCAGCAGAGGCTTCGGTTGCGACTTCAAATAATTTATCTTCGCTATCGTGTGCTGTTATTAGTACCGGTGTAAAGTAAAGGCCTTTAGTAAGGTTAGTAATTTCTACTTCTAGCTCTGCTGCCAATGTTGATTGGCTAGCTACTGCTAAAAGGGTTGCAACTGTAAATGCTGAAGCTTTCATTATTATTTCCTGTAAGTGATGATTCAGGCTAAGTATTGAATAACCACCTCAAGAAACTCTCACAAAGTTATCACTTTTTTATCACAGCGGGTTAGGGCGTGTTATTTAACAATATAGCCGCCTCTATATAGACACCTGCTCAATAAAAAGGCAGTATGTATTAACTAATAAGGAGAGCGTAATGGAAGAAAATCAACAGCTTGAGCCGTTATCAAAAGACGAAAAAACATGGGCTATGCTTTGCCATTTAAGCGCTGTAGCCGGTTTTGTTATTCCGTTTGGCTCTATACTTGGGCCATTAGTGGTATGGCTTATTAAAAAAGATGAAATGCCAATTGTCGATTTACACGGTAAAAAATCGCTTAATTTTCAAATTACTATGGCTATAGCTTACTTTGTATGTTTTTTACTGGTATTTGCCGTAATCGGCCTCGTTTTGCTGCCTTTAGTGGCTATTTTTTCTTTTATCATGGTGGTTTTAGCCAGTATTAAAGCCAACGAAGGGAAAGAGTTTAATTACCCACTGAGTCTAAATTTGATAAAATAAATGACGACCCTTTAATAAACCCAGCTGTATGCTGGGTTTTTACTTTAAGTACTTAATGCTTTATATCACCTTATTTTTTAGTGCGTTTGTGTCCGCTACTTTATTACCAAGTTCTTCAGAAGTGGTACTTGTTACCATGATAAGCCAAGCAAAAGCTAATCTGTGGCTGCTGTGGTTAGCCGCTACTTCAGGTAATGTATTAGGAAGTTGTGTTAATTATTGGTTGGGAACTCATGTGCTGCGTTTTAAGCACAAAAAGTGGTTTCCGGTATCAGCCAAGGGACTTGAAAAAGCGCAATCTCAATTTAAAAAATATGGGGTATATAGCTTACTGTTTGCTTGGCTGCCGATTGTTGGCGACCCACTAACGGTAATTGGCGGCATATTTAAAGTGCGTTTTAGTCTGTTTTTATTATTAGTAAGCATTGGCAAAGGCGCGCGGTATTTAGCCGTTATTGCCCTTGCCAGTGGTGCACAAGCGGTTTTGTAAAGTTACTTTGACCAATCAAGCGTGAGCGAAACTGAGTCGGCAAAGCGCAGTGCATGCGGTTTATCTACTCTGGCTTTTGCGTAATGTACGCTTGGGTGTTTGTGGCATACTGCAAGTATTTCGGCAACCAGCTTTTCAAGCAACAAAAAGTGCCCTTGCTCTACTAGGTTTATCACCTCTTTGGTGATCACTTTATAGTTAAGCGCTTGGTCCACTTCGTCTGTTTTACAGGCGTCATCAGCAGGGTAGTGAATTTCTAAATTAATCACTACATCTTGCTTTTTTTCCCGTTCCTCTGGGTTAAAACCAATAAATGTACGTAAGCGTAAGTTGGTTACGTTAATAATTGCGTTGGCCATAATTAACCCTTAATAAGCTGTAAAAACTCGTTACGCGTTTTAGAGTCACTTCTAAAGTTACCTAGCATTACAGAGGTACGCATGCTTGAGTTTTGCTTTTCTACACCGCGCATCATCATACACATGTGTTTAGCTTCAACAATAACACCTACGCCTTTAGCGCCGGTTACTTCTTCAACTGCTTTTGCAATTTGATGAGTAAGCTGCTCTTGTATCTGAAAGCGGCGCGCAAACATATCAACAATACGTGCAAATTTAGATAAGCCTAGTACTTTGCCATCGGGAATATAAGCAATATGGCAACGACCAATAAAAGGTAATAGGTGGTGCTCACACATAGAGTAAAGCTCTATATCTTGTACAAGTACCATATCGTCAGCGTCTGAGCTAAATACCGCATTATTGGTAATTTCATCAAGCGTTTGACGATACCCTTTGGTTAAATACTCCATGGCTTTTGCTGCACGTTTTGGTGTATCGAGAAGACCTTCTCGGCCTGCATCTTCACCCACAGCGGTAATAATATTTTGGTAGCTTTGCTTTAAATCGTCATGCATAAATTTCTCAGTTTAATGTGTGTTCTACTTTAAATGGCGGCCGCCATCAACAGGCAAAGCGCGGCCTGTGATGTAGTGGCTGCGCAGTAATAAATCAATACTATTAATAATTTCTTGGCAACCTGGCTCTATACCCATAAGAGATTTTTTAAGGGTTTTAGCACGGTAAGCCTCGTCATCGTGCTGATTAAAAATAATCAACGATGGCGCAACCGAATTCACCTTTATGTTTGGTGCGTACTTAGCGCTAAACGACTTGGTTAAGTTATCAAGTGCAGCCTTACTTGCGGCATAGGCAATGTGCTTTGGGCTACCTGTTTCAACAACGTAATCGGTAAGATGAATAATGTCAGCCGGTGTGCAAGCATCAGCTTGGTATGCCATTAATAGCTGTGCACAGGCATTATTAATTAAATACGGTGTTTTGGCATGAATGCGCATCATGTTATCAAACAAACTCGAAAAATCAGGGTTACTGGCTTCGCAGTCCCAGCTAGAGGCATTGTGCACAATGGCACGTAAAGAGTGAGTTTGCTGTTTGAGTGTTTCAATAAAGCTAGCTATACCAGCATCGCTGCTAAAGTCGGTGTGTATACATACGGCGCCTTGTTGTTCTAAGTCGTCGACTGCATCGTGGCGCGTACGATAGGTAATAATAATAGCTTGGCCTTGCGATAAAAAGTGCTTAGCAAGCGCAAGGCCAATACGTTGACCAGCGCCTGTTATTAAAATAGGAGATGTCATGTAATGCAGTTTTCTCTTTGGCAGGCGTTAAAATTAACTATAAATCAGTTTTTTGTTTTACGTAACATTACGGCGAATAGATCAGCTAGTGCATACGCAGCACTAGCTGTTTAGCCGTTATAAATCATCGTAAATAGTCGGAATGGGTTGGCGCTTATGCTGAGTGCGAACATAAATATCAGTTAGCTTTTGCTCAACCTCTGCAGCCACCGGTTTGCCTTCTAAAAAGTCGTCAATTTGATCATAGCTCAGTCCTAATGCTTCTTCATCGGTGAGGCCTGGGCGGTCACTTTCTAAATCAGCTGTTGGGGCTTTTGTTACTAATAGCTCAGGCGCACCTAAGGCAGTTGCAAGTGCGCGAACTTGACGTTTTGATAAGCCAAATAACGGGGCTAAATCGCATGCGCCATCACCAAATTTGGTGTAAAAACCAGTAATGTTTTCAGCGCTGTGATCGGTACCCACAACGAGGCCTTGGCAAAAACCAGCTATTTCGTATTGCGCTACCATGCGTTGGCGTGCTTTTACATTACCTTTTACAAAGTCAATTTTAGCTTGCTCAGGTAGCTCTTCACCACTGCCTACTACCGCCGCCATAGCTTGCTCGTGTAATGCATCGGCAGCAGGTTTTACGTTGACGGTCATGCGTTTACTTGGCTTGATAAAATCAACGGCCATTTGCGCTTCGTCTTCATCTGCTTGTACACCGTATGGCAAACGAACCGCAATAAATTGGTACTTATTAGTGTTTTGCTCTGCGTTTAGTTCATCTACGGCTAATTGGCACAAGCGCCCGCAGGTCGACGAGTCAACACCGCCGCTAATTCCAAGCACTAGCGATACACTATGGGCTGCCACTAAACGTGCTTTTATAAAGTTAACTCGACGGGTAATTTCGGCGTTTACATCAATAGTTGGCTGAACTTTCATTTCAGCCATAATTTCGGCGCGCATGGCCAGCTCCTCGTTATTTAATAAGTTGTTTTTAAATAGGCTTACATTATCTGGTTTAGTGGTTATTAATTAAAGTCCTAAATGTGCTTTTATACGGCTAAGCTCGGCTTTTAGTTCCTCAATTTCTGCAAGTAACTCGTTAATTTCATCGTTTTTAACTTCTGCGACTTCTGTAGCTGGCACTGGGCTTGGCGCTACTGCTGGGTCAGCAAAAAGGTGCATGTAGCGGCTTTCTCGTTTGCCAGGCTCGCGCTCAAGCTTTGTTACGTAGTCATCTTTTGCTAACGCGCTCAGGGCAGTTTCTACTTCGCTAACGTTTGTAAAGTCAGCTAGGCGAGCGCTGCGCGTTCTTAGCTCACCGGGTGTTTGTGCGCCGCGTAACAGCAGTAAACATATAATAGCCCGTTGCTGCGTGCTCCACTGTAAGCTACTAAATTCTGTATTACAAAAACGGTGATCGTATTTATTAACTCGTCCCGAAAGCCCTTCGTCTAGCGTTACAAGGCGCTGACTTATAAGCTCATCAAGTGTTTGTTGCACCTCACTTTCGCTCAAGTTTACAACCGGGTCTCGATTTGATTTTTGGTTACACGCATTCGTCAGTGCGTTCAACGACAGTGGATAATGCTCGGGTGTAGTGCTTTGTTTTTCTAAAAGGCAGCCAATAACGCGCTGCTGATTTGCTGATAAATGCATGGCTTTTCTTTATTAGTAAACAGTATTTTTAGCTTACACCTTTATTGTGTACCAAGCCATTGTTGTAATTTAGGCTCTAGTGCTGCGGAATCTAAAGGTTTGGTTAAATAATCGTTCATTCCTGCATCGAGGCACTTCTCTTTGTCGCCCTGCATTGCGTTTGCCGTTAAAGCAATGATTGTAATATGTTTATTATGCTTGCCCGCTTTGCCTTCGCGTATAGCTTGCGTGGCTTGGTAGCCATCCATCACGGGCATTTGGCAGTCCATTAAAACTAACTGGTATTTTTTGTCTTGGCTGCTGTTTAGCTTATCTAGTGCATCTTGGCCGTTTTGTGCAATATCAAAGGTAAGCCCAACTTGTTTTAACAACGCTGAGGCCACTACCTGATTTACTTTGTTATCTTCGACTAAAAGCACTTGTGCGTGCGCTGATATTTCTTTGGGCTTTTCGGTTAACTCATTTTGCAGTTGTGCTTGGCGCTGTTGTTGCTCAATGAATTTATCGTTAGTGAGTGAATCAAATAAATCTGATGGGGTGAGCGGTTTAAATATCAGACAATCTATATTTATGCCAATATTGTTATGCTCTTGCGAATAACTCATCGGTGCCATAACAACCAGTTTGCTTTGCTTGGTGGTTACTCTGTTTTTTAATGTATTTATTTGTGGGTGCGCAGCTTGCTCAAAAAAATGATAATCGACTAATAATGCATCTGGCTGGGTATCGCAGTTATCAAAATAATTAATGATGCCGCTATAGTCATTTAAAATATTAACGTGTGCGCCCCAAACGCGTAATTGTTTGGCGGCAATATTGGCGTTAAGTGTGCAGGCATCAATAATTAAAATATGTTTGTTATTAATTAAGTGGCTGGGTAAATCTTGCGCTTTAGTTAAACGGGGCTGTATTTTTATAGAAAACGAAAAAGTACTGCCTTCATTTAGCATGCTGGTTACGCTTACTTCGCCTTCCATGAGTTCACAAAGCTGCTTAACAATAGCTAGGCCAAGGCCTGTGCCGCCAAACTGGCGGGTGGTTGAGGCATCGGCCTGAGTGAATGAGTCGAATAAGGTTTTTTGTTTTTCTGCGTCTATTCCTATGCCGGTATCAATAATAGAGCAATGTAAAAAACTGCCATCGGTGGTTTCATCTATCTGCGCGGTCACCAGAATTTGCCCATCAATAGTAAACTTAACGGCATTGCCAATCAGGTTATTTAAAATTTGACGCAACCTATTCGGATCGCTAATTATTTCGCTGATAGTAATTTGGGTGGCATCTAAAATGAGATTGGTATTATTTTGCTCCACTTTAAGCGCAAACGACTCAACAACTTCACCAAGTAATTTAGGTAAGTTAAATTGCACATTTTCTATATCAAGTTTACCTGCTTCAATTTTAGAAAAGTCTAAAATGTCGTTAATTATATTTAACAGCGACTGAGCTGAAGATTGTGCAAGCTCAATATGGTGCTCCTGCTGTTGGTTGAGCTGAGTGCGCTTGATAATATTTAGCATGCCCAGTACGCCGTTCATGGGGGTTCTTATTTCGTGGCTCATACTGGCTAAAAATTCACTTTTAGCCATTACAGCTTGCTCTGCAGCCTCTTTGGCGGTGACTAGCTGTTGCTCTGTTTCAATACGTTGCTGACTTGAATGCAAGCTGCCCACGAGGGCGGCTACAGCAATTAAAAAGCTTTCTTCGTTACGTGACCACGGGCGCATTGAAGCACATTGCTCAGCGCATACTATGCCAATGGAGCCACTTCCCGCCGGTATGATTGCGCACAGCATGGCATTAATATTGAGCGGCGCAAAGTAATGCGCTTTAAGGGGTTTTAGTAGAGGGTGATTTTGGGCATCACTGGTGCTAAACACAGCGTGTTTTTCTATGGCTTCAAAAAAATCAGGCGCCTCTTTTTTAAGCCATACCGCATTATTATTACCCATTCTGTTTTCAATATTATGAGATGCTATAGGACTCAATGAGGTTTTTGAGCTATTAAAAAACCAAATACTGGCTTGCTCAATGTTTAATGCATGGCAAATAGATTCAGTAATAACTTGTTTAGATTGGCTTAATTGGCCACTTAAAATAAGGTCGTTGGCTGTAAGCGACGCTAAAATTTCGTTATGTAGGGCAATTTTGCTGTTTTCAAGTTCAATGCGCTTACGGGTATCAATATTTTGCAATGAGCCAAATATTCTTACACAGCGCTCGTTTTTGCGCTCAGCTTCACCATGAATAAGCACCCACATTTCGCGCCCTTCAGAGTCAATTACTTCAAGTTCGGCCTCGTAACTTTTGCCTTCTTTAATTGCAGATTCAACCAGTTGAGTGATACGTTCTCTGCTTTCACCGGCTTTAAAGTAATTTAAGTTTGTAGGCCAAGTAGGCTCTTTGTTTAGTGGGTACTTAAAGATTTTTTTGGTCATATCTGACCAATACACTTGTTTGGTTTCTAAATTAAATGACCACGCCCCAATTTGGGCAAGATCACTCATTGCCTCCAGCATTTTTTCGTTTTGTTGCTGGCGGTTTAGCATTTTTAAAAAGAATAAGAACGCCCATATTAGTAATCCGCAAATAATTATAATGGCGATTCTAAGCGGCCATATAGTTGAAGGTGCAGGGCTCCAACCTTCTTTAGGGGCTACGTATAATTGCCAGCTTCCCCCTTGAAAATTGAGCGTAAAATCAAGCGGCTCTTGTGAGGTTATATTGTTATTGCCATAAAAAAACTCGCCTTTTTTTCCTAAACCATGACGCCCTTGAATAGCAATGTTGTAGTTTTTTTCAAGCTCTTTTATGCCTGAGTTTTTGTATACTTTTTCAATGTCGAGCACTACCGATAATAACCCCCAAAAGCGGTTTTCGGGCGGAATATAAACAGGCACTCTGGCAATGAGGGCAATGTCGCCTTGCACTAGTTTAAGTGGCCCTGCCATAACAATAGTATTGGTATCACGGGCTCTAATGGCATCTAGGCGTTGGTTTTTGTTTTCTAAAAAGTTTAAGCCAATGGCTTTTTCGTTACCTTTTAGTGGGTAAGACATACGAATTATCATGTCGGGCGCACCACCAATATGGCGCAGCTCACTGGAGGTTTTAAATAAAGGCGCGGCAATTTGTTCAAACCGTGCTTGTTGTAACTCAGGTTCAGCTGATACAGCAACCGCTAATCCACGAACTAGCTGAATGTTTGATACCAAGGTGGCCTCTAGTTGTGCACGGTATGTACTTACTTGAGATAAAATTTGTAGGCGGTGGGCGTCTTTTGCGCGATTGTAGTTAATTCTATCCAATACAATGCTCACTAGTATTATTAGCGTAAGCGATAACCAAAAGGTCAGCTTATAGTTGCTGGTAGTGTTTTTTTTGTTGTTATTTTTTGGCGGCATTGGCTAAGTCATGCTGTTATTTTAGGCAATTTAACTATAGCTAATTTATTGTATAAATAAAAACGGCGCTGATAAATTAGCGCCGTTTTATTTTTATAATTAGTAGTTTAACTATTAAACATCGGTTACTTCACGTGCCCAATGGTTTTGCTTAGCGACATGTAACTTACGGTAACCATCAAGTAGTGCTGCATGCTTTTTAAAGCCTTCAAGCGATAAACCAGGGAAGGTTAAACCATTAAATAATTTACGGCCTTCTGCTATTTCAATAGCCAGCGTTACGTTATCGCTGCCAAACATTAAACCCAGTGCATCTTGGTAGTCGGCGTAGTCGCGCTCGTCATCGTATTTAATTTCAAGAATGGCTTTTAAACAGCGGAAGTGGCGCATTGCATCTTCGTTTACTTGGCCTGTGTGTAGTATCCAGTCTACCCAATCAATGGCTTCTTCGTTGCCTGCGGCTAAACATAAGTGCGCTTTAAGCTCACCAATACGCAGTGTATGCCATGGTGTGTCGGCATCGGTGGCAAGGCCAATAAATTCAGCAGCACGGATAATATCGCTGTGGCCTGCTTCTTCTAGGCTGTCGTAAATGTCCATCCACTGCTGCGCATCGTACTGATCAAGCGATAGGAATGCTTCACGGAATTTAGCGCCTTCGTTGTTGTTACGCCAAATTAGTTCATCTACTGGGTAAATGTCTGACATACCTGGTACTAAAATACGACATGCATACACGTTTAAGTGTGTGTAATCCATAATGTAAATGTCGTGGCCCATGCTGTGAATTAAGTCAGTACAGAAGTTGTATTCTTGCTCTGTTGTACCGCTAAAGTCCCAATGAACAAAGTCAAAGTCGGCGTCGGCACGGAAAAAGTCATGCGAGATTAAACCGCTTGAGTCGATAAAGTGCAGCTCAATGTTTTCAGGCGTTGCAACTTCATCGTTATCAAAAGTAGCCGGTTGGAACACATCAAGTTGATCAAGGCGACGACCTTGTAGTAACTCAGTAACGGTACGCTCAAGGGCTACTTCAAATGAAGGGTGAGCACCAAATGAGGCAAACACGGAGCCATCAACAGGGTTAATAAGCGTTACGCTCATTACAGGGTATTTACCGCCAAGTGATGCATCGGCAATACGCAAATGAAAACCATGGCTGCGTAGCTCTTCACACGCCTCGTGAATTTTAGGGTATTGCTTTACAACCTCTTCAGGGACGATAGGTAAACAAATACCTTCTGCGATAATACGGTTTTTAATGGCGCGCTCAAATACTTCTGATAGCCCTTGTACACGTGCTTCAAACTTAGTGTTGCCTGCGCTCATGCCGTTAGAAACAAAAATATTACCAATTACGTTTACTGGAATGTATACGTCTTGGTTATCGCGTTGGCGTGTGTATGGCAATGTACAAATGCCGCGCTCGTTATTACCTGAGTTAAAGTCAAAAAGGTGTGAGGCATTAAGCTCACGCTCTGGGTCAAAGTAATCCCAAAGGCTCTCGTCCATTATGCCTTCTGGCACTTCATTGCCTTCAACTTTAAACCATTTCTCGTTTGGATAATGAGTAAAGTCGCTGTTTGCAAATTCTTCACCTAAGTAAAAGTCGGCAAAAAAGTAATTACAGCTTAATCGTTCAAAGTATTCACCTAACGCAGAGGCGATAGATGCTTTATCCGTTGCGCCTTTACCATTGGTAAACATAACACCGCAGTCGCTGTCTTTTATATGAACTGAATAACAGTTAGCTACAGGGTTAAGCCAAAGTGCTTCTTCAACATTGATGTTTAGCGCTTTTAGCTTGTTTTGCATGGTAGAGATAGACGATTCTAGGTCGCGGTCTTTACCTTTGATAAATGTTTTTTCAGTCATATGAGTCTCAACTAGATCTGCACAAAATGTGGAATGGCTATTATCGTGGATTTTGATGTTTATTTCACCCTTTGCGAGTAAGAACATTATTATTTAATAAAACTATGGTTATTATATGTGCAACAAATGGTGCAAAGGACAAATTAATGTTTAAAGTAATCAAATGGCTAGTATTACTCGTTGTGGTTTTAGGCTTAGCTGGTACAGCGCTTGTGTATGGCGTATTAAGTTTAAGTATGCCCACACTTGATGGTAAAGGTCAAAGTACAGCAATTAATAAGCCGGTTACTATTTCGCGTGATGCACTAGGACAGGCGGTTATAAAGGCCGAAAACCGCAATAGCGCTGCATACGGGTTAGGTTATGCGCATGGGCAAGACCGTTTTTTTCAAATGGACTTATTAAGACGTAACGCCGCCGGTGAGCTTAGTGGGTTATTTGGTAAAGCGGCCCTTGGGCTTGATAAAAAAATGCGCTTTCATCAATTGCGAAAACGCAGCCGCGCTATATTAAACACCTTACCCGAAAGCGATAAACAACTATTAAACAGCTACGCCCAAGGTGTAAACGAAGGGCTGGCACAAGTTGGCTTTGCAAGCTTTGAGTATTTACTTACAGGCGGCGCGCAAAAACCATGGCAAAGTGAAGATAGCCTATTAGTTATATTTAGCATGTACCTTGATTTGCAAAGTGCCACCTTTGAGCGAGATGAAGCTCTCATACATATTGAGCAAGCATACGGACAACACATGGTTGCTTTTTTAACACAACCTAGCCAATACCAAGCGGCGCTTGATGGCAGTAATCTTGCCCCGTTTACAGGCACCATTCCTCAACTTCCAGAGCAAGCACAGCACACGGTTAAAAATATTCAGGCAAACCAAGAGCGCGGTAGCAATAACTGGGCAGTAACCGGTGCGCATACCCAAACGGGAGCAGCCATGCTCTCTGATGATATGCATTTATCTATGGCGGTGCCGGTTATTTGGTACAGGGCGCAGCTTAATTACACACAAAATGGCGAGCAAGCTCAGGTAACTGGCGTATCGCTACCCGGCGCCCCTGCTATTGTGGTGGGTACAAATAATAAAATTGCCTGGGGCTTTACTAACGGCTACATAGACACGGCCGATTGGGTTGCTTTAAGTAACGATAATAAAACATGGCAAGTCAATGAGCCTATCGCACTGCCTAGTGGCGACGTGGACGATTACTCATTAACCATGAGCGAATACGGCCCAGTAAAATATATAAATAAACAGCCTTATGCACTTAGCTGGGCTGCACACCAACTTTATGCTGTAAACATGGATCTGCTCAAACTAGAGCAAGCCACTAGCGTAGATGATGCGCTAGATGTGGCAAGCGATGTGGGTATTCCGGTACAAAATTTAATGGTGGTAGATAGCCAAGGCAGTGCCGCATGGCAACATATTGGCGCTATACCGGCACGTAAAACACCGAGCGAGCTAAGTGTTAATGCAAGCGAATACTCACCCGAATGGCAGCAAAATGAGCATCAGCGCCCTTATGTTAAAAACCCGCAAAGTGGGCGATTATGGACAGGTAATTCGCGCGTTGTGTCGGCCACTGATAATGCACGCTTTGGCAATGGCGGGTACGCGCTAGGCGCTCGCTCGAGCCAAATTCGTGATAGGTTATTTGAAAAACAAAGCTTTGCAGAGAGCGACTTTTACGCGCTACAGCTTGATAACCAAGCCCGCTTTTTAACGCCATGGCACACATTGCTACTTAATCAGCTTAAAAAAGACAAAGCCAAAAACGCACAGTACATAAGTGCACTTGAAAACTGGCAGCAATGCGCATGTGCAAGCTCGGTAGGTTATACCTTAGTTAAACACTACCGCGGCACATTAATTAATACTGTATTTGCAAGCATGGAGAACAAACTTAATGAGCAAGACGCCACGCTCAAATATGTAAAACGCGATCTAGAACCAGCTATATGGCAGCTTATTAAGGATAGGCCGGGCTCATGGGTAAACCCTGAGTATAAAAATTGGGACGAGCAGTTATTAGGTGCATTCAGCCAAACAGTGACAGCACTTGGGGCTGAGTATGGGGATAACTTGCAAAATTGGCAGTGGGGTAAAGTAAATGCGCTTAATATTGAGCACCCGTTTGCTAAACAAATGCCCATACTGGCTAAGCTTTTAAATATGCCTATAGCGCCAGCTTTTGGCGATAGCTACATGCCCGCCGTACAAGGCAAAAGCTTTGGTGCATCGCAGCGCTTTATTGCCCAACCTGGGCATTTAGAAAACGCCATTATGGCAGTGCCCGGTGGGCAGTCGGGGCATCCGCTATCCGCGTTTTATCGTGCAGGCTTTAGTGACTACATTGAAGGTAAGCACACGCCTTTATTGCCACAAACGCTAATACATCAAATAGTGATAGAGCCAGCACGATGAACTAAATTACAGTTAATCACGTTCTATATAATCATTAATAAATCAACAGAGAACTAAAATGAAAAAAATACTACCCGCATTAATAACAGGCTTATTACTTAGCAGTGCAACACATGCAGATGAAAATCCGGTAACGGCAGAAAAACTAAGCGACAGTGTGTATGTACTGTTTGGCCAAGGCGGTAACATTGCCGCAAGTGCAGGGGAAGATGGCATTTACATTATTGATGACCAATTTGCTAAGCTTTCAAACGACATTAAAAAAACAATTAGCGATTTAAAACCCGGTAGTGCAGAGTTTGTAATTAATACGCATCATCATGGCGACCACACTGGCGGCAACGAAAACTTTGCCAAAGCCGGTGCGCATGTCATTGCGCACGACAACGTACATAAGCGATTAGAAGAAAAACACGGTGCAAACTCAGATTACCTGCCACGCATTAGCTTTGGCCACGATTTAAAACTGCATTTTAATAACGAACACGCCCATGTAGTGCACTACGCCCATGCACATACCGACGGTGATTCGGTGATATTTTTTAATAACGATAACATAGTGCACATGGGCGATATTTACTTTAACTTTGGCAGCTTGCCGTTTGTAGATGTAGATAGCGGCGGCAGTGTTGATGGAATATTAGCAGCCGTAAATGACGTTATTAAGCAAATAGATGAGCGCACCATAGTGATACCCGGGCATGGGCCGGTAAGTGACCGTTCAGGGCTGGAAACGTATGCTAAACTTGTTAAAAAAGCCAAAGATTTAATGCTAAAAGCAATGCAAAATAACGCAAGCTTAGAGCAAGTACTAAAAGCCGATCCATTGGCAGAGCTTGGCCTTGAATACGCAGGCTGGTTGCCAAAAGAGAAAGTGACTACACTTTTTTATCGCAGCTTAAAGTAGTACGCGTAACGTAAAAAACATGATACAAAGCTGAGTGTACTTTAGCGTACATTCGGCTTTTATTTTATTATGCCCAAAGGAGTTGTGTATGTCGGCAGAAAAAACCCACCTAGAAATTTGTAACTTAACAAAAGAGCAGTATCCGCAAATTAAAACCTTGATGGATCAGGCTTATCCTGATTTAGGTGGCGCGTGGCCAAGCCATACTATTTTTAGATTGATAGATCAGTTCCCTGAAGGGCAAATAGGCATTGTAGATGATGGCGTGCTGGTGGGTTTAGCACTAAGCGTGCAAGTAGACTACGCGCGTTTTTCAAATCCTCACACTTACGAAGACATAGCCGATGGGCACGACCGAGTATTTAGTGACTCCGACGGCGATGCGCTATACGGTTTAGATGTAGCAATTAGCGAAACCCACCGAGGCATGCGCTTAGGGCGCCGTCTTTATGATGCCCGTAAAGAGTTGTGCCGCCAATATAACTTACGCGCTATTTTAGCCGGTGGCCGTATCCCGCGTTATTACAATCACAGTAGTGAAATGACGCCAATGGAATACATTGAAAAGGTTGACCAAAAAGAGCTTTACGACCCAATTTTAAGTTTTCAGCTTTCTAACGACTTTCAGGTAAAACGGTTACTTAAAAAGTACCTGCCGGAGGATCAAGAGTCTGTAGGTTACGCCACCTTGCTTGAGTGGAATAACATAATGTACGAGCCAACCGACACCGTGCTCGAATCAACTAAATCGATAGTGCGTATAGGTGCGGTGCAATGGCAAATGCGCTGTGTAGAGTCGGTTGACGAAATGCTCAAGCAGGTAGAATACTTTGTAGATACGGTATCTGACTACAAAAGCGATTTTATATTATTTCCGGAATTTTTTAACGCGCCACTTATGGGTTTAGGCGATCAGAATAATCAAACCGAAGCTATCCGCTATTTAGCCGAATATACAGAAACATTTAAAAAGGCGATGTCGCGTATGGCAATAGAATATAACGCCAATATTATTACCGGCTCTATGCCGCTTGCCGAAGACGATAAAATTTATAACGTAAGTTACTTATGCCACCGTAGCGGTAAAATAGACGAGCAGCGAAAAATACACATAACCCCGCATGAACAAAATGATTGGGTGATTCAAGGCGGCGACAAAATTGCCGTGTTTGACACCGATGCTGGGCGTGTAGGTATTCAAATTTGTTACGATGTTGAGTTCCCAGAACTTTCGCGCATATTAGCCAAGCAGGGGCTTGATATACTCTTTGTGCCGTTTTGGACCGATACTAAAAATAGTTATTTACGGGTTCGCCATTGTGCGCAAGCGCGCGCAATCGAAAACGAATGTTATGTGGTTATTGCTGGTTCAGTGGGTAACTTACCTGAGGTAGAAAGCCTAGACGTACAGTACTCGCAATCGGCAGTGTTGACCCCGTCTGACTTTTCTTTTCCGCACGATGCAACATTAAATGAAGCCACACCTAATACCGAAATGTTACTATTCAGCGACCTTGATATGGATAAGCTAAAAATTCTTCATAGCGAAGGTACGGTGCGCAATTTAAAAGATCGCCGCGAAGATTTATACGACGTAATTTTGAAAAAGAGAGATGTTTAATGGCATGGGTTTATTTAGTCATTGCCGGCTTGCTTGAAATAGGCTGGCCAATTGGTTTAAAAATTTCACAAAATCCCGACACACGCTGGCAGGGTATAGTAATGGCAATTGCATTTTTAACAGCCAGTGGTTTTATGTTGTGGCTTGCACAAAAGCAAATATCAATGGGGACGTCCTACGCCGTATGGACCGGAATAGGTGCTGCGGGTACGTTTTTAGTGGGTATATTACTTTACGGTGATGCAGCCACGTTTGGCCGTATTGCTGGTGTACTCATGATTATTTGCGGTGTGATAACGCTAAAAATTAGCTCTTAAAAAGAGCGCTTAATACTCGCTTTAAAAGTTATAAGCAGCTTATAGTAGCGCAGGTTTAAAAGCCTGCGCTTTTTTATGTTCTCAATTTGGCAGTATCACCAAAATAGCGGCAATGGCTATAAGTATTAAGCCCGCGGTATCTTGCTTTTTAAGTGGCTGTTTGAGCCAAAGTACAGCAATTAGCATGGTAAAAAATACCTCTACCTGACCAAGCGTTTTAACATACGCTACGTGCTGTAAACTCATCGCGCTAAACCAGCCAATAGAGCCTACACAGCTAAAAGTACTAATTGCGGCAGTGGTGCCTTTATATTGCCAAAGTTTGCCAACAGTGTGTGGCTCTTTTAGTAATAAATAGCCAAGTAATATAAGCGTTTGTAGGCTTATTACAAACAGTAAAACCCATGCAGCTGAGTGCGGAAACAATAACCCTGAATTTAAGCTCGCTTCACGCACCCACAGCGATGTAAGGGCAAAGCTAGTACCACAGGCAAGGCCAAGTAACGCTGTTTTAGCATCAAAGTGTTTTACGCTGGTTATGCCGCTAAGTAAAAGCACCGCAATAGCGCCTAAAAATACACCCAGCCAACCAAGAAGGCTAAGCGCAGAACCAAAAAACAATACCCCTAAAATAGCCGCTACTAACGCCTCACTTTTAGCAAGCCCTGCACCTATGGCGTAATTATTCATTTTAAACAGCTTTACCATTAAGCCGGTGGCGAGTATTTGCATAACACTTGCGCCAATAACAAACCCCCAAAAGGCATTATTAAAGGTAGGCATGGCTGTGTCTTCATATTGATAAAGACCATACAAATACACTGCAGCAATAGGGCCGGCTAAAATAAAGCGCGAAAGGGTTACGCCAGCCACACTTGCATGTGCGCTTAATTTACTTTGCAGGGCATTTCGCCATGCTTGCATAAAGGCGGCTAAAAAAGTGAAAAAGATCCAGGTCATAGGGGTCGTCGGTAAAAAATAAGGTCTATAAGTTAACAATCTTTAGTTATTAATGCGATGCATTAAGGGTAATAGTGAATATTCATCACCTGCGACATTATGCCGCACTGCTTTATAGGTAAACTTAGCTATAGTAAGTATGATGTTATTGTTTAGCCGCCTGCGTATGTCATAAAACGTGTTGGCGGCTTTTTTGTGTATGTGTGTTATATGTATTGGTTAAATAACTAGGTTTTAAGATAAGAGAATAAATTATGACAACATTAGTAGTATGCGCATTACTTGCTGTATTAATGCCTTATTTTGCAAAAATACCAGTGGCCATTGCAATGGCAAAGCTTGGCCAATACGACAATAAACACCCGCGCTCTCAACAAGCAAAATTAACGGGCTTTGGTGCGCGAACGCTCGCTGCTCATCAAAATTGTTTTGAATCACTTGCAGTGTTTGCCGTTGCTATTGCGGTGATATTGGGAACTAACTCGGTAAATGCAGTAACAGAAACCTTGGCGGTTACCCATATAGTCTCGCGCACTTTGTATTGCATTTTTTATTGGTTAAACTTAGATATTTTACGTTCGCTTGTATGGTTTATTGGCTTAGGCACTGCCATTGCCATGATTGTAGTGAGTATCTAATTTTATAAGTAAAACCACAAAGCAAGCGGCCTAAAAGGGCGCTTGCTTTGTGCTCTTGAATAACTAAATAGCATTAATGCGATACTTTAATTCGCTCGATTAAATCGGTATTAGCAACCTCGCTGTTTATAGCAAAATCGAGCTGTACAAGTACATCATTAAAGCCTGCCTCAGAGATTTTATACTCCCACTTTGCCAGCGCTTCTTTAGCTGATTTATCAAAAACGTCTGACGGCTTAGATTGAATGACACTAATGTTTTTTGTTCTGCCATTGGCGGCTATATCGTACTTTAATACAACCGAGCCGCCAATGCCTTGCTTAGCGGCTTGGGCTGGGTAGACAGGTTCAATGCGTATTGTTGGTGAAATATGATCCTCTTTCGTTATTTCAGTTTGGGGCTGTTTTGCAATGGCTAAACCGCTAAGCATGCTTGTTGCCATTAGCAGTAAGCCACCTTTGGCAAGGCGAGAGTGATTGCCACTGTGCTTTATATTGGTAAGTCGTTGTAACATGGTTTTTTTATCTCCGTAGTGTGAATAAGCCATTAGGCCTGCGGGCGCTGCCGCCGCGCAGTTAACTAAGGCTTTGCTGTATAAAATGTGTTGGTGTGTGGTTTTATTGGCAAGTACCTGCTGATCACAAGTTAGCTCCTGCAAGCGTCTAAAGCTTGCGTAAGCCATCCAGGCGAGCGGGTTAAACCACATTAAAATAGTAGTCAGTAACAGCAGGGCATTTATTAGGTTATCTTTGCGTTTTATGTGCACAGCCTCATGCTCTAAAATAAGTGCCAAAGTGGCTTTATCAAACTGGGTTTTGTAATTACTAGGCAGTATGAGCTTACTTTGCAAAATACCTACCACCATTGGCGATGCAATATGGTTACTGGTATAGGTTTTAATGTGTGAGGTTAGAGTGTGTTCGCTATTAATTAAATAATTGAGCTGCAGATTTTTTATAAAGCGAATATGCACAACAAACGCTATGCTAAACAGCACTAGGCTAACCACTACATAAAGCACGGCCCAATTTAGGCCTAAGTTATTAATAAGGGGTTGGTTAGGCGTTATTAAATAATGGCTAATGGCGCTATTTTGCAGTGGCTTAATGTTACTTGGTAAGTTTGCAACCAGTAACGATACGGGGATTAGGCATACTAATTTATACACAAAGCCTGGGCCAAGCAGCCTTAAACTAAAACGCTCACATATAATAAACCCGCCAAGCATTATGCTGAGTAATAATTGCTGCTCTAGTAACCAGTTAAACAGGGTTTGAATATCCATAGCCACTCCTTACTTTTGGTTTTTTTCCCAGTCATCAATGACCTTTTTTAACTCGTTTATATCTTGTTGCGAAAGCTGCTCTGATTTAGCAAACCCGCTTACCAGCGGCGCTATGCGGCCACTAAAAAAGCGCTCAATAAAGTTTTTGCTTTCTTTTAATGTGTAGTCGGCGCGCTCCATACAAGGAGTATAAATATATTGGCGGCCGTCTTTTTCAAAGGTCAGTGCGCCTTTTTTAACTAATCGACCCAGTAGGGTTTTAATGGTTTTTTCGTGCCATTGTTTATCATCGCTTAAGCGCTCAATAATTTGGCTGGCGGTTGCTGGGTAATTAATCCAAAGCGCATCAAGCACGTCGAATTCTGCTTTTGATAACTCAATCATTTTATTGCCTACAAATGTAATCTTTAAATTAAGACTACACCTGTAATCTATTTTTGCAAGGTTATTTTAACTTTTTTGTGCGCTATTTAAACGAAGGTTAGATTTTTGAAATATCTGTTTTATTAATTTGTATATAGTGGTTTTCAGGTAGGTTTAGTCTTGAAAGAGCAAGTTCGCTAAATTGTGCCCGATATAAATCAATTACTTTAAAGCCGCAGTACTGCGCCATTTTACGTATTTGTCTGTTAAGCCCTTGCTTTAAAATAATACTAAACTGGTTGTCAGCTATTTTTGTTACTTCACACGGTAAGGTTACTTGTTTATCTACGGGGATTCCTGCGGCCATTTTTTCACAAAACGCATTATTAATAGGTTTATTTACTGTGACTAAATAATGTTTCGGCTGGTGGAAGTCAGGGTGAATAAGTTGATTACAAAAATCTCCGTCGTTGGTCAAAATAAGCAATCCGCGAGAGTCTTTATCTAATCGGCCAATGGGGTAAACCCGAGTGAGGGTAGGTAAATGGTGAATAAGGCTGGCGGGGTCATTTTCATTTAATTTGCAGTCAATACCTATAGGTTTGTGATACGCAAAATAAACTAAATCGGCAGCCCCTTTTACTGCTTGGCCATTAACTATTACGTCGTCTTGCTCATTAACGTGATCAATATGATTAGCAGGGCGATTATTTACCGTTACTCTCCCATCATCTATTAAGCGTGATGCTTGTTTTCGTGAGCACACACCAGCGTGAGCAATGTATTTAGCGAGTCGAATTTTATTGCTCATAAGCTTAAAAGGCAGTGATGTAATAATTTGATCGCGATTATAGCAAAGGTGCGTATCTATAAAGTTACTTTTTATTAAAAGGCGATTGTTATGGGTATGAAATTTTCTGAGTTAAAAAAGCACGAACCATTACAAAAAGTGGTCGCGCACTCCCTTGAAATGGCGCTCTATCAAGTGTCTGTCATTATAAATAACGTAGAGTATTACGTTACTGAAGAAAATGGCGAGTTTGTAAAAGCGCTCAGCCCGCTGCATATTCAAAAACGTTTTGAAAAAATAGCCTACGCCGAAATGGTACTGCGACATACTAGCGCTTACGATGAAATGTGCGGCCAACCCGAGAAAACAAGCAGCAATCTGCTAGAAGTACCTTATGGAAAAAATAACCTTTTTTAATTAAGTTTGTTAATATTCGCTTTTTAAGACGCGTAATATGTACCAATTACGAGCTGATCATTCCGACGCATTAAGCTCTTCACTGCGTAGTGAAATAGTTGAATTTAACGCGCAGCATTTTGATGCGGCTAAAGTGCCATTAGGCTATAAATTTGTAGATGAAAAAGGCAGCTTAATTGCGGGCGTGAGTGGTTATGTGTTTGGTAATTGGCTAATGATTAACTGGCTTTGGTGTAGCGATACCGCGCGGGGCAAGGGGTTAGCAGGCAAGCTTATAAATGCGCTTGAGCTTGCTGCTATTGAGCGCGGCGCTAATACCGCACAGCTCGATACACTCGATTTTCAGGCCAAGCCTTTTTATGAAAAGCGCGGATACGTGGTTAAGTATCAGCTTAACAACTATCCACGCTCTGGTACGCGTTACTTTATGGAAAAAGCGCTTTAATTTAGTAGCTTAGTGTTATTTCTCTTTTAGTGGCTCACCATCAAAGCTCAGGCCTAAAAATGGAGTCGCTTCTGGCGCTAACATAAACGTGCGAATGTTCATGTGATCATCGCCTTTAGGGTTTTGTAGTACGTCTTCGCGGTAAAACTTACCAAAACAATCCAATGTATTTTGCTTGCTTAAATCGTTTAATTTAGCAAACGCAAAAATTTTACATGAGCCGTTGTTCTCGCTTGCAGAGCTAAGTAAGCCGTGGTTATTAAATCCACACGCGGTAAAATCGTAATTAGCTTCTATTACCGCCATGGTATCGCTAAATTGTATGCTTTTAGGGTTGTCTGCAAGTTGCTGTAAAAAATCGTTTAGGGTCATGTTTTTTCCTTAAATTTAAATTATTTAGCACTCAACTCTAACTCATCTGTTTGTTGATTTATATTAAATTTATATCTAGATAAAAAGTTCATTCCTAACAAACCTTGGCCGCGGGTGTTTTCAATACTGAGCACTTCAAAACCGTAAATAGTTTGCATCCCTACTTTAAACGACTCAATTTGGTAGCGTTTTACTCTAATTTGCCCATTCGCCGTGTTTACGGTTACATCGCCTAAATACAGTGGTCTGGGTGAAAGTTGGTTAAGCACGTCACTCGAAAGAGAAGTAATACTTGCGCCGGTATCTATCATTAGCTCTGTTTGGATTGAGCTATTTAGCTCGGTGCTAATTAAGTAATGTGCGCCGTAGGGGGTAAGCGCAATAAAGTCATCTTGCGATTGAGCTTTCTCTATCATTGCGTGTAAGGCAGTTACTTCGGCTTGTAGTGGGTGATTTGATGGCATGCGCTCAATAGTTGTTAAGGCGCTAATAAAGTCCTCTAGTTGATAATAAGCATGAGCGAGTGCGTATAAAAAATGGCTATTGTCGTTTTGATAGTCGAGCCAAATTTGAGTTTGTTCAATAATTGTTTGCCAATTTTGCTGCTCACTCAAACTATGCAGTTCGTTAGTCGTTAAATGCACAAGGCGCCTATCTACAGGGCCTTGTTGGTGCTTATTTAACAATGGGTAGAGCTCAAATAGCGCAATAATTGCGTTTTGCCGTTGCCCGCTTTTTACTAGGTAATCTACGTGTAAAGTGAGTAACTCGGTATTGTAAGGGTCTTTATTTAAAAGTGCATTTAACAATGACTGGCTAAGCGGTAGGTTTGTGTTTAGCCATTGCTTTAGTTGTGCTACCCACGAAGCGTATAAAGTATGTGCTTTTTTTGGAGCGTTTAGATTTAGTTGCTGATACGTATTTAGAGCATCATCAAATTTGTGTTGTGTAAATTGCTGTTGAGCTTGGCTGAGCAGGTTACTTTTTGGCGCTTTGATGCTCTTGCCGCTGTGGATTTTTTGTGTGCCAACTACAGGCTGTTTTTGTGGCCACAATAAGTAAGCGTTTAGGCTAAGCGAGCCTATTAATAGCAAGGTAATTAGCTTGGTATAATGGCTCATTGCAACCTCTTCGTTCTATTTAGGCTATTTGATAAAGTGCGCTAAGGCATGAATATTCGCAATTTCAACATCGGCAAGGCCTTTGTAGTGATAAGCCGCACCTTGGTCGTTTAACCAAACCGATTGGCAGCCTGCATTATTAGCGCCTTGTACGTCGGTATCTAGGCTATCGCCAATGTGTAAAATTTCACTTTTAGCCACGTTTAAGTGTGCGGCGGCTTTATCAAACAGTGTACCGTGGGGCTTGGCTTTACCGTGCATACCAGCTTGCAATACTAGCGCAAATTTATCGCATAAGTTAAAGCGCTCAATTTCAACATTGCCATTGGTTATTGCAACCAGCGTAAAGTGCTGGGCTAAGTTATCTAGCAGCTTTAGTACGTCGTCGGTTACCACTATTTTACTGCGCGCATCGGCAAAGGCGTTATAGGCAGCATCGGCATGATGCTCTACCTCTTGCTCATTTAAATCTAGCTTTGAAAGGGCTAAGCGTAGCGTATGTTGGCGCCATTTAGTTACATTATCAGCAAGCTCAGGTAACTGTATTACGGCCTCATTGCGGCATTGTTGCCAGTATTTTGGGCCTTGTTGTAAGTAGCTGGGTAGCGCGTTTAAGTAATCTTGCTGGGCTTTAACCGCGGCTTTTATTATGGGGTGGTTGTTATACAGTGTGTCGTCTAAATCAAAGCTCATAACTGAAAAAGGGCGAGGAGCACGATTAAATCGGATCATAATTACATTCCTAATCGGTTTGTTTTTTAGCGCGCGGATGAGTGTTGTCGTACACTTTTGCTAAATGCTGAAAATTTAAATGCGTATATACTTGCGTAGCCGATAAACTACTGTGCCCTAATAATTCTTGCACAGCGCGTAAATCGCCAGATGATTCTAAAATATGAGAGGCAAA
This sequence comes from Pseudoalteromonas sp. Angola-7, assembly GCF_028599255.1. Lineage (NCBI taxonomy): Bacteria > Pseudomonadati > Pseudomonadota > Gammaproteobacteria > Alteromonadales > Pseudoalteromonadaceae > Pseudoalteromonas > Pseudoalteromonas sp. Angola-7. The sequence goes on from NZ_JAQREL010000018.1 coordinate 64,316, forward strand.
CGAGTGGCGAAGTTTATGCGGGTGCACTTGTGAGCTAATGCCTTGTTTTATTCCCCACTCTTGCATGCGTAAGCGAACTTGGCGAACCGAAATACGATTTTTTTTACTGCTTAAAAACACCGCCATTTCGTCAGGCTTTGCAAATTGCCCCCGTATGTTGAGCCAGTTTTTTAACGCTGTGAGCGCTTTGCGACCCACGGGAATGAGGCGCTCTTTGTTACCTTTACCTTTGACTAATATTTCGCCGCTTGCGGCGTTTATATCGCGTAAGTTGGTGCCAACTAACTCGCTAATGCGTAGCCCAGATGAGTACATAAGCTCCATCATAGCTTTGTCTCGTATGGCTAATGGGTCGTCATCGTTAATCTCTAGTAGGCTTGCCATCTGATCTACATCGAGATTTTTAGGTAAAGGCTTAGAAAATTTAGGCCCTTTAATGCCTTGTGCTGGGTTATGATAATGCGCGTGCTGAGCGATGTTTTTAGCTTTTAAAAATTTATACAAACTACGAATGCAGCTTAATTTTAAACTAATAGTGCGCCCACTTAATTGCTTTGAACGAAGCGCCATGCTGTAGCGGCGAATATGCTCGCCTTGTACGCCAAACCAGTCATCACATAATTTACTAAAATACAGGGCGGCAAAGTTTAGTTGGCTAACATACTGATTTACAGTGTGCTCTGAGTACTGTCTTTCGTACTTTAAATAGTCACTAAATAAATGAATGGGTGTACGCCAATGCTCACTTAATTGCTCAGTGTTAGGCGTCTCGTCGCTCATGCCAATTCCAACAGCCTAAGTTGCAATGCATGAACAAAATCAAGCACGAATAGGTTATCTTGTGCGGGTTCAAAATGGTTTTCATCATGGCTGCCAAAGGCCAATATAGCGACCGGTTTTTCAGCGCAACCAATAAGATAAATAGCAGAAGACTGCGTGTTTTCACAAAATAATAGCTCACGCTCTTGCTGATTAACGCGTCCTAAGTAGTGCCCAAATTGGCTAAGGCGGTGCTCAATAAGCCCATCTAAAGTGTTGTTGTATTTAACCAACCTACACTCGCTAATGTGTGGGCTGGTACAAATAATATTGCGCAAATTAGCGGCAAGCGTATTAAAGTCGTAGTTTGTCCACAGTTGGCGGTGGCATTGGCTAAACAAGCGATATACTAGCTCATTTTGCGTAGCGTGTTCGCTCATACTGTGTATTTGATTTTTTAACTGAGTATTGTGCTCGCGCAATTGGCGCTGTTGTATGTGCACAAGCGAGGTGGCACCTTGCGTTTTGTGGTGTAACTCAAGTTGTGCAAGTAGCTCTGGCTGCTCTATTAAAAAATCAGGGTGGCGCGCCAAATACTCAGCGACTTGCTCTTTTGTTAGCTCGCTCATAAGGCAACTTGACCATCAAATACATGCTCGGCTGGGCCGGTCATGCGGACAGGGTGACCTTCGCCGCTCCAACGTACTTGTAATGTGCCGCCGGGTAAATCAACTTGTACCGTGGTGTTAAGTTTGCTTTGAATGTGGCCAATTACCATTGCTGCGCAGGCACCCGTGCCACACGCTAGGGTTTCACTAACGCCGCGCTCCCACACTCTAAGTTTAATATGATCTTGTGATACCACCTGCATAAAGCCAATATTGGCACGATTTGGAAAACGTTCGTGATTTTCAAGCAGCGGACCAAGCACCTCAACTTGTGCGGTAGCTATATCGTCAACTTCTAACACGCAATGCGGATTACCCATAGACACAGCGCCACTAAATACAGTGTGCTCTTGAGCTCTTATTATATAAGTAAGTTCTCGCTTGCTGGCTTTAAGCGGGATTTTAGCAGGCTCAAAATTAGGATGGCCCATGTTTACCGTCACTTGGCCGTCTTTTTCTATATATAGCGTGAGGTTGCCCGACTTAGTCGAGACACTAATTTTGTGCTTGTTAGTTAAGCCTTTCATGCGCACAAAGCGGGCAAAACAGCGTGCGCCATTTCCGCATTGTTCTACTTCATTGCCATCGGCATTAAATATACGGTAATGGAAGTCGAGATCAGGGGAGTAAGGGGCTTCAACCATAAGTAATTGGTCAAAGCCAATACCAAAGTGGCGATCAGCCAGTTTTTTGATTTGATCGCGAGACAAAAATACATTTTGTGTAATGTTATCAATTACAACAAAGTCGTTGCCTAAGCCGTGCATTTTGGAAAAATTAACTAACATAGCGCTCTAATTCGGGTTTGCTCTGCGCTAATCATGCCACAGAGCAGCGCCTTAACAAAAACGTTTATGGTAAAATTTTCTCACCTTGATAAAGGCTCTCGATGGTTTCGCGTTGGCGAATAAGGTGGTGTTGCTCACCATCTACCATTATTTCGGCCACGCGTGGGCGAGAGTTGTAGTTTGAACTCATTGTAAAACCATAGGCACCAGCACTTCGCTGCGCCAATAAGTCGCCTTGTTTAAGGGCTAGCTCGCGGTCTTTTCCTAAAAAGTCGCCGGTTTCGCACACTGGGCCCACAATATCAAAGTTATGTGTTGGGGTGTCGTCATCGCGCACCGATACAGGAATGATTTTTTGCCATGCCTGATAAAGCGAAGGGCGAAGCATGTCGTTCATACCCGCATCGACAATGGCAAAAAATTTATCCTGGTTTTGCTTAATAAACTCAACCTGCGTTACTAAAATTCCAGCATTAGCGGCTATAGCGCGCCCTGGCTCAAAAATAAGTTCAAGGTGTTTGTAATTGGCTAAGCGCTCGGTAACCTGCGCAGCGTATTCACTTGGGTGAGGTGGCTGTTCATCATTGTAAGGAACGCCTAAGCCGCCGCCAATATCTAAATGAGTAAGCTCAATACCATTTGCTTTAAGCTCATCTATTAATGCCATTAGCTTATCAAGCGCTTCTAAAAAAGGTTTAACCTCAGTTAATTGCGAGCCTATGTGGCAATCTACACCTGTTACTTTTAGACCAGGTAAAGACGCCGCATGCTGATAAACGCTCACAGCCGTTTGAATATCGATACCAAATTTGTTTTCTTTTAAACCGGTAGAAATATACGGGTGAGTTTTGGCATCTATATCAGGGTTTACACGAATAGAAATAGGGGCTTCTAAATTTAACTCGCACGCTACCTCAGAAATACGCTCAAGCTCTGAGGCCGACTCAACGTTAAAACATTTAATACCTAACTTTAGTGCATAAGCAATTTCGTCGGCGGTTTTAGCCACACCTGAAAACACCACTTTACTGGCATCACCGCCAGCTTTTATTACACGCGCCAGCTCACCTTTAGACACTATGTCAAACCCTGAGCCTAAACGCGCTAATATATTTAATACTGCAATATTAGAATTGGCTTTAACTGCGTAGCACACCAAACTTTTATGATTTTTAGTGGCATTTGCAAAGGCTAAATAATGGCGCTCAAAAGTAGCACGCGAGTACACATAACACGGCGTACCATAGTGCTGAGCAATTGTGGCAATGCTGACATCTTCGGCAAATAATTGATTGTTTTGATAGTTAAAATAATCCATTTATTGCTCCTGCACTTGCTCGGTGTTGGTTTTTTTTACGGGCGTTGGCTGTGCCGTATTAGGGGGTGTGTTTTGCTCAGCCTGTTGCTCTGGTAAATACAAAGGCCCGCTTTGGCCGCAGCCAGCTAATGCACTTAGCAGTAAAGTACTTATATATAGTCGTTTTAATTGTAAGGTATGTGTCGCTTTCATTAGATTAATACGGTTGCTGGCTTTATAATCGCAGAGTAACAGAATATCTAAAAAATGCAGCTATTCGCGGATGATTTTATTCCTGTTACACTAGCTGTATATAAACCGTACCCAATATTAGGCAGCTCGCCTGCAAAGGAAAATTACAATGACTGAACACGAATATCACCAATTAGCCGAAGCTCTTATGTTCACAATTGAAGAGCAAGTTGATGATTGCGAAGCAGATTTAGACTACGAATCGGCAGAGGGTATTTTAGAAATAATTTTCCCTGATAAAAGTAAAATTGTAATTAACAAACAAGCGCCTTTGCATCAAGTGTGGGTTGCGACTAAATTTAATGGCCACCATTTTGAAATGCGTGACGGCCAGTGGATTGATAACCGCTCTGGCGCAGAGTTTTGGGAGTTTATGAACCAAGCGTCTACTCGCCAAGCTGGCCAAGAAATTAAGTGGCAATCAAGCTTATGAGTTTAGAGTTTGCACAATATCCAGCGCAAGGTGAGCACAAAGCCACTGTTATTTGGTTACATGGTTTAGGCGACTCGGGCGATGGCTTTGCTCCGGTTGCACCGCAACTTAACTTACCCAGTGAGCTTGGTATACGATTTATTTTTCCGCATGCGCCTATTCAACCGGTCACCATAAATGGTGGCATGGAAATGCGCTCGTGGTACGACATTAAATCTATAGAATTAGACAAACGTGCCGATGAACAAGGCGTGAGAGATTCAGCCGAAAAAGTGCAAGCCCTGATCAATCAAGAAATTGAAAATGGTATACCTGCCGATAAAATTATTTTGGCGGGCTTTTCGCAAGGGGGCGTGGTGTCTTTACATTTAGCGCCGCGATTTGAGCACAAACTTGCAGGTGTTATGGCGCTGTCTACTTATATGTGCGTGCCTGAAAAGCTAGCGCAAGAAGCAAAGCATACTGATTTAAATGTATTTATGGCTCATGGTAGCCAAGATAATGTAGTGCCGCATAGCGCGGGGAGAAGTGCGTTTGAAGTATTAACAGCACATAACATGGATGTAAGCTGGCAAGAATACCCTATGGCTCATCAGGTTTGCGCAGAAGAACTGCAAGCTATTCGCCAATGGTTAATTGCCCGTTTAAGCTAATTTGGAGCCGCTGAGGTCAATATGAGTCAAAAAATAGTTATTAAAGCAAATGTAAAACGCGAACCACAAAATAGTGTACCTAATGTAAGCTACGAGTGGCATTGGCGTCGTATTGCGAGTGTTTCTATGTTGGTAGCAATGACCTCGGCAGCGGTTGTGTATGGCTTAACTAGCTCGGTAAATGCCGAGCAGGGCGAGCAACCTAATGAGCAATCGCCATATTTACATTTAAGCGACAACACAGCAGATAATGTTGAGCCCACGGTGAGTGTAAATGACGAGCAAGCGCGCCCAAATGAGCTTACAAATGATATAGCAGATGTTGCGCCAGCGGTGCTTGAGGATGAAAGCGTTAATAATACTTCGTTAGCGCAAAGCAATAATGAGCAAACGAATAGAGAGCCAATTGCTAACGTTCAAAGCAATCAAGTTTCTGTTATTGAGCAATCAGATACTGAACTCGCTGAGCCTATCGCTAATCAGCCGCTTACTAGTACGCAGTTAAGCGCACCACCCAATGAACAGCTTCCAGATATTGAAAACGACGACGGCTCGCTAACTAGCAGTGAAGGTTTTTCATCTAATGCGCACATTGCCAGTGTTGCATTAGGTGCACAAATTGATACAGGTAAAATTAGCCGTGCAGTGCTTACTCGCAAAGTAAGTAAGCGCGAGCCCACTAATGTATTTGCTGCAGATATCCGCTTAAATCAGTTTGAAGAGGCACTTTCGTTTTTTAGTGAGCTTAAAAACCTACAAGGCCAACAAGTAAAGCATGTATGGTCTTATGAGGGTGAAACCATGGCTGAGATTTCACTTAATGTTACCTCGCCGCGCTACAGAACGTACTCAACCAAAAATATTATGAATACACAAACAGGCCATTGGCGTGTAGATGTTGTTGATGAGCAAGGTAATTTAATTGCTCAAAAAGAATTTAGAATTTTAGCTAATTAAGCTTGGCTATTAGCTGTAACTATTTGGATACCCCTATGACAGAAAAAACAAAGTTAGTACGCATTGCAACCCGTAAAAGTGCTTTAGCGCTTTGGCAGGCTGAATTTGTAAAAGCACAGCTTGAGCATTTTCATGCTGATGTGCGCGTAGAATTAGTCCCTATGTCTACTCAAGGGGATATTATTTTAGATACACCGCTTGCTAAAATTGGTGGTAAAGGCTTGTTTGTTAAAGAGCTTGAGCAAGCAATGTTAGATGGCCGCGCGGATATTGCTGTGCATTCAATGAAAGATGTACCCGTAGAATTTCCAGAAGGCTTAGCACTGCACACAATTTGTGAGCGTGAAGACCCGCGCGACGCGTTTGTATCAAATAACTTTGCCAATTTAAGCGAATTACCACAAGGCGCTGTAGTCGGTACTTCTAGCCTTCGTCGTCAGTGCCAAATTAGAGCTTTGCGCCCTGATTTAGTCATTAAAGACTTACGTGGTAATGTTAATACTCGTTTAGCTAAGCTAGATGATGGCCAGTACGATGCGATTATTTTAGCCGCAGCCGGACTGCTACGTTTAAAAATGGACAAGCGTATTGCTGATTATATTGAGCCTGAGGTATCTCTACCTGCTAACGGACAAGGTGCTGTCGGCATTGAATGTCGTATTGACGATGAAGTAACAAAAGCCTTACTGGCCCCGCTTGAGCATACCCAAACACGTATTCGTGTAAATGCAGAGCGTGCTATGAATCGTCATTTAGAAGGTGGCTGCCAAGTACCAATTGGTGCCTACGCATTAGTTGATGGCGAGCAAGTGCATTTACGTGGCCTAGTGGGCGCAGTAGATGGTAGTGAAATTTTACATGACGAAGTAACCGGTCATATAAATAATGCCGAAGCTATCGGTGTGCAGCTAGCTAAAAAGTTATTAGCGCAAGGCGCCGACAAAATATTAGCAGAAGTATATAGAGACGCATAAATGACACATATCCTGATAACTCGGCCCGAAGGAAAAGGCGCAGCCCTTGCTCAGCAACTTGAGCAAGCGGGTTATCAGGCGTCATTATTTCCTGTTTTAAAAATATCCTACCTTACGCCTTCTACTACCGAGCTAAGCCCGCTAATTAATGCCGATAAAATTATTTTTATCTCTCAAGATGCCGTTACTGCCCTTGCGCAATTAAAGCCAACAATAAATACCAAAGCGCAATTTTACGCAGTAGGTCAGCAAACTGCAGATACTATTTATGCGTTATTTGGCGTGCGCGCAGCAGTGCCTAAACTGCATGATTCTGAAGGGTTATTGGCGCTAAACTCGTTAGCTGAGGTTGATGGTAGCAATATTGTATTAGTAAAAGGCCAAGCGGGGCGCCCTGATATTGCCAAAACCTTAAAGGCGCGTGGGGCATTTTTAAATAACTGTGTGGTATACAAGCGCGAGCCAATAAGCGCTGAAAAAACCAACTGGACAGACCACTGGCAAAGCCTGAAAGTACAAGGTATAGTCATAACCAGTAATGCAGCAGTTGATGCAATATTTAATAACCTGACTGAACAACAGTTACAGTGGTTACAACAGTGCCGATTTTATGTTGCTAGCGAGCGTATAGCCGCTTATTTACAACAGCAACAGGTAAGCTCGGCTAATATACACATTGCCGCAGGGGCAAGCGATACCGCTATGTTTTCCTGCATAAAACAGCAAGGTAGCAAGATGAGCGAACAGTCAAAGCCAGTAACGGCAGATAACACACCAACCACTAAGGCAGCGGCTTCTGCACAAAAAAAAGAGGCAGCTAAAGCACACAGTAAACCACATAACGATAAGCAAAAAATAAGTAAATTAGCAGTATTAGCGCTGATCATTTCGCTTATTGTTGCCTGTGGTGTGGGGTATGAGTTTTACCAAAAACTCAATGCAGGTAAAGCCCAAAATGTAGCTGTTAATGAACTAAAAGAAGAAAACGCGTTATTGTCACAAGAGTTACAGGCGCTCAAGTCTGCGCAATCTAATCTTCAGCAAGCATTGTTCAATAGTGAGCAAAAAGTGGCAGCTGCGCTTAATGAAAGTGCAGAGAGTAACCAGCAACAATTAAAAGCAGCATTGCAACAAGCTCAGCAGCAAGGCGCTTCACTAAACCCGCAAGAAGTAACCAGCTTACAACGTATGGCTGAGTTTAAACTGTGGGCAGAAAAAGATTACCAAGGTGCCAGCGCTGTACTTAAACGCTTAGATGCCTTATTGAGTGAACACCCAGGTACTGTTGCAGTTCGCCAAGCAATAACACAAGACATTCAAACACTAGATAGCTTAAAACCTATCCCAACAGAAGCCATTTACTTAAAACTTAATAGCGTGTTATCAAACATAGATAACCTTGCATTTAATGCCGTTAACATACCGCAAGAAGCAGCAGAAATTGAAAAAAATGCCTTGAGTGAAGATGTAAGCGATTGGCAGCAAAACCTAAGTCATAGCTGGAATAAGCTAGTTGATAGCTTTATTACTATTCGTCAGCACGAAGGAGTTGCTATAGAGCCACTGCTAACTGATCAGGAGCGCCACTTAATTAATCAACGTATTAAATTAAATGTGACGCAAGCTCAAGATGCATTAATGAGCAAACAAGCGAGCATTTATTTTAGTGCCATAAGTGAGGCTAAGCGTCTTGTTAATGAGTACTTTAAGCAAGATGACGAGGCGACAAAAGTGGTTATAAACGCACTAACTAGCCTAGAAAAAGAGCCATTAAACTTTAACCCTGAAGTAAACCTACAAAGTACGCAGCAGGTTAAGGAGTGGGCGCAATGATAGGGCTTATAGTATTAATTGTTGCGATTGTTTTAGTTTTAGCGATTACGCCATTTGTACTGGATGAAAAAGGCTATGTGCTGATCTCGTTTAACAACACCACGATTGAAGGCACGATTGTATCGTTTTGTATTATGGCGGTAATTAGTGCAACAATTTTGTTTTTAACTTACAAATTAGTGCGCTATTTATTGTCGATTTATCATAATACTAAACATGGTTTTTTTGCGCGTAGCGAAGAGCGAAAGCAAGCAGCTATAGAGCAAGCCTTATGGAGTGCGATAAACGATGATTACGAGCTTGTAGAGCAAACGTTATCTGGTAATAGTGTACCCAGTAAGTTTGAAGATATACGCTTAGCGCTATTAGCAAAAGCAGCGCTTGCTAATAACCAAACCGACAAAGCACTAGAGCGTTTATTTGAAATTAGCCCAGAGCAGCAACTTAACGTTGCTAAACTTTGGATAGCCAGTGGCGATAGCAGCGCAATAGAATCGCAAATGCGTGCTAACAGCGATTCAAAAAAAGCGACACCACTTGAGCTTAAGCTATACGCCGAAATACTTGTACAGCAACAGCACTTTAGTGCGCTTGAAGACTTTTTACCGCGTTTACTTCGCAAAAAAGTCCTCAACGATGCGCAGTGGACACAGCTGTTTAATGCCTATTTTAATGCACAAGCTAGCGATAAAATCACTGAAAAATATAAACAACTTCCTAAAAAGCTACAAGCTCATGCTAATACAGCTTACTTAATGCAAATGGCTAAAGTGGGTCAGTTAAGTGCGATTGAAAGTGACTTAATTAAAATGGTGAAGCACGACGAGCAACATGCTCAGCTGGCTAATATATTAAGTAACGCCACCTCGGCAGAGGCTGTAAAGCTTCAAAGTAGTATTCAAGAGCGCCTGAAAAAAGATGATGCAAACAACGCATTATTACTCTCGCTTGCGTGTTTAGCTAATGCCCAAGGCGATTATGAGTTAGCCGCAAAGGTTTTTGATAAAGCCTTGAATATCGAAAACAAAAAGCAATTTGCTCAGCAAGCAGCGCTTAGCTATAAAAATACCGCACAAGCCGATAAAGCACTCGTTTTGTATCAATAAAGGCTACACTTATACTTTTGCAGCTTTGATATTCGGGAGCATTGGGTTGAAACACTTTTTCATTGTCACTGTAAGTTTAGCGTGCGCTTACTTTTTTACCGGATATTTTAGTAATTTACTATTAGCGATAGATGGCTACGCAGTGGCTGTGTGGCCGCCTTCGGGAATTGCACTTGCTGGCTTTTTAATTTGGGGCAGAAAGAGCTTACTAGGTATTGTTTTAGGGGCTTTTTTTACTAACCTCATTCATTTAGAAAGCGCCTCAGCGATATTTCAGTTAAGTGTATTTATGCATGCTGCGGCTGTTACCTTTGCTGCTACTTTACAAGCATGGGTAGGTAGCCAGTTGGTCACGAAAGTGATTAAAGCACCACTCGACTTATCTTCTTTAAAACACTGTATTCAAAGCCTCGTTGTTGCCGGCCCATTGTGCTGTGTTATAGCTGCAGGTGTAGGCACCAGCTTATTAATTTTTAATGGCGTTATTGTGTCTCAAGCCGGTTGGGATACGTTTATAGCGTGGTGGATAGGCGACAGTATTGGGGTGCTTGTTTTTACTCCGCTTATGCTAGCGGCATTTAACTATTCACAGGTAAATTATCGCCTACAAGTTATACTGCCCTCACTGTTAATTTATATGGTTATAAGTATTAGCTTTTATGGCGCGGCCAGTGTAAAAAAAGAAAAAAACATTCAAAAAGAAGAGCTGAAAATATTAGCCACTCAAGATGCTATCAACAATAAAATTAACGAAATAACAGCACACCTCGCCTTACTGGCGACCTTTTTTTCTAGTAGTGACGATGTGAGCTTTACTGAATTTAAGCAGTTTACTTCTAAGCAGCTTAGTTACAGCGAAGAAATTTTAGCATTTGAGTGGGTGCCCTACTTACCAAGTGAAAACTTAGCTCAGTATATAGAGGCTAATAACAACACCGAGCTGGCTAAATATAGCTTAAAAGAAAGAGCAAAAGATGGCAGTTGGCAGGCCGTACCCCCACGAGATTTTTACTACCCCGTACAATACGCACATCCTTTGTCGGGAAATGAAGACGTAATTGGCTTTGATCTTGCCTCAAATGAGGTAAGGCGATCTGCATTAATAAAAGCAAAAGTGTTAAATGAGTTGGTGATCAGTGAGCCAATAAATTTAGTGCAAAACGAAGCTGAGCGCGGCGTGTTGTTTTTTCATCCGGTGTTTGGCAACAATATTACCGAAGACGATTTTAAAGGTTTTGTGGTAGCCGTTGTAAGTTTAGAAAGACTATCAAACGCGGTGTTATTTGATCAAAACAACGGCGTTGCAGTGAGCTTTACAGACACCACAACAGAGAATAATGCACAGCCTATTTTTATTGCCGATCACCAGCAACTATTGCCGTTAAAAGACTATAAATTATTGGTAGGTAAGCGGGTGTGGCAGGTGGAGCTGCATCAGCCAATGCAACGAGAGTCATGGTTAGTTTACTGGCTTGCACAAATAGCCGGCATGTTATTTGTTTGGCTGCTTATTACCTTTTTAATATCGGTAACGGGTACCAATATTCGTATACGTGAGCAGGTAGCAAAACAAACAAAAATTTTACGCTTAGAAAAGCAAAAGGCCGATGAAGCCAATGAAATAAAAAGCCAGTTTTTAGCAAATATGAGCCACGAAGTTCGCACGCCTATTAATGGTATTAAAGGGCTGCATTATTTAGCCCTACAGCAAAACGATTGGCAGCAAGCTCGCAGTTATATTGAACAAGCGGATGGGGCACTGGGCGTATTGCTAAGAGTATTAAATGATGTGCTCGATTTTTCTAAAATGGAAGCAGGCAAACTTGATTTAATTCAAGAGCCAATTGATGTAGGCACACTCAGTGAAGAAGTGGCCAATTTACTGCAGTTTGATATAGAAGCAAAGTCGCTAGAATTTATGCTTGATTACGATAAATCAAGTAACTTGGTTATTAACACCGACCCAATACGCTTAAAACAAGTTTTGCTAAACCTAATCAATAATGCCATTAAGTTTACAGCCAAAGGCAGCATCACGCTTAAAGTGTGGCAATCTAAAAAAATGACTTACTTTAGCGTTAACGATACCGGTATTGGTATTAGTAAAGAGGCACAAAAACAGCTCTTTAAACCGTTTGCACAAGCAGATAGCTCTACCTCGCGTCAATATGGCGGCACGGGCTTGGGTTTAAGTATATGCAAAAAGCTTGTAGAGTTGATGGGTGGAGAAATTGATTTAATAAGCCACGAAGGGCACGGTTCTACGTTTACCTTCAGCTTACCAATTTATTCGCCGCTACCAAAGGCTGAGCAAATAAAGCAACAATATGATGAGATAGATGTTAGTACGCTTTCTTTTGCAGATTATAAATTATTACTTGTTGAAGATAACCCATTAAATCAGCACGTCGCGAGCGCTATTTTAAAAACCAAAGGGTGCGTTGCTGATATTGCTAATGATGGTTTTGAGGCGATTGAAAAGCTGACAGAGCATACCTACGACATTGTGCTTATGGATATACAAATGCCAAAAATGGATGGCCTTGAAGCCACGCGAGTTATTCGTAATGAACTTGGTTTGTTTGACCTACCTATTATTGGCTTATCTGCTAATGCCCACGATGACGATGTTAAAAAAGCAGTTGCCAGCGGTATGGATAATTATATTACTAAACCCATTGAAGCAAATACCTTATTCAAAACACTCTGGCATCACTTAGCTCATCAAAATAAGTGAACAAAAACCTAATTTTGTTCACTTTTTGAGTAAAAAGCAGACATATGACCGCTAATATTTACTTTAACTGCTCTACACTTGAAAAATAACTGTACCTGCGTATCATGCGCGCAATTTTAACCTAACCGAGTCGCTATTATGATAAATAAAAAATTACCTCTGCTAGATATTCATCGCCATTTAGATGGCAATGTACGTGCGCAAACCATACTAGAGCTTGGTCGACAGTTTAATATTACGCTACCTGCTGATAACGTAGAGGCGCTTATCCCTCACGTACAAGTTATTGATCCTGAGCCTGATTTAATGGCATTTTTGCAAAAGCTCGACTGGGGTGTAACGGTACTGGGCGACTACGAAGCCTGTAGACGCATTGCCGTTGAGAACATAGAAGATGCTCAAGCGCAGGGACTTGATTATGTAGAGCTTCGCTTTAGCCCGTATTATATGGCACAAAGCCAAGGCTTACACCCGCAAGGGGTGGTTGAGGCCGTGGTTGATGGTATTAAATCGGCTACTCAAGGCGCCAATATTAAAGCAAACTTAATTGGTATTATGTCGCGTACTTACGGTGTTAAAACCTGCCAGCAGGAGCTTGACGCATTACTTGCCTTTAAAAATGATTTAGTGGCGATTGATTTAGCCGGAGATGAAATTGGTTTCCCGGGAGAGCTTTTTGTCGAACAATTTAAGCAAGTAAGAGACGCTTACCTGGCCGCTACCATTCATGCCGGTGAAGCGCTGGGTGCAGCGAGTATTTGGCAAGCCATTAATGAATTAGGTGCAAGCCGTATAGGCCATGGGGTAAAAGCAATTGAAGACCCTAAACTAATGGACTACCTGCGCGATAACCGCATTGGTATTGAGTCGTGCTTAACCAGTAATATTCAAACTAGTACCGTAAACGATTTAGCTAAACATCCCCTTAAACAGTTTTTAGATCACGGTATTTTAGCGTGTATTAATACCGACGATCCGGCTGTAGAGGGCATTGAAATTGAGCATGAATACCTAGTGGCTGCACCAAAGGCGGGTTTAACACAAGCCGATATGCATAAGGCACAAGCTAATGCCTTAGAGATTGCATTTTTAAGCGACAGCGATAAAGGCGCATTAACTGCGCTTGCTGCAGCACGTTAAACACGCTTAATACAAAAAATGCCGCTTATTAGCGGCATTTTTTATGTTAGCTTACTTTTGTTTGGCAGCTCATGTAATTATCAAACAGTGCTTTTAATACATCGCTTCGGCCAATTAGCCCTATCACGGTATCACCCTCAACAACGGGGTAGTTTTTTGGCTTTCCTGTTTTCATTTGCTCTGCAAGCTCGATAATGTTGGTATCGGCATTAACGGTTACAACCTCGGTTTGCATAAGCTGCGAAACTTTTACAACGCCATCGCAAAAATAGCTGCTTCGCATTAATGGTTTTAACAGCTCTTGCTCAGATATAAAACCAACCAGCGATTTATTGTCATCAAATACTGGTGCACCTAATAAGTTAAACTTTTGCAGCTCGCTAATAGCGGTGGTCATTTCGGTATTGGGGGTAATGTGTGGCAACTTACGTTGCATAAAATCTTTTACTTTTGTATTTAACATTTGGGTCTCTCCCGCTGATGTTCTATACAAAGTATGGTTTATAGATAGGAATTTAGGAAATTGTTTATACTGATTAAAGTAATAGGTTATACCAATTAATAGCTTAAATTTGATAGAAATAACAAAGGCGCCATGGGGCGCCTTTGTATTATAAATAAAAATTTATTTTATAAACGCGAATGCATCGGCGTACATGTTTTCGCGAACAGCACCGTGAGCAATAAAGTCATCACGGACAATGCCTATCATGTCAAAGCGACCAGCCATATAAATGTCGTAAGGTTCTAACGACACAATATCTTGCATTACTGCTTTGTGTACAAACCCGGTGTGGCCTTGCCAATTAGCAGATGGGTTTTCTACAACAGGAATAAATTTAAAGTGCTCGTTACTCTCTGCCCATGCTTGCATTTCGCTGTGAGCATACAATGCAGACTCTTCTTTAACACCCCAGTAAAATAATACCGGGCGGTCGCATTTAATTTCAGCTAAGTGATCAGCCATTGATTTTGCATAAGAAAAACCAGTGCCGCCAGCCAATAAAATAATAGGGCGCTCGCATTGAAGGCGTAGTTGCGATACACCAAGGCCGGCTTCTATATCTACCGGTGTATTATTTTGATGCGCATTACGCAAATGCTCAAGCGATTGCATTGCGTATGAATCGGCTTTAGATGCGCCAATATGAAGCTCTATTTCATCACATTGCGATGGACGACTTGCAATCGAAAATGCGCGCTTGTCTTTTTCGCCAAGTACAAGTTGCATGTATTGGCCAGCTTCAAACGTAACAGGTTGTTGAGGCTTTAAAATTACTTTATGAACAAATTCTGTAAGTGGGCTGATGGCAACAACTTCAGCTTTTAATGTTTGCATTTTTTACCTTTTAGCAGCGTTTACGCAGATATGCAGTTAAGTGGAGCAATATTAACATATCTGCGGGGTTATTTTATAGCCTGTTTATATTCACTAAGCGTGCTTAAAGTATATCGAGGCTTTGCCAAATTTCGTCAACACGATCTTTTGTCGCTTTATCCATGACAATTGGCTCGCCCCATTCGCGGTCGGTTTCACCTGGCCACTTATTTGTTGCATCCATGCCCATTTTTGAGCCAAGCCCAGATACCGGCGATGCAAAATCGAGGTAATCTATTGGCGTGTTTTCAATTAATGTGGTGTCGCGCGCAGGGTCCATACGGGTAGTGATGGCCCAAATAACATCGTTCCAGTCACGGGCATTTACATCATCATCGCAAACAATAACAAACTTAGTGTACATAAACTGACGTAAAAACGACCATACGCCCATCATGACGCGCTTAGCATGGCCTGGGTATTGTTTTTTCATGGTTACCACGGCCATACGGTAAGAGCAGCCTTCGGGTGGCAAATAAAAGTCGACGATTTCTGGAAATTGCTTTTGCAATATAGGCACAAACACTTCGTTTAATGCCACACCTAAAATAGCTGGCTCATCAGGTGGACGGCCGGTAAATGTACTGTGGTAAATTGGGTTTTTACGGTGTGTTAAATGGGTCACTGTCATCACAGGAAAGTCATCAACTTCATTGTAATAACCAGTGTGATCGCCATATGGCCCCTCGGGAGCCATTTCGCCAGGCATAATGTAGCCTTCAAGTACTATTTCGGCACTGGCAGGGACCTGTAAGTCATTTGAAATTGACTTAACCACTTCGGTTTTACTACCGCGCAGTAAGCCAGCAAAGGCATATTCGCTTAACGTGTCTGGCACAGGTGTCACCGCACCTAAAATAGTGGCAGGATCAGCTCCTAATGCAACCGAAACCGGGTAAGGCTCACCGGGGTTTTCTTTACACCATTCTTGAAAATCGAGTGCGCCACCGCGATGCGATAACCAACGCATAATTATTTTATTTTTACCTAATAGCTGCTGGCGGTAAATACCCAAATTTTGGCGCTTTTTATAAGGCCCTTTGGTAACAGTTAAGCCCCAAGTAATAAGAGGTGCGGCATCTCCAGGCCAACAATGTTGTATAGGCAGCTTAGTTAAATCTACCTCGTCACCTTCTAGAACAACCTGTTGGCACGGTGCTTTTTTAACTTCTTTAGCCGGCATATTGAGTACTTGTTTAAATACCGGAATTTGCCCTAGTGCTTCTTTAATCCCTTTTGGTGGCTCGGGCTCTTTTAAAAAAGCGAGTAGCTTGCCAACTTCACGCAGCTCGCTTACATCTTCTTGGCCCATGCCCATAGCAACGCGTTTAGGTGTACCAAATAAGTTTGCAAGCACAGGCATACTGTGACCTTTTGGGTTTTCGAACAATAATGCGGGGCCTTTAGCACGTAATGTACGATCGGCTATTTCTGTCATTTCAAGATACGGGTCGATTTCTTGAGTAATACGTTTAAGTTCGCCTTTTTTTTCAAGCAAATCGATAAAATCACGTAAATCTTTATATTTCATGGTAGGCCGCTACTAAGCAAAAAGTGAAAGTATTATACCCAACTAAACAACAAATGCATGTGCAGTTGTTAAGGGTGTGTTGAACTTTGATGGTTGAATTTGCAGCAGTGTGTTTGGCTTTTAGGCAAGGCAGAGCCTATGAAGTGTGGTTATTCCCCATAAATAGGCGATAACGCAGCATAAATGCCAAACATGCGCTGCCCTTCGGGTTCTGCCTAGGGGCGATAAACTCTTTGTTGCTTGGTTTTTACTTAGCCCACTAGGTTACAAACCTCGCGCCGCGACTTAATCGCCCCTAGATTGAACAAATTTCAATCCGCAAATTTCAACACACCCTAGTCAGTGATAACGTAAAAACAGGCTATTTATTACGATGAGAAAAAAGAAAAAGTTTAAATCGCGAACGACAAAATTATAAGGCGTCGGCTTGTTGAAGTTGGCAATGGTATTTATTACCTGAAACAATCAGCATGGCTTCATCGGCTTTAGACCAAAATAGCACTCGCTCATTAATATACTTTACCCCTGATGCGCTCGGCTCTTTATTAAGCGTATATGTTTGCTCATTTAAAGTAAGTGTTGCCCCCGCTCCTTGGTGGGCTAATTCTACTACGCGCTCGTTGCATAAGTAGTGGGTACTTTTAGACTCATTACTACAGGCTGATAAAACCAGCATGCTTGTAAAAATAACCACCAATGCTTTCATTTATATCCCCTAAGTAAGTTTGCCATTGATAAAAATCAGTGCGTTTAATCAGCATAACAAAGCAAAATTAACCGTTGGTGAAAATTACGTATTACGCTATGTTGATAGCATTATTTTTTAGCTAGGAAGCAACATGGCAGGCATTAACCTTTTAACATTACTTGATGATATAACCACCTTACTTGATGACATTGCCACAATGAGTAAAGTCGCCACTAAAAAAACAGCCGGTGTACTTGGTGACGACTTAGCACTTAATGCTCAGCAAGTTACAGGGGTTACAGCCGACCGCGAATTACCCGTAGTTTGGGCTGTGGCAAAGGGCTCATTTTTGAATAAAGCTATTTTGGTGCCTGGTGCATTGCTCATAAGTGTATGGCTGCCTTGGTTAATAACCCCGCTGCTAATAATCGGTGGCTTATTTTTATGTTTTGAAGGCGCTGAGAAAGTATTTGCTGGGTTTTTACCTCACCCCGAAAAAGAGGCTGATGAGTCGCAACAATTAGACCCAGCTGAGTATGAAAAGCAAAAAGTAAAAGGAGCCATACGCACCGACTTTATTCTCTCAGCCGAAATTATAGTGATCACCTTGGGAACGGTTGCAGGTGCCACACTTGTAAATCAGGCGCTTGTACTGTGTGTTATAGCCGTATTAATGACCATAGGTGTATACGGCCTTGTAGCCGGTATTGTAAAGCTTGATGACGCGGGGTTGTATTTGCTTAATCAATCAAAGGTGTCGGCTAATAAATTTAAAGAGATGCTTGGTAAGGGGCTATTAGCTGCAGCACCAAGGCTTATGCAATTTTTAGCCTTTGCCGGCACAGTAGCCATGTTTTTAGTCGGTGGCGGCATTTTATCCCACGGTATTGAGCTACTACATCATTGGCAATTAGAAGTAATAACCATAGGTAAGTCGTTATTAAATGGCACCGGCGAAACATTAGCCCCCCTTATATTTGACGGATTACTAGGAGTAGTAGCAGGGCTATGCATTGTTATTCTGCATTTAGTTTGGAGTAAGCTTACTAATCCTAAGCATTAGATTTATAACCTTATTAATTTACGCCTGTTTACATAAAGGGAAGAAGTATGGTGTATATTTTTGTTAAAAGTATGTAACATAAAAGCTCAATCAAAAATAAATAAAAGGAACTTTAATGAATAAGTTTTTGGCTTGTCTGTCTTTATTGCTGGCCAGTATTTTTAGCTCTCATACTACGGCAAGTAACGACTTGGTACCGATAGAAAGCTTTAGTAAAGATATAGAGTTTGCAGGTGTGAAAATTTCACCTGATGGAAAATACTTAGCTGTAATTACTCGCCCTGAAGGAAAAAATGTATTAATGGTGCTAAGCACTGATACATTTAAAGTAAGTCATGCAATTAGGTTTCCTAATAATGCCCAAGTTGGCAATTATTACTGGGTTAACAATGAAAGAATTGTATTGGCTAAAGAGTACATTAAAGGCTGGAAAGATCATCCCGAATTTCATGGTGAGCTTTTTGGTGTAAATGCTGATGGTAGCCGAGGCAAATATTTAGTGGGTTACCAAGGTGAAATGCAAACAGGAACCCGTATAAAAAAAGCGACACCCATACTAGGTACTTCTTATGTACTAGACCCGCTTATTCATGATAGGCGTAAAATGCTGATCCTGACCTACCCATGGAGCGCTTCAAATGAGCCGCATACAATAGTTTATGAAGTTGATATTTACAGCGGAAAACGAAAAAGAGTCGTTCGTTCACCATCAAAAATGGCAGGCTTTTTAACAGACCATGATGGTAATGTGCGTGTTGCTGTTTCAAACGATGATTATATTAATCAAAAAATTTATACCCGTGATAAGTCAGGTGGTGAATGGCAACAGCTTGATTTAGGAGAGTTAAAATACACTGATATTAGCCTCCATGCGTTTGATAGTACCGGTGCTTCTGTTTATGTGACAGCGTCAGAAAATGGCGAAGCAAAGGGGCTTTATAAACTAAATTTAGAGAGCAAAAAGTTTGAGCTTTTGCATAAAGAACCACAGGTCTCTCCAAAAAAAGTGTGGGTAGATGAAGTTTCTAAAGAATTATTCGCAATTGAAAATGAGCTTGGCTATCCTGCCTATTCCTTTATAAATAATTCACATAAAAGTGAGCGCTTAAAGGCATTAATACAATCCCTTCAAGGGCAGCAAGTTCAGCTTGTTAGTAGTACTGAAGATGGTGAGAAGAGTATTATCTTTGCGTCAAGCGATACTAACCCTGGCAGCTACTACTTGTTCGATGCCAAAAAGAATAGCTTACGCTTTTTGTTTGCGACTAAAAGCTGGATCAAGCCAAGTGAAATGGCTATAACCAAACCTGTAAATTATAAAGCGCGTGATGGCTTAACAATATACGGATATTTAACCATCCCTAATAATACTGATGAGAAAAACTTACCTTTAGTTGTTATGCCTCACGGTGGTCCTCATGGACCAAGAGATTGGTGGGGCTATGAGAGCGAAGCTCAGCTATTAGCCAGTAGAGGCATTGCAGTACTAAAAGTTAACTTTAGAGGCTCTGGTGGCTTTGGTCGCAACTTTGAACATGCCGGACATAAAAAATGGGGTGCTGAAATACAATACGACATTATTGACGGTGTAAAATACTTAATAGAGCAAGGCACTGTAAATAAAGATAATATTTGTATAATGGGCGCAAGTTTTGGTGGCTATTCGGCACTACAAAGTGCAATTTTAGAACCTGATATGTTTCAGTGTGCTATTGGTGTAGTTGGGGTGTACGATTTACCGCTAATGTTTGAAGAAGGCGATATCTCTGAACGTGACCGTGGACAGCGCTATCTTAAAAGCGCGCTTGGTACTGATGAGGCACTGTTAAAGCGTTTTTCACCTAGCTACAACATAGACAAGCTTAAAGCGCCAGTTTTAATTGTACATAGTGGGCAGGATGAAAGAGCACCAATTGAGCAAGCTGAGTCTTTAGTTGCAGCACTAAAAAAAGAAAACCATCCTTATATATACGAGTTACTTGAAGATGAAGGGCATGGCTTTTATAAAGCAGAGCACAGAACACGCTACTACAAGCAGGTACTTAACTTTTTAGATGAGCATATGACTTTCTAATTATAAGTATGAACGAAGATTGAAAATGGCCAGTTTAACTGGCCATTTTTTATTTGCAGTTTGCTTTATCGCACATTTCCTCTAATTCTATTTTAGCTTTGCTATTACCTTGCGCTATTGCCTGCTCATACCAATGTTTTGCTGTTTGTACATTTTGAGTCACGCCTTGTCCATCTCGGTACATTTGCGCAAGATTGAGCTGCCCCCATTGCGAGCCGGCATTTGCGGCTAGAGTAAAACTCTCAAGCGCATCGCTATACTGTTCGTTTTTAAAATACGTAATGCCCTGTTGGTTATTTTTGTCGAGCTTTAAGCCTTTATATAGCGGTTTTGGTTTTGGCGGAAACATTACAAAACCACCATATAAACTGTTTGCTGAGGGGCGCAGTACATCGTAAATCACCCCGTCGCTGTAAAGTCTTTTTACTTCGCTACGAGGCAAAGTAATTTTGTCATCTGAGAAGTAACCTCTTTGTACTAATAAGCTGGTACGCATTGCAGTAGTAATGCCTTTGTTGCGTTTATAGCTGTAGTTACTTACTTGAAACGTTATAAACTGCTCGTCAAAACTTAAAACTTGCGCAACTTTTAAGTTGGTGAGTGTCCAGGGCTCATGAGTAAATTTATCAGCGTGTACTAAATACGTATCGTAGGCTTTAGGGTTAGTTAAGTAGCTTTGCTTTTGCGCTTGCGCTGCAGCGTGTTGTTGGTAAAAAAATAGCCCCACCCATAACGCTAAAAATACCCCTATAAAGTATTTAGGTAGAGTGAAAATTTCAAACATCGGTAACTGCTTTAACTTTACAGGCGCATTATGGCCGCATTGATAGCATTCGTATTTATAGTTTAGTGCTAAAGGTAGAACCGGAATAACCGTAAAGCGTAAAAAACGACTTTGGTTTATTAGATGATAGGCGCGGCTATGGCAGTTAGGGCAGCACTGTGTTTGTGCAAAATGAGGAAACGACTGACTCGTATTGAAAAGCAACATGCCCGCACACTCCTTGTTTTATTTAATTTATATAAAGGTAAAACAAGGAGTGCGTTTATCAAAGCGACAAACTGTAAGTAAGTATGTCAGTTATTAGTTAGCCTGCGCTTTCGGTTGAATTGTTGTTTTGGCATCTGCTGCCATTAACGCAAATACAGCATAGGCAGCGGTATTTTGGCGCAGTTTAGCAGGCGTTACTTTATCGAGTGTGTCATCAGCTGTGTGATGGTAATCAAAGTAATCAGTGCCATCTTGGGCCAACTCAAATATAGGTGCCGACACCGCTTTTTTTAAGGGGATTAAATCCGGCCCGCCGTTAGCCTGGTTTTTACCAATGTACTCAATGTTTAACGCAGCCAGCTCTTTTGCTATGGCACGCACTACTGGCAGAGAAGCCGCATTAACATTTGACTCAAAACCATATACTACATCGGCGCCAAAGTCCGACTCAGCAGCTGCAACTATATTGTGTAAGTCACTTTTGTGTTGTGCAAAGTAAGCTTTTGCACCCCAAAGTCCAAGCTCTTCTGCTGCAAACAGTACAACACGAATACTGCGCTTAGGGCGTTTAACATCGCTAATGTGTTTAGCCGCAGCCATTGTTAGCGCAACACCTGCACCATCATCTAATGCGCCAGTGCCTAAATCCCACGAGTCTAGGTGGCCGCCAATTAACACATATTGTTCTGGGTTTTCGGTGCCATTAAATTGGCCTATAACGTTATAGCTTGTGCCTTCTCCTAGGCTTTGTGTTTGTACATTTATATTAACCGTTACCTTTTTGTTTAAAGCCACTAAGCGCGCTATTTGATCCGCATCAGGGTTGGCAATAGTTACGTTAGGTATTTTTTTAACCCCTTCTTTATAGTAACTACCACCAGTGTGAGCAAAGCGATGGTGAGCTGTGCTCACTGAGCGCATCATGTAAGCAACCGCGCCTTTTTTTGCAGCTTCAATCGCGCCTGTGGCACGTGCTTTTACTGCGGGGCCGTATCCGTTGCCGTCTATGTCGCGGTTCATGCGGTAATTAATATAGGCAATTTTACCTTCTAAGCTATTTGCTGGTGCTGCAATTAGCTCATCCAATGTTTCAAACAACACAACCGGTGCACTAATGCCATCATCGGGTGTGCTTACACTATTACCCAGCGCAGTTAAATGCAGAGGTTGCTCACTTGGGGTGAGTATTTTTCCGCTTTCGCTATAACGGCGCCATTTTGGAAATGTTGCTTCTTCAAGCCATACTTTATCAAAACCAAGTTCGTTAAATTTTGCTTTAGCCCATGCTACTGCTTTTTTATCGTTTTCAGTGCCGGGTAAGCGAGGGCCAACTTCTGTTGTGAGTGACTCGAGTAGCTCGTAGCTTAAATGGCTTTTAAGTGCAGCAGTGCGCACCTTATCAACCTGTTGTAATTGCATTGTGGTGAATTCTGCATTGTTTGCGCTAACGCTGAGGCTGCTAGTCATTAGTAGCGCTGTAATAATTTTTTTCATATAGAGTAAGCCTTTTTATAATTAAGTGTATTAGAGCACTTTTTAAAGGCTTTAAAAAATAGATGAGATGAATGCAGTGGTGTTTTTAATAGGCAGTAAAAAGCCCGCACAATTATTATTGTGCGGGCTTTATAAGTATAAGTATTATAAATTAAAAGCTAAATTGAGCTGCTAGGCGTACATTTGTGCCTTCGCCCACGGTAACGTTGTTTAAGCCACCGCCGCCTAAGTAGTTTTCGTCTAATAGGTTTTCAATGTTTAAACGAAGGTTTACATCGGTTTTACTTACTTTAAGTTTGTAAGTTGCACCTACATCTACTCGTGTGTAAGCATCTTTTACTACTGTGTTTGCACTATCGGCAAAGCGCTCACCTTCATAAAATGCACCGGCATTAAATGCAATGGTGTCGTTTAACTCATAGCGAGTCCAAAGTGATGCAGACCATTTAGGAGCATCAGTGGGGCGTTTACCTTGTAGGTCTTCGTCACGCTCAAAATTTGCATCTAAGTACATAGTTGATGCCATAACAAATAAGCGATCGGTAGCTGCACCTTGCGCGCTTAGCTCAAGCCCTTTATGGCGTTGCTCGCCTACTTGGTTTGTTTCAGAGGTAAATTCGCCGACTGGCACTTCAAGTGCTTCGGTTACTAAGGTGCCTTTTTTGCTAATATCAAATGCAGCACCGCTTAACATTAGGCGGTCATCAAATAGTTGCCATTTAACACCAATTTCTTTTTGCTCAGAGGTAACAGCATCAAGCTTCATACCGTTGTTGATGTCAGTTTCGCTTACTAATGTATCGCTACCTTGTGGCTCAAAACCTTCTGAGTAGCTAGCATAAATAGTCGCAGAAGGGTTAGGGTGATAAAGCACACCTACTTTTGGTACGAACGACTCGTTATCTGCGCCTTCTCTATTTTGCTCATCGTAACGGCCACCTAATGATACTTGCCACTGTGGCGAGAAAGTAATTAAGTCTTGAACGTAAATACCGTAGTAGTCGTATTCAGTTTCGCTAATAGTATCATCTGATTTATAGCTTACTGTTGGGCGGCTTGGCTCGTTTTGGCCAGCGGCAAAATCAAAATACTCTGCTGATGTACGGCGTTGTCCGTAATAGTAATCTAGCGAGTTTGCACCAATTAAAAACTGATGTTGTAAACTACCGGTTTTAAATTCGCCAACAAAATCAATAAATGCGGTTTTAAACTGCCAATCGTCAAAACGGTCGTAAGGGCGTGACTCATAGCTATCGCCTTCTACGAATGTGCTTGGCTTACGAGGTGCAGACTCAAAACGCTGGCGCTCAAATGTTTGCTCGTTGTAACCAAGCTTAACTTGCCAGTGATCGTTTAAGTACACTTCAAAATCTACGCCTAAGTTTTCTACCGTTATGTCGGTAAATGCCCAAGACATATCGCGAATAGTTTTGTCATCGCCAATCACATTGGCGTTGTCATCTATCCATGCACCTGTATCAAGGCCTGCTTCGTCGTCTGTGCGGTCGTAATGTACACGTACTAATGCGTTGTCGCTTAAATCGTAATCAACAATTACAGCACCTAAAAAACGGTCGCGTTCACGGTTTTCGCCGTTTTGGTATTCGCGCCAGTAATCAACATCTTGTTTTACTAAAATACCGCGTGCACGTAAATCTTCAGCGTCGGTAAGTGCACCAGCTGCGTCTAGCATAAAGCGGGTAGAGCCATGTTGGTCTACATCTGCACTGGCGTTAAATAATGTGGTTGCTGTAGGCTTTTTTGTCACCATGTTAATCAAGCCACCTGGACCTGATTGTCCGTATAAAATACTTGATGGGCCTTTAATAACTTCTACTTGTTGTAGAATTTCAATCGGTTGCTGGTAGTGAGACCAATGTTGGTGTCCGTCGCGTAAGTAGCCTGTCGATGAGCTAAGTTCAAAGCCGCGTAAGTTAAATACTTCACGGTTACGTTGTTGAGAGCCGGCAGTTAAACTTGCATCGTTAGTAAGCACTTCGCCAAGAGTGGTTGCTAATTGCTCGCTAATTATTGTATCGCTAATAACAGTTACTGATTGCGCTGTTTCTAACAATGACGCTGATGTTCTCATTGCTCCGTTGGCGTTGTCGACTTTGTAGTCGTTGAAATAGCTGCCTTTAACTTCAATTCGCTCTAGGTCAGTAGGGGTGGCAAAGGCGCTTGTGCTAATGGCACCAACAAGTGCTACGTACAGTGAGTTTAGTTTCATCAATTACATCCAGTGTTAGGGTGTTAAAATTTTCGGGGATCTTAATGAAAACTAGTATCATTTGCAACTTTTTTATTAACAAGGATTAACGCATCGTAAAATAATGGTCATCGGGTATTAATGGTTGCCTTATCTGAATTCTGCTATTATAGAGCCATATTTTGGGGCTAAGCCCTGTGTTGTTTTTATTATTTTGGAATTAATTGTGACTTCTACTGCATTTTCATCTTTGGCTTTACCTGCTGGTTTAGTTGATAATTTATCAACACTTGGCTACTCGCAAATGACGCCTGTACAAGCGCAAAGCTTACCGCCGGTTTTGGCAGGTAAAGATATAATTGCGCAAGCAAAAACCGGCTCAGGTAAAACAGCTGCTTTTAGTTTAGGTGTGTTAGCTAAATTAAATGTAAAACGTTTTCGTATTCAATCGCTTGTACTTTGTCCTACGCGCGAGTTGGCTGAGCAAGTGGCGGTAGAAATGCGTAAACTTGCCCGCGGTATTCACAATATTAAAATTTTAACCTTGTGTGGCGGGGTTTCTATTGGCCCACAAATAGGCTCGCTTGAGCATGGCGCGCACATTATTGTGGGTACACCTGGGCGAGTGGACGATCATATTCGCAAAGGCACACTGCGTTTAGACGATGTTGAAACGCTGGTACTTGATGAGGCAGATCAAATGCTTGATATGGGTTTTCAAGATACCCTTGATGCCATTATTGAGCACATACCGCAAAATCGTCAAACGTTGTTATTTAGTGCAACCTTTCCGCGTGCAATTGAAGCTATTGCAAAGCGCGTATTAAAAAATCCAGAGATGATAAAAGTAGAAGAAGAGCAAGAAAAAAGCACAATAAAGCAATACTTTTACAAAATGGATAACAACAAACAGCGTTACTCAACACTTAAATTATTACTACTTAAATTTACACCACAAAGCTGTGTTGTTTTTTGTAATACCAAGGTAGAAACACAACAAGTTTGTGATGATTTAGCAAGTGAAGGCTTTAGTGCAGTGGCGTTGCACGGTGATTTAGAGCAGCGTGATCGCGAACGTACGTTAATTCATTTTGCTAATAAAAGTGCCTCAATATTAGTTGCTACCGATGTTGCCGCGCGTGGCTTAGATATTGACGACATGGACATGGTAATAAATTACCATTTAGCACACGACCCACAAACCCATGTGCACCGTGTAGGGCGCACAGGCCGAGCGGGTAAAAAAGGTATTGCATGCTCTATTTACGGTGAGGCTGAGCAGTTTAAAGTGGCGCAAATAGGCGACCATTACGAACGAGACTTTTTGCCAGAGCCAATGCCAGCTTTTAGTTTATTAGAAAAGCCGCCTTACAAGCCTGAAATGGTTACCCTAATGATCGACTCGGGCAAAAAGCAAAAAGTGCGTGCTGGTGATATTTTAGGTGCACTTACTGGCAAAGATGGTGTTGCAGGACGCCAAGTAGGTAAAATAAATGTACTCGATAACGTCGCCTTTGTAGCCGTTGAGCGCAATGCATCAAAACCTGCACTACGTAAATTAACCGAGGGCAATATTAAAGGGCGTAAAATTCGTGCCCGTCGCCTTACCCGTTAATTACGTGTTTTGAGCAGCTAGCTTTAGCTGCTCATACTCGGCTCTTATTTGTCTAAATTTACATGCACTCCCAGTTTGCTTATCGGGGTGATGTTTTAATGCCAATTGCCGCCAGCGCTTTTGTAGCATAGCCAGGCTAAAGTTTGGCGGTAATTGCCAAGCCTTAAGTAATGGCTCAATTCGCCCAACTGGTTGCTTTATTAGTGGGTTAAATTGCTGCCAAAAACTATCTAATAATGCCTCTATGTCTTTGGCACTGGTGTCGTAGTTTTCCCAGTTTAAATAGTAACTTTGTAAATGGGATTGCGTTGCTACATTGCTACTTGGCTCTACAAGTTCAATATGTAATGACGATATAATTAAGTGCTTGGGTAATAGCTGTGTTTGCAGCTCAAATAAAGCATTCATAATTAAAAAATTCTTTTTAAATAAATTTTGCTCAGGGTTTGCATCTAAAGGTGGTAGCACCCCTTGTTGAGCGAGCGTTGCAGCTAAGATATGAACTTTCCAAACACGCTGAGTTAAAAGTAGCTCAAAAATCTCATCAATCAGGGGGTTAAGCATTGTTTGCACTCGTTTTGTTGTGTATCTTCAATAAAGATTACACTGACTAAAGCTAAAGTTTGAAGGAATAATATTATGCAAGGCAAATTGAAGTGCCTTTTATTTGTTTTATGTTGTGTGTTCATACTGCCAAGCTTTGCTCAAAATAGTGTATCTTTATTTGATGAATTTAAAAAAGAGCAGCAGTGGGACGTAAAACTCACGCTCGGTAATGCACTGCTTGAAGCAAAAAATATTACAGAATCCCAAAAGGTCAGTGTGTATTCTGAACTTGCCGATTTAGCCTTCTCCTCAGATGATTTTGAAAATGCCCTGCTGTATTTTAAAAAATTAGAACAGCACACTTCCTTAAACTACCTACCAGATATGCACTTTAGAGCCATTAAAATGCAAGGCGTTGTGTTTTATTTTCAGGGATATTTTCAGCAAGCTATTGTTGAATATAGCCGCGCCATGGTGATTGTTGAAAAAAACAATAAGCAAGTAGAGCTTGCAAACCTGCTAAGTAATATTGGTTTAGCGTACTTTGAAATGAATAATATGGAGCTAACGCTCGAATATTATTTAAAAGCAAAAGAGATTTATGAGAAAAAGGGCAGTGCTCAAGACCAAGCTGATATTTTGCTAAATATCGCAGGGGTGTACATAAGGTTATCGCGTTACGAAAGCGCCATTTTATTTTATAAAGAAGTACTTAAAGTTTATCAAAAATTAGCTGATACCAGCGGCATAGCGCAAGTTAACAATAATTTAGGGGTTGCTTACTACGAAAGTTCGCAATTTGATTTAGCGCTGCATTATTACCAAATGGCACTGCGCTATTATATTTCTACCAATGATTATAATAAGTTATCTACCCAATATACTAATTTAGCAAACATCAATTTAATTCTTAATAACGTGGATGTTGCCTACGAGCAAGCTAAATTGGGGGTGCAAAATGCCCTTAAAATTGCCAATCACAGTTTAGAGCTTAACGCCTTACATGCACTGGCTAAAATACAATTTGTGAGAGGCGAGCTTGCTGATTCGCAAAAAAGCTTAGATAAAGCAACCGATTTGGCCACACAATATAATAGTGTGCGTATAAAGCGCGATGCTTTTGGTACACGCTCGCTCCTAGAGGCAAGCAAAGGCAACTACGCTGAGGCATTAACTCTGCACGAAAAGTTTGTAGCAGAGCAGCGCGGTATAAATAGCGAAACAATTACCAGCGCCTTAGCTGTATTACAAAATCAATTTAAAGCTACTCAGTTAAATCAAGAAATTCAAAAGCTGAAGCAAGAACGAAAAGTACAAAAGTTAAAAATGAGCCAACGTTCGCAGCTTACGGTTTTTATTTTTGTTTTATTATTTTTAGTAATTGTAACGGGCACCGCGCTTTATCGTCGGGGCGCCGAAAAGCGTGCTAAGCAGTTATTAAAAGAACAAGTCGCGCAGCGTACAGCAGAGCTACAAGCTATTGCCCAAGAGCTACGAGAAGCAAATGATGTTAAAAGCCAGTTTTTGGCAAATATTAGCCATGAAATTAGAACCCCGCTCACCGCTATTTTAGGCCAAACAGATGATTTAATTAATGGTTTGTACGAGCCTGAAAACCTACAAGACGAATTAAAAATAATTCAACGACATAGCGATCACTTAAAAAGTTTAATTAATGACGTACTTGATTTAAGTAAAATAGAAGCAAACAGATTAGAGCTTAATATTTCGTGCTTTGACATAGTGCAGCTAGTTAGCGATGTGCATGCCATGTTTATTACGCAGGCTAAGGCGAAGCATTTACAAATTCGTTTTGATAACCATGTAGGCAATGCGTTTTATACCAAGCTTGATTTAATGCGGGTGAAGCAAATACTCATTAATTTATGTGCTAATGCTGTTAAGTTTACTCAGGCGGGGCAGGTTGTTGTGTCTTTAAACAAAACCGAGCAAGGGCTTGTTTTTATAGTTAAAGACACCGGTATTGGCATGAATTCATCACAGCTAAAACAAATATTTGAATGCTTTAGCCAAGCCGATAACAGTATTAGCCGCCGCTTTGGTGGCACCGGATTAGGGCTTAGTTTGTCTCAACAGCTAGCCTCTATGATGGGCGGCTATATTAGCGTACAAAGTGAGTTTAAGCGCGGAAGTCAGTTTTCGCTGTTTTTACCCTGTGTAGAGGTCGAAAAAGAGCTAGATGAGTACGAACATGTAAGCGCCGCTGAACAGGTTAAGCAGTTAACCGGGCGCGTAGTACTGGCTGAGGATCATCCCGACAATCGCAGACTCATAAGTCGTTATTTACGTTCTATGGGGCTTGAAGTTATTGCGGTAGAAAATGGCGAGCAAGCGGTTGAGAAGTGCCTACAAATATACCCAGATTTAGTGCTGCTTGATATACAAATGCCTATTATGGACGGGCGCGCTGCGTTTTCGTTGTTGCAACAGTGCGGCTTTCAAGCGCCTATTTTTGCTTTAACGGCCAATGCAATGAGCCATGAAGTTGATGATTATCTTGCCCTAGGGTTTACAGGGTATTTAGGTAAGCCATTAGATAAAAACGCGTTTTATAACACCCTTTCCCAGCATTTAGGTGAAGCAAAACAAGAGGCAGCCTATACAGCTAAGATAGACATGAGCGACTTAGTAACAAGTTTTAAGCAAAGCTTCACGTTTGAAAGCGAAACCATAAGTCAGCACCATAATAGTAATGACCTAGAGGCACTACAAAAAGACAGCCATCGTATTTTAGGTGCTGCGCAAATGTTTGCGTTAGACGATATTGCCAAGGCCGCTAAAAATCTCGATATGGCTTTACTCAATAAACAAAGCCAAAGTAAAGAGCACATTCAAAAGCTTGTAGATGAATTACAGCGTGTACTTAAAAAATATAACGAGAGTTAATTATACCAATCGTGTTAGGTTATTAGACATTTATAGCGACAGATAAATAGAGTGGTCATAAGGCATAAGTTTTGACACCTAGTTGTTCTACATAAGAAATTTATAACGCCATTAACGCTTTATTTAGTATGCTAGAAAGGCTAAATATCTAAGCCGATTGGTATTTCGTTTAAACATAAAAAAAGCGCCCTAGGCGCTTTTTTTATGTAACGAAAACGCGCTTATTGGCGTTTCATCGAATCGAAGAATTCATCGTTCGTTTTGCTCATAGAAAGCTTATCAATTAAGAATTCCATTGCATCAATCTCTGACATTTCATGAACAATCTTACGTAAAATCCACAGCTTTTGTAGCTCATCTGGCTTAGTAAGTAGTTCTTCACGACGCGTACCAGAGCGGTTAAAGTCGATGGCAGGGAATACACGCTTTTCAGCAATCTTACGATTTAAGTGTAGTTCCATGTTACCGGTACCTTTAAACTCTTCGTAGATAACTTCATCCATTTTAGAGCCCGTGTCGATAAGAGCTGTAGCTATAATCGTTAAGCTACCGCCTTCTTCAACATTACGTGCAGCACCAAAGAAGCGCTTAGGCTTGTGCAATGCGTTAGCATCAACACCACCGGTAAGTACTTTACCTGATGAAGGAATAACAGTGTTGTAAGCACGCGCTAAACGGGTGATTGAATCAAGCAAGATAACCACATCTTTTTTGTGCTCAACTAAACGTTTTGCTTTTTCAATAACCATTTCTGCAACTTGTACGTGGCGAGAAGCTGGCTCATCAAACGTTGATGCAATAACTTCACCTTTAACGAGGCGTTGCATCTCGGTTACTTCCTCCGGACGCTCATCAATAAGTAAAACCATTAATGTAACATCTGGGTGATTGTGAGTAATTGATTGTGCAATGTTTTGCAGTAGCATTGTTTTACCCGCTTTAGGCGGTGCTACTAACAAACCACGTTGGCCACGGCCAATTGGAGATGCTAAATCAAGTACACGAGCGGTAATGTCTTCTTTACTGCCGTTACCGCGTTCCATACGAAAACGTTCGTTTGCATGTAGTGGGGTAAGGTTTTCAAAAAGAATTTTAGTGCGAGAGTTTTCAGGTTTATCGAAGTTAACTTCATTTACTTTTAATAAAGCAAAGTAGCGTTCGCCATCTTTAGGTGGACGAATAAGCCCTGAAATAGAATCGCCAGTACGCATGCTGAAACGGCGAATTTGGCTTGGAGATACATAAATATCATCTGGGCCAGCTAAGTAAGATGCTTCTGATGATCTTAAAAAACCAAAACCATCTTGTAAAATCTCTAGTACACCGCCACCGAAGATGTTCTCTCCGCCTTTGGCGTGTGCTTTAAGAATGGCAAAAATGATATCTTGCTTTCTTAAGCGGGCTACGTTTTCGAGCCCCATGGACTCAGCTAAGTTTACAAGTTCTTTTATAGACTTGTCTTTTAATTCGCGTAAATGCATATTGGTGGGTTCTTTATTACAATTGTCATACTCAAAATCGCTTTGATAGTTGAGTGAGGTTTGTTGAATATAACTAAGGATTAGTTGGCTTTATAAACTAGCAGTTCACTGGCATAGCGTCCAGTCTTTATACAAAATAAACACAAAAAAAGGGCAAAAACGCCCTTTTTTTTAATTTTTACTTAGATATTGTTTTCTAAGAACTCAATAAGTTGAGTTTTAGAAAGCGCACCAACTTTCGTTGCAGCTACTTGGCCGTCTTTAAAAAGAAGCAGAGTAGGAATACCACGAATACCAAATTTAGGCGGTGTACCCGCGTTTTGGTCGATGTTTAATTTAGCAACTGTTACACGGCTTTCGTATTCATCAGCTACTTCATTAAGGATAGGGGCGATCATTTTACAAGGTCCGCACCACTCAGCCCAAAAATCTACTAGTACAGGCTTGTCTGATTGTAATACGTCAGCTTCAAAGCTATCGTCAGTAATTTGGATTATTTTCTCGCTCATTGCGCTCTCCGATTTAGTTAGGCGAAATATTTAGTGCGTATTTAAACACTCTTGTTTCTTATTGCAAGTTTAAACGTTATGCTTAAACGCTATGACTAAGACACATTTGACCGATAAAAAGTTTTCAGACTTTGCTATCGCACCGGAAGTGGTTGCCGGTTTAACCGAAAGTGGGTTTGAATATTGCACACCCATTCAAGCAAAATGCCTACCTTTTATTTGTGACGGACGCGATATCGCGGGCCAAGCACAAACAGGTACAGGCAAAACGTTGGCGTTTTTAACTGCCACGTGCCATCGGTTATTACAATCTAGCAAAGCACCTAGTAAACATCCAAGAGCCCTGATCATGGCCCCGACTCGGGAGCTTGCGATTCAGATACACAAAGATGCTAAAATTTTAGCGCCGCACTGTAATCTTAACTTAGGTTTAGTATATGGTGGCGAAGATTACGAAAAACAACGTGCACAATTAGAAAAAGGCGTTGATATTTTAATTGGTACTACAGGTCGACTAATCGATTTGTACAAGCAAGGCTGTTACACCCTTAATGAAATTGAGGTAGTTGTGCTTGATGAAGCCGATCGTATGTTCGATTTAGGCTTTATAAAAGACATTCGTTACATGTTCCGCCGTATGCCAGATACAGCAGATAGATTAAACCTATTATTTTCTGCCACGCTTTCTTATCGCGTGCAAGAACTTGCCTTTGAACATATGACCAACCCTGAGCACGTTCAAATCGAGCCAGACGTTAAAACAGGTAAGCGAATTAAAGAAGAGCTATTTCATCCTTCTCAAGAAGATAAAATTAAGCTGCTATTAACTTTAATTGAGGAAGAATGGCCAGACAAAGCCATTGTGTTTGCCAATACAAAGCACAGCTGTGAAACAGTGTATGCCTGGTTAAAAGCCGATGGCCACCGAGTAGGTATGCTCACTGGCGATGTAAACCAGAAAAAACGCCAATCTATATTAGCGCAATTCACCAAAGGCGAATTAGACTTTTTAGTGGCAACCGATGTGGCAGCACGTGGGCTACATATCCCTGAGGTAAGTCATGTATTTAACTTTGACCTGCCAGATGATTGTGAAGATTACGTTCACCGTATTGGCCGTACAGGTCGTGCGGGCGCATCAGGTCATGCAATTAGCTTTGCATGTGAGCAGTACGCTTATAACCTGCATGAAATAGAAGAGTATATAGAGCACAGCATTCCTTTATCACATTATGATAAAACCGCATTGCTAGATGATTTAACAAAGCCTACTATTCAAAGAAAGCGCAACTATTCTACAGGCCCACGTAATCGTAGTAATAATAACGGACGTCGCCCAAATAATAGTTACCAAAAAGGACGGTCGTAACTCGGCCGTTACTGTACGTAGTAGTAACTAGAGGTTTTTGAACGGTGGGGCAATTTAAACCGCAAAAAAATGTGTATGCAGTCATTGATTTAGGCTCAAATAGCTTTCATATGCTTATTGCTAAATCAATTGCTGGCGGCCTACAAACTATAGGCCGCGTTAAACGCAAAGTAAGATTAGCCGCAGGGCTTGATAAAGATAACGTATTAAGCACTGAGGCAATGCAGCGAGGCTGGGAGTGCCTTGCACTTTTTGCTGAGCGCCTACAAGACATTCCAAAACAAAATATAACCATAGTAGCAACGGCCACTTTACGTCTTGCGACGAATGCCGATGTTTTTAAAGCACAAGCCGAAAAAATCTTAGGCCACACTATTAATGTAATAAGTGGTGAGCTAGAAGCACGCACTATTTATAAAGGCGTAGCACACACTTCATCATGCACTGGCAAGCAGCTAGTTATTGATATTGGTGGTGCAAGTACCGAAGTCGTTATAGGTAAGGGCTTTGAGGCACTGCACTATAAAAGCTTAAATATGGGGTGCGTTACTTATTTAGAGCGCTATTTTAAAGATTGCCAATTAAGTGAAGCAAACTTTAACGCTGCTATCAAAGCTGCCCACGAAGTCATTGATGAAATTGCCCCTGAGTATAAACAAGCAGGTTGGCAAATTGCATCGGGTGCTTCTGGCACGGTGCAAGCCATTCAAGAAATAATGGTTGCGCAACACTTAGATGAACTACTCACTCTAGAAAAGCTAAATAAAATAAAAGAGCAATCAATAACGTTTAGCACTATCGCTGCACTAGACTTACCTGGTCTAAGCGAGGAGCGCAGATTAGTTTTTGTATCTGGTCTTGCTATCTTAATTGCACTATTTGAATCACTTGAAATTGAAAAAATGGGATTAGCTGGCGGTGCACTACGCGAAGGTGTGCTTTACAGTATGGTGCCCGAGCTTCATAACAACGACATTCGTAAACGCACCGTTGATGGGTTTATGGACCGTTACCATGTTGATCAAAAGCAAGCTAATCGAGTATCGAGCTTAGTTATTCAACTGGCAGAGCAAGTAGGTGAAAGCTGGCCGCTTGTTAGTGAAAATGCGTTGCCGCTTTTAAAAGCCGCAGCACAACTACACGAAATTGGTTTATTAATAGAGTACAAGCAATATCACAAGCACACAGCCTACATTATAGAAAACACCGATATGCCAGGTTTTTCACAATCTGAACATAAAGTGATTGCTGCTGTTGCCAATGCTCATCGCTCCGATATTCAAAAAGGAAGCTTCGACGTTTTAGGTGCACATAGTACACTTACCCAATACTTAGTTAGGTTATTAAGAATTGCCGTAATATTATCGATGCGCCGACAAGACGACGTACTTCCTAAAATAGAGTTATCTGTAGAAAAAGACACCTTAGACTTAAAGTTTGCCAATAACTGGTTAAAAGAACACCCTCTTATGGCTAGTGAGCTACAACAAGAGTCTAAATTGCAAAGTAAACTCGGTTGGAAACTCATCGTAAACTAATATAAAAGGCCCGTAAGGGCCTTTTTAGTGTTTAAAGTAACCACTTTGCTTTAATTTCACGCGAACAGTCATTTATTTCAAGTTTTCTTCAAAAAAGGGTTGATCTGTTTTCGGATCTCCCTATAATGCGACCCCACTGAGACGGCAGAGCGCAACGCATAGCGAGGCACGAGCTACTCAGTGAGTTGAGTAAAACTTAGTTTTAAAAACTTTCAAGTTTAACAAAATTAAGTGTTGACAAAAAAATAGGAAAGCGTAAGATGCGCAGCCCTAGCGAGATAAAGTTTAACGCTTTAATCGCAACGTTCTTTAAC